>DASQEZ010000032.1:0-9900 GCA_035633415.1 Ornithinibacter sp. | reverse complement strand
CTGGACCGCACCGCCGGCGCCGTGCTCCCGGGCAGCGACGGCGCCCCCGACACCGACCTCACCGAGGTCGTCGACGCCGCCCGCCGCAGCCACCGCGTGCCGGTCACCGTGCTGCCGGTCGACCCGCGCACGCCGGTGCGGGCCGCCGCCCACCGCGCGCTCACCGACCACGAGCTCGACGGGGCGCCCACGACCCTGGCCTGGCTGCTGCCCGTGGGCACCACCCCGCAGACCGACGCCCTCGTCGCCCTGGTCGACACCTGGCGGCGCTCGCCGTCGAGCGGCGTGCTGGGCCCCAAGCACCTCGACGCCGACGACCCGCACGTGCTGCGGGCGCTGGCCATCCGCACCACCCGCGGCGGCCGGCTGCTGCCGCGACCCGCGCCCGGCGAGCCCGACCAGGGCCAGTACGACCAGACCAGCGACGCCCTGGGCGTGCCGTTCGCCGGCTCGCTCGTCGAGCGTGACCTCCTGGTCCACCTGCGCGGGTGGGAGACCACCTTCGGCGACGTCGGCGCCGACCTCGACCTCGGCTGGCGGGCCCACAACGCCGGCCGTCGCGTGGTCGTGGTCCCGACCGCGCGGATGCGCACCGAGCGCGGGGTCGCTCCGGCGGGCGCCAGCTCCCCGTCGCGCCGTCGCGCCGCCCGACGGGTCGCGCTGGCGCGCTCGCCGTGGTGGGCCTCGCCCGCCCTGGCCCTGTGGATCGCCGTCACCTCGGTGGTGGCCGCCGTCGGCCTGCTCCTCCTCAAGCGCCCGCGCTCGGCCTGGGCCGAGCTGTCGTCGTTGGGCTCGCTCGACCCGGTCCGCGGCTTCGCGGCTCGCTGGCGCACCCGCCACCGCCGCGAGGTGAGCCGCCGCGACCTGCGCACCCTCTTCGAGCCCCGCCGGGCCGTGCTCACCGGGTGGGGCGACGCCGTGCACGACGCGCTCGTCTCACCCCGGCCCCCGATCGGCGACGAGGCGCACGACCTCAACCCGCGCTCCTGGCTGGTCAAGGTGGTGCGGCACCCCGGGGTGCTGGCCACCGCCGGAGCCGCCCTCGTCGGGGCCGTCGCCGGCCGCTCGCTCGGGTTCGGGGTCGTCACGGGTGCGGGGTCGGGGCTGGCCGGGGGCGAGCTGGTGGGCACCCGTGCGAACGCATCGGTCCTCTGGCACTCCTGGACCGATGGGTGGACCGGCGCGGGCCTGGGCGGCCCCGACCCGGTCGGCCCGCAGGCCCCCCTGCTCGCCGTGCCCACCTGGCTCGTCGACCACCTCCCGCTGCTGCCCGACCCGGCGTCCGCGGCCGGGTTCGTCGTCGCCGTGCTCGTCCTGTTCGGGATGCCGTTGGCGGCCGCAAGCGCCTACCTCGCCCTGCGTCCCGTGGTCACCACCCGCTGGGTCAGGGGCCTGGCCGCGTTCGCGTGGGCGAGCACCGGGGTGGCCGCGGCCTCCGTCGCGCAGGGCCGGCTCGGCGCCGTGGTCGCCCTCGTGCTGCTGCCGCCGATCGCCTGCGGCCTGTGGCTGCTCGCCATCCGCCGCTCGACGGCCACCAGCGCGTTCGCCACGGCCCTCGCGGCCCTCGTGCTCGGCGCGTTCGCCCCGGTGCTGCTCGCGCTGGTCAGCGTGCTGGCGCTGCTGCTCGCGCTCGTCCGCAGTGGCGTGCGCCGGCACGCGCTGACCGTGGCCATCGTCCCCGTCGCCGTGCTCGCCCCGTGGGCCGTGCGGCAGTCGGAGGCGTCGTGGCCCGTGCTGGTCGCGGGTGCGGGCCTGGCCCAGTGGGGCGGCAGCACCCCCACTCCCTGGCAGATCGCCCTGCTCAACCCCGGCGGGGCCGGCGCGCCCGTGGCGTGGACCACCCTGCCGCTGGTCGCCCTCGCGGTGCTCGCGCTGCTGCGCGGTCGCGCCTGGGGCTCCGCGGCGACTCCGCTGGCACTGCTCACGACGGCGCTGCTGGCCCTGGCCCTGGTGGCACCCGGCATCCGGCTCGGCAGCGTGCCCGCGGGGGTCGAGGGTGCCGGCGAGCCGATCCTGCTGTGGTCCGGGGTCATGCTCATGCCGCTCACCCTCGTCCTGGTGCTGGCGATCGGCCGCGGGCTCGACGCCGTCGCCCTGAACCGTCCGGCGTCCCCCGGGCGCGCACCGGTCCTGGCTCGGCGCGCCGCGGTCGCGACCGGCGCCGCTGCCGTCGCCGTCTCCGCCGCCGGGGTCGTGTGGGCCACGCTCGGCACCGAGATCGTGTCGTGGCAGGACCCCCGGCCGGCCGTGTCGGTCGACCAGGCCGAGGGCGCCTTCGCCACCCGAGCCCTGTTCGTCACCCCCGGCGCACGCGGGGCCGGCTACCGATTCGTGGGCCGGGAGGCCTTCGAGGTGGTGCGCCCGCTGCCGGCGGTCGCCGACGCCGACGGTTCGGTCGCCGACCGGGTCAGCGCGGCCCTGGGTGACGCCTCCGCCGGGCCCTCACTGTTCACCGACACGGCCACCGACCTGCTGGCGGTTCGCTCCGGGCTGGTGCCCGAGGTGGCTCGCCGGCTCGACGCCACCGAGGGGCTGCAGCGCGTCGCCCCGCGCGACGGCTGGGACATGTGGCGGGTCAGCCCCACCGGAGAGGGCCAGGAGCTCGTCGCTCCGGCGCGCCTGCGCCTCGAGACGCCCCAGGGTGCTCGGCTCGTCGAGACGACCGGCCAGAACGCCGGCACCCGCACGACCGTCGAGGCACCGCAGGGCAGCCGCCTGGTCGTCGCCGAGCCGCTCGGCTGGGCCGACCATGCCGTCGTGTCCGTCGACGGGGTGACCGTGCAAGCCGTCGCGGGCACCGACACGCCCACGTACGCACTCCCCGTCGGCACCAGCAGCCTGACGATCACGGTCACCGACCCCTCGCGGTGGTGGCACGTGGGCCAGGCGCTGGCCTTCCTCGTGCTCGCCTTCCTCGCCGTTCCCTTCGGTCGGCGCGAGTCCCGGGTGGGTCGGCGATGAGCCGCCTCGGCTCCACGGGTGCGGGCCTGAAGCAGGCCGTGCGACGCGTCAACGTCGCCGGGGTCGCCCGGGTGGCGCTCGTCGTCGGCGCCGGCGTGGGCCTGGTCCACGTCGCCACCGCCCAGCCGGTCACCGTCGACCTCGTCGCCGCCGCGGGGGAGGAGCAGGCCCCGCTGGTCGGCACGTCGCTCGCGACCCGCGTCGCCCAGACCTGCCCCGGCCCCGAGCTCAGCGGCATCCCCGGCATCCCCGACGTACCCGTGCCCGTCGCGGTCTCGGCGGCGGCCGGGCCTGCCGACCTGATGCCCGTCCCGGCCCGCGGTGCCGGCGAGCTGACGGCCACGTCCGGCTCCACGACCCTGCTCACGCTGGAGTCGCGCCCCGAGGGCGCGACCGTCGCGATGCCGCGTGCCCCCGGCCTCCCGGGTGCGGCCGGGAGCGACCCGGTGCTGCTCACCGGGTCGGGGGCGATGGCCCCGGCGGTGGCCGGCAGCCAGGAGTGGCGGGTCGACACCAAGGACCTGCGCGGGCTCGTCACGACGCCGTGCGGCGCCGGCGGCTCGGACCTGTGGCTGCTCGCCGGTGGCGCCGGGCCGGGCCGGCAGGAGCGGCTCGTCATCACCAACCCGGGGGCCAACCCGGTGTCCACCGAGGTCAGCGTGCACGGCACGGCCGGCCGGCTCGGGGAGCCCGTCGTCGAGACGGTGGCCCCGGGCGGCCGGGTCAGCCTGCTGCTCGACGCCCGACACGGCGCGGAGCGGACCCCCGCGGTGCACGTCCGCTCCGACGGCGGCGGGGTCCAGGCGACCCTCACCGACACCTGGGTCGACGGGAGCACGGCCCTGGGCGCCGAGACGACCGTGCCGGCGGCCGCGCCCGGCACCGTCGCGGTGGTGCCGGGAGTCGTCGTCGACGCCCTGGGCACGACGTCGGTGCGCGTGGCGGTGCCCGACGACCAGGACGCCGTCGTCAAGGTCACCGTGCTCGACCGCGAGGGGCTGGTGCCGCTGACCGGTGAGAGCGTGCTCAGCGTCGCCGCGGGCGCGGTCGGAGAGCTGCCGCTCGCCGGGCTGCCCGCCGGCACGTACGCCGTGGCCCTGCGGTCCGACGTGCCCGTCGTCGCCTCGGCGTTCACCAGCATCGGCAACGGCACGGCGCCGGGCGACGTCACGTGGTCGCCGGCGGCCACCGGGGTGAGCACCCTGGGCGGTGCCGCGTTCTCGAACGAAGCCACCATCACCCGGACCGCGCACCTCGTGAGCACCGGCGGCAACTCCACTGCCGAGGTCGTCTCGGTCATCGACGGCGAGCCCCGCACCCGGGAGGTCGAGCTGCTCGCCGACCGGGTGGCCACCGTTCCCCTCGACGGCGCGACGTCGGTCTGGGTCCGCCGCATCACCGGGAGCGGCGAGCTGCGCGGCAGCATCGTGTCCTCGAGCGGCACCGGCGCGGCCCGGCTGCTCTCGTCGATGCCGCTCCAGGAGAGCGCGGTGACCTCGGAGGTCAGCCGCGCGTTCCCGCTGCCCTGACCGGTGCGGCGCGGCCCGTTCCGCGCGCCGCCCTCGGCCCGACCTGCGGACCTCAGGCGTCGGGGTCCAGGCCCGGGTCGAGCTCCTGCGGCGGCACCCCGAGCAGGGCCGCCACCTGCTCGGTGACCACCTCGCGGACGATGTCGGCGAGGTCGAGGTCGTCCTGCGCCCGTGCCTCGACCGGCCGCCGGTAGACGACGACGCGGTGCGCCCTGGTGGTCGTGCCGCGAATCAGCCGACCGAGCGGGGCGGTCTGCTCCTCCCACGGGGCGGGGTCCTGTGGCGGCACGTCCTCGACGGCGAACTCGAGCCCGGCGTACCGGGTGCCGAGGTGCGGGCGCACCCGGTCGGCCGCGTCGAGGACCAACGCGTCGAACCGGGCCCGGCGGGTCTCCATCGCGGGCACCGGAGGCCACGCCAGCGGGCCCCTCACCCCCCGGCCGTGGCGCTCACGGCGTCGCGGTCCTGTCACGCCCGGCATGCTACGGCGTGCCTGCGCCCGGCCGTCGGCGGTGCCGCCTAGAGTTCCTGGAGTGAACTTGTCCCGCCGGTGCTCCAAGACGGCGTGCCGCGGCGCCGCGGTCGCCACCTTGACCTACGTCTACGGCGACCGGGCGGCCGTCCTCGGCCCGCTGGCCACGTACGCGGAGCCGCACACCTACGACCTGTGCGCCGAGCACGCGAACCGCCTCACCGCGCCGCGGGGGTGGGAGGTCGTGCGCCTCGCGACCGACTACCCGGAGCCGCAGCCGAGCACCGACGACCTGCTCGCCCTCGCCGACGCGGTCCGTGAGGCCGGCCGGCCCCGCGCCACCACGCCGCTTCCGGCCGCCGTCGACTCCGGCCCGGCCGTCGTCCCGGGAGAGGTCCGCCGCGGTCACCTGCGCGTCCTGCGGGGCAGCGCCGAGGGCTGAGCGGGCGCGGGTCGTCCCCGCGCCCCCCGACATCGCCCCCTCGGCCGTTCGGCCAGACCCGTGGGTCCCTTCGGCCAAGCCTGCCCGCAGGCCCTACTGCCGGCCCGGGGCGGAGATCTATTCTGGCGACGACCGATCGACCGGCCCAAGGACGACAGATCGACTCGCTCACGTCGGAAGACCTCGGAGGTGCCGTGCCCGTGCGACCACGCCTCCGCCCACCCCACCGACCTGCGTCGACCGGGGCCCGGGTGCAGCGCCGAGAGCGCGGAGCCGTCGCCGTCGAGGCCGCCATCGTCTCCACCCTGCTGTTCACCATCCTCGCGGGCGTCGTCGACGTCTCGATGCTCTTCCGCACGACCTACGAGGTGAGCTCGGCGTCGCGAGCCGGGGCCCGCCTCGCGGCCCAGCAGCCGCTGGCCCCGACCTTCGCCCGTGACGCGGCCGTGCAGGTAGTCGCGTCGCTGGAGGGCATGGACTACACCCGCGTGACCCGGATCTGGGTCTACCGGGCCAACCCGAACTCGCCGACCGGCGAGCCCGCGTCGGGCAGCACCTGCTCGACCCAGTGCGTGAAGTTCACCGTGACGAGCGCCGGTGTCGTCAGTGCCGGCACGGGCGCCTGGACCGGGCGCATGGCGTGCGCCGGGGAACCCGTGTCCGGGGTCGACCCGGTCGACGCCGTGGGCGTGCGGGTGCAGTACCAGCACAACGCCCCGATCCGGTTCGCCGACGAGCAGCTGGTCCAGGAGACGACGACGATGCGCCTCGAGCAGCTCTCGTCCAGCCTGGTCTGCGTGTCGTCATGACCGGGCGCACCCAGCGTCGTGAGAGGGGCGCAGCGGCTGTCGAGGCCGTCATCGTGACGCCCATCTTCATCCTGCTCGTCATCGGCATCATGGAGTTCGCCCTCTTCTTCCAGAACAACCTGTCGGCCTCCGACGCGGTGAAGGCAGGCGTGCGGATGGCCTCGGCCGAGGGGCGCAACGCCAACTTCGCCCAGGACGCGGCCGACCGCGTCGAGACCGCGGGCGGCGCCCTCAACAAGAACAACATCCAGCAGCTGTGGGTCTACAAGGCCAACACCACCGACGAGTTCCCGCAGGGCTTCAGCAGCTTCTCCGACTGCACCGTGTGCGTCAAGTTCGCCTGGGACGGAACGCGGTTCACGCCGACCCTGAACAGCTGGGCCGCGACAAGCCAGAACGCCTGCGCCTCGGGGCCGCCCGACCGCATCGGGGTCTACCTCCAGGTGCGCCACGACGCGCTGACCCGCATGGTGTTCTCGACCATCACCATCCGCGAGGCGAACGTCCTCGGTATCGAACCCATCCCGGCCTCGAACGGCTGCCGACCATGAGGAGGGCCACCGTGGCACCACGCCCGAGCGCTCGCGTCCGCCGCGACGAGGGGGGCTACATCGCCGTGACGACGGGGTTGATCCTGATCGTCCTGATGGCCTTCTCGGCGTTCGCCGTCGACGTGGGCAACTGGTACCTCACCGGACAGCGCGCCCAGCGAGCGGCGGATGCCGCGGCGCTCGCCGGGGTCGTCAAGCTGCCGGGGAACCAGACCGCAGCCTTCGGCATGGCCCGCAGCTACTCGGCCAACAACGGGTTCACCGACGGCGCCGCCTCCACCGTCGTCAGCCCGGCGCTCAGCGGCGGCCCGACCCGCCTGCGGGTCGACGTGTCCCGCACCGTGAACAACATCTTCGGCCCGCTGCTCGGCCGGCCCACCACCACGATCAGCCGCTACGCCGTGGCCGACTACGCGGGCCCGGTGCCCCTGGGCAGCCCGTGCAACCGGTTCGGCGACGACCCGCTGCCCGGCACGACCGCCAGCACCAACTGCGACGACGCCGGGCTGTTCTGGGCCAACGTCGGCAGCCCGGCCGCCTCCAAGGTCAGCGGCGACGCCTTCCAGAACAACACCTGCACCACCGAGGACGGCTGCAGCGCCGGCCGCAACACGGACTACGACGCCAGGGGCCACGTCTTCACCGTCACGCTGCGCCAGCCGGTGAGCCAGCTCAAGCTCGAGGCCTTCGACCCGGCCCAGGTCGTCGTCGGCGACGTGTGCGAGAAGAACAACCTCGCCGCGGCCGACAACCTCGCCGCCGTCAACACCGTGGTCACCAACCCGGCGGTGCGCTACGCACCCAACGCCGGAGTGTTTTGCACGGGTGACCAGAACTTCGGCACCGGCCTGATCCGCACCGAGTTCATCATCCGCAGCCCCGGCTCCAACCCGTGGGACCCGACCACCTGGCCGATCGTCAACACGTGCACGAAGCTCTACCAGCCCTACAGCGGCGACATGTCCCGGGTCCTCGACAAGCGGACCACGCAGTACACCGCCCGGCCGGACGTCGCGCAGAACTTCCGCCAGTGGGTCACGCTCTGCCAGTTCCCCGGCACCACCCCCGCGGGCACCTACGCCATCCAGGTGCGCACCAACGGCCTGGGCGCCGACGCCGAGGGCGGCCACAACCGGTTCGGGCTGCGCGCGTCCGGCGCCGCCGTCAACGACAAGAACAACATCTCCATCGCCGGCTTCGGCAAGATGGTCATGTACGCCAACACCCCCAACGGCCGCACCAAGTTCTTCCTGGCGCGCATCCCGTCGTCGTCGAACGGGCAGGTCTTCAACGTCAACCTCTTCGACATCGGTGACGGTGCCACGAGCGGCAGCACCATCACGGTGCTGCCTCCCGAGGAGATCGGCGGCACCTTCTCGGGGTGCACGGCCCGCGGCGTGACGAACGGCAACCTGACGAACTGCCGCATCCCGGTCAGCTCGGCCTACAACGGCAAGTGGCAGACGATCACGGTCCCGATCCCCACGACCTACAGCTGCAACGACGGGGCCGCGGCGGGCTGCTGGGTGCGCCTGGAGTTCTACTACGGCAGCGGGTCCGGCCCGTCGGACACCACGTCGTGGCAGGCCTCGGTCGAGGGCGACCCCATCCGCCTCGTGGAATGAGGATGCCGGTGGGCGGCGTGGCCGTCGGCCTCCCGTAGGCTCGCTGACCGTGACTTCGCCCTCCCTCGCCGCCGTCGTCAAGGCCTACGACGTCCGTGGCACCGTCCCCGACCAGCTCGACGCGACGGTCACCCGAGCCCTGGGTGCCGCCTTCGCCGAGGTCGTGGTGCTCGCCGACGGAGCGAGCGCCTGCGTCGTCGCCCACGACATGCGCGACTCCAGCCCCGAGCTCAGCACCGCGTTCGCCGACGGCGCGCGCAGCCGGGGGGTCGACGTCACCCTCATCGGCCTGGCGAGCACAGACGGCCTCTACTACGCCAGCGGCGCCCTCGACCTGCCCGGCGCGATGTTCACCGCCAGCCACAACCCCGCCGCCTACAACGGCATCAAGATGTGCCACGCCGGTGCCCGGCCGGTCGGCCAGGACACCGGCCTCGCCGACGTCCGCATCGTCGCCGAACGACTCCTCGCCGGTGACGTCGGCGACCCCGACACCACCATCGGCAGCGTCGTCGAGCGCGACGTCCTCGCCGACTACGCCGGCTTCCTGCGCGGCCTGGTCGACCTGCGCGCCATCCGCCCGCTCACGGTCGTCGTCGACGCCGGCAACGGCATGGGCGGGCACACCGTCCCCGCCGTGCTGGGCACCCAGGCCGGCCTGCCCGCCCTGCCGCTCACCGTCATCCCGCTGTACTTCGAGCTCGACGGCACCTTCCCCAACCACGAGGCCAACCCCCTCGACCCGAAGAACCTGGTCGACCTCCAGGCCGCCGTCCGCGAGCACGGCGCCGACCTCGGCCTGGCGTTCGACGGCGACGCCGACCGCTGCTTCGTCGTCGACGAGCGCGGAGAACCGGTGAGCCCCAGCGCGATCACCGGGCTCATCGCCCGCCGCGAGGTCGCCAGGGCCGTTGCCGAGGGGGCGGATGCCGCGGACGTCACCGTGGTCTACAACGTCATCTGCTCCGCGCAGGTGCCGGAGGTCATCGCCGAGACCGGCGCCCGCGGCGTGCGCACCCGGGTCGGCCACTCCTTCATCAAGGGCGAGATGGCCCGCCACGACGCGGTGTTCGGCGGCGAGCACAGCGCCCACTACTACTTCCGCGACTTCTGGTTCGCCGACACCGGCATGCTCGCCGCGATGCACACCCTGGCCGCCCTCGGCGAGCAGGACGCCCCGCTCAGCACGGTGATGGCCGACCTGGCCCGGTACGCCGCGTCGGGCGAGGTCAACTCCACCGTCACCGACGCGGCGGCCGCCACCGAGAAGGTCCGGGCCTGGGCCCGGTCGCAGGGGGTCGACACCGACGAGCTCGACGGGCTCACCCTGACCCACGCCGGGCGCGACGGCGACGACGGCGACCCGATGTGGTGGCTCAACCTGCGCGCCTCCAACACCGAGCCGCTGCTGCGGCTCAACGTCGAGGCGGCCACCCCCGCCGAGATGGAACGGGTGCGCGACCAGGTGCTCGCGATCATCCGTGCCTGAAAAGGCTGCGAGAATGGTGGGC
>DASQEZ010000031.1:0-6790 GCA_035633415.1 Ornithinibacter sp. | reverse complement strand
ACTCGCTCATGGAGCTGCTCCTCATGGTCGACGCGGCCAAGGGGGCGTCGGCGGGCATGATCACCGCGGTGATCCCCCACTTCGCGTACGCGCGCAGCGACAAGAAGGACGCCTCCCGCATCTCGCTCGGGGGGCGTCTCGTCGCCGACCTGATCTCGACGGCCGGTGCCGACCGGGTGCTCACGATGAACCTGCACGCCCCGCAGGTGCACGGGTTCTTCTCCGTGCCGGTCGACCACCTGACGGCCCTCGGCGTGCTCGCCGACCACTTCCGCCAGCAGGACCTGGACAACTGCGTCGTCGTCTCACCCGATCTGGGCAACGCCAAGGACGCGACCCAGTTCTCGCGGCTGCTCGGCCTGCCCGTCGCGGCGGGGTCGAAGCGCCGGCTCGGTGACGACCGGGTCGTCATCGACTCGATCGTCGGTGACGTCCGTGGCAGGCGGGCCATCGTGCTCGACGACGAGATCGCCACCGGGGGCTCGATCGTCGAGCTGCTCGACCGGCTCGGCGACCACGGCGTCACCGAGGCGGCCGTCGCCTGCACCCACGGGCTGTTCGCCGGGCGTGCGGTCGAGCGGCTGCGCCACCATCCGATGATCAGCGAGGTCGTCACGACCGACACGGTGCCGGCTCCCGGCGACTGGCCCGAGCTCAAGGTGCGTTCCGTCGCGGGGCTCTTCGCCGAGGCCATCAAGCGCATCCACGAGGGCGAGTCCGTGTCGAGCCTCTTCGACGGCGTCGACCCGACCCATGCGCCCCCGCGCCAGCGGTCGCTCTTCGACCGGGTGCGCTCCTCGTGAGCCGAGCCCTTCCGGCGGTGCTCGACGTCGCGCTCGTGGTCCTCTTCGCGGCGGTCGGTCGCCGCTCGCACGCCGAGGGGCTGGACGTCGCCGGCATCCTGCGCACCGCCGCGCCGTTCCTGGTCGGCACCGCGGCGGGCTGGCTGCTCGCGAGCATCACGCTCGACAGCGGCCCGCGGTCGCTGGCCTTCGGTGCCGTCGTGCTCGCCTGCACGGTGGTCCTGGGGATGATCTTCCGGCGGGTGGCCGGTGAGGGCACCGCGTGGTCGTTCGTGCTCGTCGCCACGACGGTGCTGGCGGTGCTGCTCCTCGGCTGGCGGCTCGTCGCCCGCCTCGTGGGCTCCTGACCCTCCGGTCGAGGAGGTCACCGGCATCCCCTCAGCGACGTCGAGGTCTCACGACACGCTGACGGGCGGCCTCGGGCATCAGCGCGTCGCGGGACCTCGACGGGTCAGGCGACCTGCCGCACGACCTCTGCCACGAGCGGGTAGGCCCTCGGGTCGGTGGCGTTCGCCATCGAGACGATGACGTGGTCGATGCCGGCCTCCTCGAGCCGGGCGAGGCGCTCGACGGCCTGGTCGACCGAGTGCCCCGTGACGCCGTCGGGCAGCTCCGCCCCGGTGTCCATGGTGAGCCGGGCCAGGCAGGTCTTGGAGATCTCGTCGTAGTCGCGCCCGACGTCCTCGCAGTGCCGCCGGATCACCTCGAGCTTGTGCGGGATGCCCTGCGGCCCGAGCCCCAGGTCGAACAGGTTGCACGCGTCGGCGTACTGCGCCACGAGCCGCAGGGTCCGTTGTTCTCCGCCGCCCCCGACCATGATCGGCACGCGGCGCACCGGCTGCGGGCGGTTCAGCGGACGTTCGAGGCTGATCGTCTCCCCCTCGAACGGGCTGTCGTCGTCGGCGAACATCCGGTGCGCGAGGCGCAGGGTGTCCTCGAGCAGGCGGAACCGGTCTCGCATCGCCGGGTAGGGCACGCCGAGACCTCGGTGCTCCTCCTGGTTCCACGCCGCACCGATGCCCAGCCAGGCCCGCCCGCCGGAGAGCACGTCGAGCGTGGTCACCGTCTTCAGCAGGATGCCGGGGTGGCGGTAGGTCACCCCGGTCACCAGGGTGCCCAGCTCGATCCGCTCGGTGACCGCCGCCGCGTGCGCCAGCGTGGTGTAGCCCTCGAGCATGTCGAGCTCGGGGGGCCCGACCACGGAGATCTGGAAGAAGTGGTCCATGACCCACAGCGAGGCCAGCCCGCTCTGGTCGGCGTCGCGGGCCACCGCCCGCCAGGTCGCACCCGTCGAGGCGGGGGCGTCCGGCCAGGTGAACCGGTTGACCTGCAGACCGAGCTTCATCGCACGGGTCAGAGGTACTGGCCGGTGTTGGCGACCGTGTTGATCGACTTGCCGGGGCCGGTTCCCTCCTTGGTCTTGATGAGGGTGCGGATGTAGACGATCCGCTCCCCCTTCTTGCCCGAGATCCGGGCCCAGTCGTCGGGGTTGGTCGTGTTCGGCAGGTCCTCGTTCTCGCGGAACTCGTCGGTGCACGACTGGAGCAGGTGCTCCACGCGAAGGCCGCGCTGCCCGGTGTCGAGGAAGTCCTTGATCGCCATCTTCTTCGAGCGGTCGACGATGTTCTGGATCATCGCGCCGGAGTTGAAGTCCTTGAAGTACAGGATCTCCTTGTCGCCGCCGGCGTAGGTGACCTCGAGGAAGCGGTTCTCCTCCTCCTCGGTGTACATCCGCAGCACGACGGCATCGATCATCGCCTGGAGGGTGGCGTCCTCGGAGCCGCCGTTCTGCTCGACGTCGTCGGGGTGCAGCGGCAGCCCGCGGATCAGGTACTTGCCGAAGATGTCGCGAGCGGCCTCGGCGTCGGGCCGCTCGATCTTGATCTTCACGTCGAGCCGGCCGGGCCGCAGGATCGCGGGGTCGATCATGTCCTCGCGGTTCGACGCCCCGATGACGATGACGTTCTCGAGCCCTTCGACGCCGTCGATCTCGGAGAGCAGCTGCGGCACGATCGTGGTCTCGACGTCGGAGGAGACGCCCGAGCCACGGGTGCGGAACAGCGACTCCATCTCGTCGAAGAACACGACGACCGGGTAGCCCTCGTTGGACTTCTCGCGGGCCCGCTGGAAGATCAGCCGGATGTGCCGCTCGGTCTCGCCGACGTACTTGTTGAGCAGCTCGGGGCCCTTGATGTTCAGGAAGTAGGACTTGCCGGGCTCGCGACCCTCCTTCTCGGCCACCTTGCGGGCCAGGGATGCCGCGACCGCCTTGGCGATCATCGTCTTGCCACACCCGGGCGGGCCGTAGAGGAGCACACCCTTGGGCGGCTTGAGCTGGTGCTCGATGTAGAGGTCCGGGTGCAGGTACGGAAGCTCGACGGCATCCCGGATCGCCTCGATCTGGCCGGAGAGGCCGCCGATGTCGGTGTAGTCGATGTCGGGGACCTCCTCGAGCACGAGGTCGGCGACCTCCGCCTTGGGGATCCGCTCGAAGACGAAGCCGGAGCGCGACTCGAGCAGCAGGGCGTCGCCGGCCCGGATGGTCTGGCCCTCGAGGGATGCCGCCACCCGGCAGACCCGCTCCTCGTCGGCCTGGGCGACCACGAGCACCCGCCCGTCGTCGAGGATCTCCTTGCAGAGCACGACCTCGCCGGTGGTCTCGTAGCCGTGAGCGGCCACGATGTTCATCGCCTCGTTGAGCATGACCTCGCGCCCGGGGACGAGCTGGCCCTCCTCGAGGGAGGGGCTGACGGCGACGTGCATCTTGCGCCCGCTGGTGAGGATGTCGGCGGTGCCGTCGTCGAAGGACTCGATGACGATGCCGTAGGCGGCCGGCGGCTGGGCCAGCCGGTCGACCTCCGACTTGAGCGTGACGATCTGTTCGCGGGCGTCGCGCAGGGTGCGCACGAGGCGCTCGTTCTGGGCCGACACCGTGGCCAGCTGGGAGCGCAGGCCGGCGAGGTCGCGCTCGAGCGCACGCAGCTGGGCCGGGGTGCCCTGGCCGCGGGCCCGCAGCGCTGCGATCTCGGCCTCGAGCGACTCCCGCTCGGCCTCGAGGCGCTCGCGGGTGCCGGGCTGCTCGGCCCTGGGCTCGTCGGTGCTCATGCTCGACGATAACCCGCCGGGGTCAGCTCTGAGGGGAGGTATCGGTCACCGAACGGACGACCCTGCGCACCCGCTTCTCCGACGGCACCCGCTCGCCGATCGCCTCCGGGGTCCAGTCCTGCTCCACGACATCCTCGCCGGTGACGTACCCGCGGCCCGGGCGGCGCTTGCGCAGCGGGGGCGTGACGCCCGGCGCGAGGCGCCGGGTGGTGATCAGGAAGCCGGTGTGGCCGTGCATGCGGTGCTGCGGGCGCACGGCCAGGCCTTCGAGGTGCCAACCACGCACGAGCGACTCCCAGGCCTGCGGCTCGGTGAAGGTGTCGGAGTCGCGCATCGCCTCGGCGACCTTGGACAGCTGGGTGGCCGTGGCCACGTAGCAGATGAGGACCCCACCGGGCGCGAGCGCGTCGGCCACGACCTCCAGGCACTCCCAGGGGGCCAGCATGTCGAGCACGACCCGGTCGACCGTGCCGCTCTCGACGGTGCGCGGAAGGACCTCGACCAGGTCACCCACCGTGACGGTCCACGCGGGGTGGTCGGCGCCGAAGTAGTCGCGGGCGTTCGCCCTGGCGATCTCGGCGAAGTCCTCGCGCCGCTCGAAGGAGTGCACGTGACCCGACTCCCCCACGGCCCGCAGCAGCGACATCGACAGGGCGCCCGACCCCACCCCGGCCTCGACGACGACCGCCCCGGGGAACATGTCGGCCATCATCACGATCTGGCCGGCGTCCTTGGGGTAGACGACGGCGGCCCCACGGGGCATCGACATGACGTAGTCCGACAGCAGCGGGCGCAGCGCGAGGTACTCGACCCCGGCGGTGTTGGTCACGGTCGAGCCGTCCGGCAGCCCGATCAGGGCGTCGTGGTCGAGGTGGCCACGGTGGGTGTGGAACTGCTTCCCGGGCGTGAGCGCGATGGTGTGCAGCCGCCCCTTGGGGTCGGTGAGCTGGACGCGTTCGCCCGCGGAGAAGGGGCCGCGCCGCAGCTCGGCACCCGTGGGGGAGGTCATGGCGGCGAAGTCTAGTTGCGGGCCGGGGGCCGCTCTGCCGCCGCCTCGATACCGGCGGCGGTGACCATCCCCCACGCCCTGCCCTCGTGGGTGAGCACGACGATCGCGAACCGCGTCGCCGACATCGCGCCGATCACCGGCTCGATGGAGTCGCCCGGCCCGGCCTCGAGCACGTTCTCGTCGGGGATCCGGACGACCACCGACGCGATGGGGGCCGTGGGGGCCGCGGCCGCGGCGGCCTCGCCGACGAGGGCGAGGGTCGGGCGGCCGTTCTCGTCCACGCACACGACGAGCTCGGGGTGGGCCCGCGCCTCGGCCAGGGGCGTCATGGGCGGGAGGACGGCCACCCGCTCGGCGACGTCGCCGATCCGGGCCGACCCGAGCAGCCGCTCCAACGGCGCCCGCTTGAGCGCGGCCGTGGCCCCGGACCACAGGATCCATCCCATGACGAGCACGAGTGCGACCGCCACCAGGTCGGGGTCTCCCAGGGCCAGCGGACGCACGACGAGCCACAGCACGATGACGACGGCGAGTACCCGCCCGCACCAGCCGGCGACGACGAGCCCGAGGTCACGCCTGCCGGTGGCTCCCCAGACGAGCGACTGCACGAGCTGGCCGCCGTCCAGCGGGAGGCCGGGCAGCAGGTTGAACCCCGCGAGCAGCAGGTTGAGCCACATGAACGACCACGCGAACTCCGACGCCGGCCAGGGCAGGGCCGTCGTCCCCACGCTGCCCAGGGCGGCGAGCGCCAGGTTGGCCAACGGCCCGGCGACCGCGACGACGGCGGCCCGACCCGCGGTCGTGCCGGTGCCGTCGTAGGCGGTGTGCCCGCCCCAGAGCGTGGCGACGATGCGGTGCACGCGGAAGCCGAGCAGCCGCGCGGCGACGGCGTGGGCGATCTCGTGGCCGAGGACGGCGACGAGGATGCCGACGACCATCCACGCCGCGAAGGCCAGTGCGGTGGTCGTGCCGTCGCCGAGGTTCCGCCCGCTCTGCCACCCGGTCCATGCGACGAAGGCGCCGAGCAGCAGCCAGGTGCGGTCGAGGTAGACCGGCACGCCCGCGACCCGGGCCAGACGCAGGGTCCCTGCGGGTGGCTGCTCGTCGGACATGGCACGGACCCTACGTGAGGAACCCGGCATACTGATCCTTCGACCTGCTGCCGACCCGAAGCGACCACCGTGACCCCGCAGCACCGCCCCGACGCCACTGCAGACCTCACCGCCGCCCTGCGCGAGCGCGTCCTCGTGCTCGACGGCGCGATGGGGACGATGATCCAGGCCCACGGCCTGTCCGAGGCCGACTACCGCGGCGAGCGCTTCGCCGACCACGGCAGCGACCAGCAGGGCAACAACGACCTGCTGTCGCTGACCCAGCCGGAGCTCATCCGCGAGGTGCACCGCGCGTACCTCGAGGCGGGTGCCGACCTGCTCGAGACGAACACCTTCAACGCGCAGCGCATCTCGCTGGCCGACTACGCGATGGAGGACGTCGCGTACGAGATGAACCTCGCCGCCGCATCCCTGGCGCGCGCGGAGGCCGACGCCATGACCGAGCGCACCCCCGAGCGCCCCCGCTGGGTGCTGGGCACGCTCGGCCCGACGAACCGCACGGCATCCATCTCCCCTGACGTCAACGACCCCGGCGCCCGCAACGTCACCTACGACCAGCTCGTCGAGGCCTACCTGGAGCAGGCTCGCGGGCTGGTCGACGGAGGGGCCGACGTGCTCCTCGTCGAGACCATCTTCGACACGCTCAACGCCAAGGCGGCGATCTACGCCCTCGAGACGCTCTTCGAGGAGCACGACCGCCGCTGGCCGGTCATGATCTCCGGCACGATCACCGACGCCTCGGGGCGTACCCTCTCGGGTCA
>DASQEZ010000030.1:0-5892 GCA_035633415.1 Ornithinibacter sp. | reverse complement strand
GCAAGAGCTACATCGTGCTCACCGACATCGTCTACTACCTGATCTTCGCGGCCTACATCCTGATGACCGCGCACTTCGCACCCATCGAGGACTGGGCCAACCAGGTCTCGGGGCTGGTGACCGCGGAGCAGCTCCAGGGAGGGGCGTTGCGGATCGGCGGCATCCTGCTCGTCATCGGCATCCTGCACGGCCTCAACATCGTGCTCATGCCGGTGCTCGGTCGGCTCTTCTCGCTCAACCGGAAGCTGTCGGCGGAGCAGCGCGACCCGCTCCACCCCT
Source organism: Ornithinibacter sp. (assembly GCA_035633415.1). Classification (GTDB taxonomy): domain Bacteria; phylum Actinomycetota; class Actinomycetes; order Actinomycetales; family Dermatophilaceae; genus Fodinibacter. The sequence continues at coordinate 5,613 of DASQEZ010000030.1, read as the reverse complement.
GAGCACGGGCGCACCGAGGTCGGTGTTGTCGAGCACCCAGGTCGCCCGCGCGGCGGGGTCGACCTCGGCCAGGTAGAGCCGCTGGCCGCCGACGTAGCGGGCGTTCCCCGCGGATGTCGGGTCGGCCTCGTCCGCGCCGACGGCGCCGAACCGCGCGTTGCCACGTGGCACCGAAACCTCGAACGGCACCGCGACCCACACCGACGCGTCCCAGAGTCCGGCCAGCTCGGGGCGGTGCAGGAAGATGCCGTCGAGCAGGAGGAGGGCCCGCGGCCCGGCACCCGGCTCCGGGGGCGCATCGACCGCCAGCTCCCGCTCGACGTCGTGCACGGCCCGCACCCACCGCTCCCCCGCCCGGAACGGCTCGACGAGGTGGTGCCGGATCGAGGCGTGGTCGTACTGGTCGCGGTAGAACGTCTGCGCCGTGCGACCGTGCGCGTGACGCTGCGCCGCAGGGCGGTGGAACCCGTCGACCGAGGCCCGGTGCACCTCGCGGTGCGCCCCGACCAGCGTGGCGAGCTCGCGGCCCAGCACCGTCTTGCCCGCCCCGTCGACGCCGTCGAGGGCGACGACCGACCGCTCACCCGGTCTCAGCCCCACGAGGTGCGCCGCCAGCGCGCCGAGCACCTCCGCCCGCAAGCCGGTCGGCGGGCGTGGGGCGAACGCGTCGAGGCGACCGGACGGCACCGGGGTGAGCGGCTCAGCCGACGGTCACCGAGGGGGCACCGGCGGACTCCTCGTCCATCGGCTCGCCCATCTCCTCGGCGATGCGCATGGCCTCCTCGATGAGCGTCTCGACGATCATGTTCTCCGGCACGGTCTTGATGACCTCGCCCCGCACGAAGATCTGGCCCTTGCCGTTGCCGGAGGCGACCCCGAGGTCGGCCTCGCGCGCCTCGCCGGGGCCGTTGACGACGCAGCCCATGACGGCGACTCGCAGCGGCACGGTCATGCCCTCGAGACCGGCGGTGACCTCGTCGGCCAGTGTGTAGACGTCGACCTGGGCGCGGCCGCAGGACGGGCAGGAGACGATCTCGAGCTTGCGCGGGCGCAGGGTGAGCGACTGCAGGATCTGGATGCCGACCTTGACCTCCTCGACCGGCGGTGCCGAGAGCGAGACCCGGATCGTGTCGCCGATGCCCTGCGAGAGAAGGGCCCCGAAGGCGGTGGCCGACTTGATGGTGCCCTGGAACGCCGGGCCGGCCTCGGTGACGCCGAGGTGCAGGGGCCAGTCGCCGCGCTCGGCGAGCAGCTGGTAGGCCTTGATCATCACGACCGGGTCGTTGTGCTTGACCGAGATCTTGAAGTCGTGGAAGTCGTGCTCCTCGAACAGGCCGGCCTCCCACACGGCCGACTCGACGAGCGCCTCCGCCGTGGGCTTGCCGTACTTCTCGAGGATGCGCTTGTCGAGCGAGCCGGCGTTGACCCCGATCCGGATCGAGACGTTCGCGGCCGCGGCACGGCGGGCGATCTCACCGACCTGGTCGTCGAACTGCCGGATGTTGCCCGGGTTGACCCGCACGGCCGCGCAGCCGGCGTCGATGGCCGCGTAGACGTACTTGGGCTGGAAGTGGATGTCGGCGATGACCGGGATCTGCGACTTCTGCGCGATCGCCGGAAGGGCCTCGGCGTCGTCCTGGCTCGGGCACGCCACCCGCACGATGTCGCAGCCGGTTGCCGTCAGCTCGGCGATCTGCTGGAGCGTCGCGTTGATGTCGGTGGTCGGCGTCGTGGTCATCGACTGCACGGACACCGGCGCGTCGCCGCCGACCTCCACCTTGCCGACCGAGATCTTCCTGCTGGTGCGCCGGGGGGCGACGACGGGCGGGGGCAGCGGTGGCATACCGAGGGAGACGGACATGGAACCAAGCCTACGTGCGCGCGCTCGAAGCGCCATGATCGAGCCCGTGGAGACCCGTGACGCCCTCGACCGTGCCATCGCCGACGACTCCGAGGCCGTGCACCTGCGCGGGCAGCTCGAGCAGCTCAGGCAGGAGGCGGGGGTCGCCCGCGAGGGCCTGGTCCGGTTGCGCGAGCGCCACCGCCAGGAGGCCGACGACGTCGAGCAGCTCGAGGGGTTCGGCCTCGCGGCCGTGCTGTCCGCCGTGCGGGGAACGCGCACCGGCTCGCTCGACCGGGAGCGCGCCGAGGAGGTGGCCGCGCGCTACGCCGTGCAGACGGCGACGGGCCACCTCCAGGCGGTGGAGGCCCGCCGCGAGGAGGTCGACCGGCGGTTGGCCCAGCTGGGCGACACCGCTGTCCGGCGCGAGGCCGCCACGCAGGCGCACGCCGAGGCCCTGCGCCTCAGCGGGCACCCGCGGGCCGCCGGCCTGGACGCCGTGCTGGACGAGCTCGCCGAGGCCGCCGCCGAGGCGACCGAGCTCGCGGAGGCGCGCCAGGCCGGCATCCGGGCGGCGACCGAGCTGGACGCCGCCCTGCGCGAGCTGGGCTCGGCCGACTCGTGGTCGGCCTACGACACCTGGTTCGGTGGCGGGCTGGTGTCGTCGTCGATCAAGCACGGCCGCATCGACGGAGCGGGCCGGCGGATCGCGCAGGCACAGGACGCCCTCGTCGACCTGGCCCGCGAGCTCGCCGACGTCGCGAGCGTCGCCAACCTGCGGGCCGACCTGGGCATCTCCCCCACCACGCGCACCTTCGACGTCTGGTTCGACAACGTGTTCAGCGACCTGTCCGTGCGCTCGAGCATCAAGGACAGCCAGGCACGCGTGGAGGCGGCGGCCGACGCGGTGCGCGAGGCGATGCAGGGGCTGCTGGTGCGAAGCGCGGCGCTCGACGAGCGGGTGGTCGAGCTGCGAGCCCGCCGCGACGCTCTGCTTGCCGGCTGACCGGCGGCGACCCGAGCGACCGGCCCCGCGGCGACTCAGCCGCCGAGGTTCACCGGCTTGACGACGTCGGCGTAGATGAGCAGCAAGGAGGCGCCGAGCAGCACCATCGACACCGCGTAGGCGATCGGCAGCGCCTTGGCGACGTCGACGTATCCGGGGTCGGGCCGGCCGCGGAGCTTGGCGACCTGGCGCTTGAGCCCCTCCCAGAGCGCCCCCGCGACGTGGCCGCCGTCGAGCGGGAGCAGCGGGATCAGGTTGAAGACGAAGAGCATGAAGTTCAGGGCCGCGAGCAGGCCGACGAGGAACCACACCTTGTCGCCCACCGACTCGCCCACGAGCGAGTCGTACTTGCCACCGGTGGCCTCGCCGGCGACGCGGCCGACCCCCACGACCGACATCGGGCTGTCGACCTCGCGCTCGGCTCCGCTGAACGCGGCCTGCCAGACGCCGACCATCCGCTCCGGGACCTGCACGATGGCCTGCGCGGTGCCGCTGACGAAGCTCCACAGGATGCCCGGAACGGCGGCCGGCGACTGCGGCACGTAGGCGACCGGGGCCGAGGACCGGACGCCGAGGAACCCGGCCTCGGTGGTCTGGGTGGTGCCGTCGGGGTTCACGACGGGCACGCCGTCGGCGTCGAGCACCGGGACGACGTTGCGGATCGGGGTGGCGGTGACGGTGAGCTGCGCGCCGTCGCGCTCGAGCACGATGGCGACCGGCTCGTTGACCCGGGGGCGGATGAGGTCACCGACGTCCTGGGTGTCCTGTACCGGCTGGCCGGCGATCGACACGATGCGGTCGCCCGGCTGGACCCCGGCCAGCAGCGCCGGGGTCCTGGGCTGGTCGGTGCAGGTGGTGGCGTCGCCCGCCTCGGTGACCGGCACGACGCACTGGGACACCGTGGCCACGACGGCGCCGGGCTGTGCGGTGGCGACGCCGTGGACGGTGACGAGGATGGTGAGCAGCACGACGCCGATCAGCAGGTTCATCATCGGGCCGCCGAGCATGACGGTGACCTTCTTGGGCACCGAGAGGCGGTAGAACACGCGGTCCTCGTCGCCCGGGCGGACCTCCTCCAGGCTCGCGGCCCGGGCCTCGTCGACGAGCTGGCTGAACCGGCCCGTGCTCGAGACCCGCACCGTGCCGGGGGTGTCACCGGGGCGCGGAGGGAACATGCCGATCATCCGGATGTAGCCGCCCAGCGGCACCGCCTTGACGCCGTACTCGGTCTCGCCGCGGCGGCGGGACCACACCGTGGGCCCGAACCCGACCATGTACTGGGTGACGCGGACGCCGAACCGCTTCGCCGGCACGAGGTGCCCGACCTCGTGCAGGGCGATCGAGGCGGCGACCCCGGTGGCCATGAACAGGACACCGAGCACGAACGCGAGCGTGGACATGGCGCAAGGGTACGTGGACTTGCTGGGACAGCCGTTCGGACCGCCTTTGGTGGACCGACATGCCCCCTTCGTGCGCAGTGTCTACCGTGGGGGCCATGAGCGACGACGCGTCCGTCGGCACGCTGCCGGCCGGGTTGCCCGTGGCCGACCCGGCACCGCACCAGGACCCGACCACCGACCGCAGCGCCGCCGTCGTCGCCGCTGCCCTGGACTCCATCGTCACGATCGACGAGGCCGGCCGGGTCGTCGAGTTCAACCCGGCGTCGGAGGTGCTCTTCGGGTGGACCCGCGAGGAGGCGATGGGGCGCGAGCTCGGCGACCTGTTCATCCCCGCGGAGTACGCCGACGCCCACCGTGCCGGCATCGCCCGGTTCATCACCACCGGCGAGGGGCCGGTGCTCAACCAGCGTCTCGAGCTCCCGGCGGTCCGCCGCGACGGCACCGCCCTCGTCGTCGAGCTCATCACGGTGCCGATGGGCCACGAGGGGCGGCGCGAGTTCACGGGCTTCATCCGAGACATCACCGAGCTGCGGCGCACCCAGGAGCTGCTGCGCCGCTCACAGGCTCGCTACGAGGCGATCGTGCGGCACTCCACCAAGGCCTTGATCCTCTGCACCCCGGACGACACCGACAGCACCTTCCTCGCCGGCGAAGGGCTGCTCGGGCTGGCCCCCGGCACCCCCCTGCCGGGTGGCTTCTCGTCGATCGTCCACCCCGACGACGCGGATGCCGCGCGCCGCCTGCTCAGCGAGGTCGCCGCGGGCACGCGCGACCCACGCGACGGCGTCGACCTGCGACTGCGCCGGCCCGACGGCACCCACCTGTTGTGCGACGTGGTCGGTGAGGACCTCACCGACCTCCCCGAGGTGGCCGCCCTGCTGATCCGGGCCGACGACGTGACCCGGGACCGCCAGCGCGAGCGGCGGCTGGCGGACGCGACGGCCCAGATGCGCACCCTGATCGACAACCTCGGGTCGGCGGTGCTGCTCGAGGACGACACCCGTCACGTGCTCGTCGCCAACGACGTGCTCGTCGACCTGTTCCGGATCCCGCTGAGCGCCGACGAGCTCGTGGGCACCGACTGCTCCGAGTCGGCGCACCGGATCAAGTCGCTGTTCAGCGACCCCGAGGGTTTCGTCGCCGCCGTCGACCAACGGGTCGAGCTGGGCATCCCGATCATCGGCGAGCAGCTCTCGCTCGTCGACGGCAGCACGCTCGAGCGTGACTACCTGCCCATCGACAGCGCCGGCCGCCACGCGGGCCACCTGTGGGTCTACCGAGACATCACCCAGCACATCGCCGAGCGCCAGATGCTCACCGACCAGAACCGCTCGCTGGCCGAGCTGGCCGCCCTCAAGAACGAGTTC
>DASQEZ010000029.1:0-1886 GCA_035633415.1 Ornithinibacter sp. | reverse complement strand
TCCCTCCAGATGCTCACCGGCATCCGGCTGGAGATCGACGGCGAGCGGGTCGTGATGGCTGCCACCGACCGGTACCGCCTCGCCATGCGCGAGCTCACCTGGACCCCTCGACGCACCGACGCCGCGGCCATCGCGCTGGTTCCCGGGCGGGTGCTCGCCGATCTCGTGCGCTCCTTCGGGTCCGGGCCGATCGAGCTGGGGCTCGACGACTCCGGCCTGCTCGGGGTCAGTGGCCCGGCCCATCGCGCCACCACCCGCCTCATCGACGGCGAGTTCCCGGCGAAGTACCGCTCGCTGTTCCCCGAGCACCCCACGACGAAGGCACGGGTCGAGACGGCGTCGCTGGTCGAGTCGGTGCGTCGCGTCGCCCTGGTGGCCGAGCGCAACACTCCGATCCGGCTCACCTTCACCGCCGACCAGGAGGTCGTGCTCGAGGCGGGCCGCAGCGAGGAGGCCGAGGCGGTCGAGACGTTGCCGGCGTCGGTGGAGGGTGACGGACTCACCATCGGCTTCAACCCGACGTTCCTGCTCGACGGACTCGGCGCCATCGGCGCGCCCACGACCTGCCTGGACTTCACGGTCGCCGGCAAGCCAGCCGTCATCACCGGCGCTCCCGAGCCCGACGCCCCTGCCTCCAGCGACTACCGCTACCTCCTCATGCCCGTCCGCCTCAGCGGCTGACGGGAGCGATGCACGTCGCGGCCCTGTCGCTGCGGGACTTCCGCTCCTACGCCGAGCTCGACCTCCCGCTCGAGCCCGGCGTCACGACACTGGTGGGCCACAACGGCCAGGGCAAGACCAACCTCGTCGAGGGACTGGCCTACCTCGCCACCCTCGGCAGCCATCGGGTCGCGGCCGATGCACCGCTGGTCCGCCAAGGTGCCGAACGGGCGGTCGTGGCGGCCCAGGTCGTGCGCGATGACCGCACCACCGTCGTGGAGGTCGAGATCAGCCCCGGCCGGGCGAACCGCGCCCGGGTCAACCGCAGCGCCACGGCCCGCAGCCGCGACGTGCTGGGCATCCTGCGGGTGGTGCTGTTCGCTCCCGAGGACCTCGCCCTCGTGCGGGGCGACCCTGGGGAGCGGCGCACCTTCCTCGACCAGCTCGCCACGGCGACGGCTCCCCGCCTGGCCGGCACCCGGGCCGACCTCGAACGCGTGCTCCGCCAGCGAACCGCCCTGCTGCGCTCGGCGGCCTCGGTGCGACGGGGTGGCAGCCGAAGCCACGTCGCCCCGCCCGAGGGCATGCTCGAGCTGCTGGCGGTGTGGGACGACCAGCTCGTCGAGCATGCGGCCGAGCTGCTCGCGGCCCGCGCCCGGATCCTGCAGCGGCTGGCGCCGGAGGTCAGCGACGCCTACGCCGACCTCGCGACCGGGGCAGCACCGCACCGGTCGAAGGCCAGATGGACCTACCGCAGCTCGGTCCTCACGGCGGTTGAGGACGCCACCGACATCGCGACCACCCCGGACGCGGCCGATGCCGGCTGGTGGCCCCCGCTGCTGAGGGCGGCGCTCGCCGCGGTCCGCCACGACGAGCTCGACCGTGGCGTGTGCCTCGCTGGGCCGCACCGTGACGACCTGGAGCTCCACATCGGCACCCTGCCGGCGAAGGGATACGCCAGCCAGGGGGAGTCGTGGTCGTTGGCGCTGGCGCTGCGGCTGGGCGCGGCCCGGCTCCTCGACGACCCCGACGACGGCGGGTCCCCGGTGTTGCTCCTCGATGACGTGTTCGCCGAGCTCGACTCCCGCCGACGCGATCGGCTGGCCGACCGGGTGGCGCACGCGGAGCAGGTGCTCGTCACCGCTGCTGTCGCCGACGACGTGCCGCAACGCCTGCGGGGTCGTCGGCTGTTGGTCGAGGCGGGCACGGTGCGCGATGACTGAGTG
>DASQEZ010000028.1:0-10325 GCA_035633415.1 Ornithinibacter sp. | reverse complement strand
GTAGAACCGACGGGGTCGTGGAATCGGCGCTCCGCCTCGTGGGCGAAGTACACCGACGCGACGCGGAGCGGACTTTGTGTCGCGAGACCCGCGAGACCACGCCGGGCGACCTGACCGGCGGGGTCGGCCTCTTCCGCGACGACCCGCGGGCCCGGTACCCGGATCGGGTGTTCGTCACGACGGCCGGCGACGTGACCGGGCGCACCGAGCACGGGCTGCTCTCCTGCCGGGTGCCTGCCGCGACGGCGAAGACCCTCACCACGGCGGTGCTACCCGACGACCTGCCGCAGGAGACCTTCACGGACGTGCGCATCGGGTTCGAGCGAGGCACGACGACGGGGGTGGCGGACCCCGCCGGCGGCGGCCCGTTCACCACGACGGCGCGACCCCTGCTCGACGACATCCGGCTGGCCCCGGCGGAGCGCACCCTGTGCAGGCCGAGGTCGTGACGCGGGAGACCTATCGCGGCGGCAGGCGGTAGGCCTGCACCATGCCCGCGTCCGGTGCGAACCCCAGGCTTCGGTACACGCGGCCGGCCGGGTTGGTGGCCGCGGTGACGATGACCCACTGCTCGCAGCCACCGTCGCGCGCCCACTGCGCGGCGACGCCGAGCAGGTGCGAGGCCAGTCCGCGCTGGCGGTGCGGCTCGTCCGTGGTGACGTCCTGGTAGCGCGCCACCCTGCCGCACCTGACGATCCCGAGGTCCGCCACGAGCACGCCGTCCGCGAAGGCGCCGAACCAGGCGCCGAGGTCCCGTCGGGAGAGGTCCTTTCGGGCGCGCAGCTGCCCCCGGGCGAACTGCTCGTAGGACGCCGGGTCGTGCTCGTCGGCCCGGATGTTGTCCGCGACCGCGCGGGCGAGGTCCTGGTCCCAGTCCGGCCCGTCGAGGCGCCTCACCGTGTAGCCGTCGGGGGTCGGCGTCCGGCGGGGCAGGGTGCGTGTCGTCAGCACGTCGTCGAGCTCGAGGCCGAGCCCCTGCGCGGCCCAGACCTCGGCAGCCACCGGCATCCGGGGCAGGCCGATCGCGACCCAGTCGGCGTCGGGGAAGGCCACCCGGAAGGTCTCGACCCAGCGGGCCGCATCGTCGACGCCGTCCTCGTCCGTGACGAGCAGGAAGTTGCCCCAGTGGAACTCGGGGTGGTGCGGGCTGCGCACGACCAGGTGGTCGTCGCGCTCCTCGATGACGGAGCCGGTGTGCTCGAGGATGGCGAGGTCCGTGGCCCAACCGGGCGGGCAGGAGCGCATGGCGCGACGCTACCGGAGCGACCAGGTCCCGAACCTGACGGTTGAGTTGCCCCGCCGTCACCGTGATGGCCCGGAACTTCAATCACGGCGGGGAAACTTCCCCGCCCCGTCTGAGCACCCCCGCCGTCACTGGGACGTCGGGGAAGCTCAGACCCCCGAGCCGCAGCCGGGCGGCCGGCCGTGGAGGGGTGGGTCGCTCAGGAGACGCCGAGCCTCGCGTTCCGCAGGGCCTCGACGTCCTCCGGCGATCCGTCCAGCACGACGTCCGCGACCCGCATCCGGCCGTACGCGAGCAGCAGCAGCTCGACCGGCTCACCGGTCACAGTGACGACCGGCGCGTCCGGCCCGGCCGTGACGGGGTCCGCACCGGGGGCGACGAGCCGCACCCCGACCGTCGAGCGGCGGAACATCAGGGAGGCGGACCTGCGCAGGGTGACCACGACGGCGCGTGCCGTGCGTTCGGGCACCTCGCGCCGCGGCCCGACCGCGCCGTCGCCGCGCAGCGCGTCCTCGTGGTGGATGACGAGCTCGGCGGTGTTGAGCAGTGCGTCGACCCGGCCGAGGTGCATCGGTGACCACCACGGCGGTCCGGAGCGCACCCTCCCCACGAGCGCGGTGTAGTCGCCCGCCGCCATCGACGCCTGACCACGCTCCATGCGGCCCTCGAGCGGGCCGAACCAGATCCCGCTCGCCAGGTCGGGCCGGTGCTCGCGCAGCACCAGGTGCGCGGCGAGGTCACGGGTGCGCCAGGGGTGGCACAACGTCGGGGCGTCGGGGCCGAGCTCGAGGAGGGAGTCGCACAGGGCGTGGCGCTCGGCCCGCACGACGGGGACGCGCTCTTGGGTGGTCATGGGCACCATCATCGGCCAGCACGGCCGGGTGGCGACTCCGGCCGCCGTCGAACCTTCAGCCGGGCCGGACACCTAGGCTGCGGCGGGTGACCCCGACCCGCGCCCGCGCCGTGCACGCCCTCACGGCCGTCGTCGCCGTCGCCGCCCTCGTCCTGCAGACCGTGCTCGTGGTCTCGGGCGACTCGGTGCTGGCGGAGCAGGAGGTGCCGCCGCTGCTGACCCGGCTCGGTCGGCTCGTCTCGTACTTCACGATCCAGAGCAACCTCCTCGTGGCCGTCACGGCGGTGCAGCTGGCGCGTGACCCGGTGCGCGACGGGCGTGGTTGGCGTGCGGTGCGGGCCGCCGCGCTGGTCGGCATCACCGTGACCGGCCTGGTCCACTTCGTCCTGCTGCGGCCCCTGCTCGACCTCCACGGCGCGAGCCGGGTCGCCGACACGATGTTGCACCTGGTCGTGCCGGTGCTGGCCGTGGTCGGCTGGCTGGTCGCCGGCCCACGGCCCCGGGCCCCCTGGCGCGACGCCGTGCCGGCCCTGGTCTGGCCGGTCGCCTGGCTGGTCTGGACCCTCGTGGTCGGCGCCGTCAGCGGCTGGTACCCCTACCCGTTCCTCGACGTGGGCACCGAGGGTGCCGGTTCGGTCGCGGTGACCTGCATCGGGGTCACCGTGCTCTTCCTCGCCCTCGCGGCCGTGCTGTCCGCGCTCGACCGCCGGATGCCGCCCGCGCCCGTCCGTGGGGCGGCCACCGCACCAGCGAGGACCACGACCACGGCACAATGACCGGGTGCCCACCCCCACCACCCCGGATGCCGTCCTCGACCCCGCGATCGCCGGGCGCCTCAAGCGTGACACCGCCGGACTGGTCGCCGCCGTCGTGCAGCAGCACGACACCGGCGAGGTCCTGATGCTCGGTTGGATGGACGACGAGGCGCTGCGCCGCACCCTCACCGAGGGCCGCGCCACCTACTGGTCGCGCAGCCGTGGCGAGTACTGGCGCAAGGGCGACACCTCCGGTCACGTGCAGCACGTGCGCTCGGTGTCCCTCGACTGCGACGGCGACGCCCTGCTCGTGCGCGTGGACCAGGTGGGCGCCGCGTGCCACACCGGCGACCGCACCTGCTTCGACGCCGACGACCTCGGCGCCGTCGTCGGGGACCGGGGCGACGACGCGTGAGCGCGGCATCGTCGTCGGCGACCACGCCCGACCTCGCCTTCGGCCAGACCTGGCCGACCCTCGACGTCTTCGGCGTGCTCGCCCGGGACCGGCGGGTCATCCCGGTGGTGCGGCGCCTCATGGCCGACGCCGAGACGCCCGTCGGCGTCTACCGCAAGCTCGCCGCCGACCGGCCGGGCACCTTCCTGCTCGAGTCCGCCGAGCACGGCGGGGTCTGGTCGCGCTGGTCGATCGTGGGTGCTGCCAGCTCCGCCACGCTCACCGAGCTCGACGGGCAGGCCCACTGGGTCGGCGAGCCCCCCGTGGGCGTGCCGACGACCGGGCTGGCCACCGACGCGCTGCGCGGCACGATGGAGGCCCTGGCCACCGAGCCGATCGCCGGGCTGCCACCGCTCACCGGGGGCATGGTCGGCGCCATCACCTACGACGCGGTGCGGCGCTGGGAGCGGGTCCCCGAGACCACCCCCGACGAGCTCCGGCTGCCCGAGCTGGCCCTGATGCTCGCCACCGACCTCGCCGTGCTCGACCACAGCGACGGCTCCATCCTGCTGGTGGCCAACGCGATCAACCACGACGACACCGACGACCGGGTCGAGCTCGCCTGGGCGGATGCCGTGCAGCGGCTCGACGCGATGACCCGCGCCCTCGCCGCCCCCGCCGACAGCACGGTCGCCGTCGTCGACACCGAGGCGGTCGACGACGCCATGGCGCAGGTGCGCTCGAACACCACGCGTGAGCGCTACGAGGAGGTCGTCGAGCTGGCCAAGGAGGACATCCGGGCCGGCGAGGTGTTCCAGGTGGTTCTCTCACAGCGGTTCTCGCTCGAGTGTGCCGCCGACCCGCTCGACGTCTACCGCGCGCTGCGCGCCGGGAACCCCAGCCCGTACATGTACCTCTTCCGCCTGCCGGCGCCGGACGGGTCGTCGTACACCGTGGTCGGCAGCAGCCCCGAGGCGCTGGTGCGGGTCACCGGGGAGCGGGCCATCACCCACCCGATCGCCGGGTCGCGCCCGCGGGGCAAGACGCCCGAGGACGACGTACGCCTGGCCGAGGAGCTGCTCGCCGACCCCAAGGAGCGCTCCGAGCACGTCATGCTCGTCGACCTCGGGCGGAACGACCTGCAGCGGGTCTGCCGGCCCGGCACGGTCGACGTCGTCGAGTTCATGGACGTGCGCCGCTACAGCCACGTCATGCACATCGAGTCCACGGTCGTCGGTGACACCCGACCGGGCGTCAGCGCCTACGACGTGCTCGTCTCGACCTTCCCCGCCGGCACGCTCTCCGGCGCCCCCAAGCCGCGCGCCCTCGCCCTCATCGAGCAGTACGAACCCTCTCGCCGTGGCGTCTACGGCGGGGTCGTGGGCTACCTCGACTTCCACGGCGACCTCGACATGGCGATCGCGATCCGCACCGCCGTCGTCAAGGACGGCGTCGCGCACGTGCAGGCCGGCGCCGGCATCGTCGCCGACTCGGTGCCGGCCCGCGAGTTCGAGGAGTGCGTGCACAAGGCCGCGGCGGCGCTGCGCGCGGTCGCGACGGCCGGGGCGATGCGGGTCGTCACGTGAGCCGGCTGTCCGCCAAGGGGGTCGTCGTCCTGCTCGCGATGGTCGGCGCCGGGCTGCTGCTCGTCAGCGCCTTCCGGCCGTGGGTCACCGGCGCCGTCGACGACGCCGTGCTCGGCGCGACCCGGATCAGCGCCACCGGCGCCGAGGTGGCACCCGGCCTCACGGCGGTCGCGCTCGCGATCGGCGCGGCCGCCATCGCGGTCGTCGCCGCCGGCCGGATCGCGCGGGTCGTGGCCGTCGCTGCGTATGCCGTGTGCGTCGCCGTGGCGGCCGCGCTCGCCGTGCGGGTGCTGCTCGACCCCGACGGTGTGCTCGGGCCCGTCGCCGCCTCGCGGGTCGGGCGCACCGGATCGGTCGAGACGGTGGCCGACCCGACCAGCTGGCCCTGGGTGGCCCTGCTCGCGTGCGCCGTGGCCCTGCTCGGGCTGGCCGGGGCGGTGGCCGGCCTGCGCCGCTGGGGTGGCCCGTCACAGCGCTACGAGGTGGGTGAGGGTGCGGCGGGCGACGTCGCCGGGCCACGCGGCGAGCGGGTCGCGAGCGACTGGGACGAGCTCAGCGCCGGCCGCGACCCGACCGATGTGGGCCCCGACGCCTCGACCTGACAGAATCGACGTGGAGCCCACCGGGTCATCGACCCCTGCACGAAAGTTGACGGCATGAGCGAGCACGACGACAACCACGGGCACAGCGTTGCCGCCTGGACCGCGGTCCTCATCCTCATCGTCGCCTCCGCGGTCATGTCGCTCGCCGTGCTCTTCCCCAACGTCTGGCTGTTCGTCGCGGGCGTCGTCCTCGCCGTCGTCGGCGTGGTCGCCGGGAAGGTGCTGTCCATGGCCGGCTACGGCTCGGCCGAGCGCGACCGCGACGAGGCACCCTCCATCCGCTGATGGCGGTTCCGGCATGACCACCGTCCTGGACTCCATCGTCGCCGGGGTCCGTGAGGACCTCGCCGCGCGCGAGCGCCGCACCTCGATCTCCGAGGTCGAGCAGGTCGTCCTCGCCGCCCGCCCGGCCCTCGACGCCGATGCCGTGCTGCGCCGCCCCGGCCTGTCGCTCATCGCCGAGGTCAAGCGGGCCAGCCCGAGCAGGGGTGCGCTCTCCGACATCCCCGACCCCGCCGCGCTCGCCGTGGCCTACGAGGCCGGGGGAGCGAGTGCGGTCTCCGTGCTCACCGAGGAGCGTCGTTTCGGCGGCAGCCTCGACGACCTGGACGCCGTGCGAGCCGCGGTCGCGGTGCCGGTGCTGCGCAAGGACTTCGTCGTCACCGACTACCAGGTGTGGGAGGCGCGCGCCCACGGCGCCGACCTCGTCCTGCTCATCGTCGCGGCGCTGACCGACCCCGAGCTCGCTGCCCTCCTGGGCCGGGTCCGCGAGCTCGGGATGACCGCGCTCGTCGAGGTCCACGACGAGGTCGAGACCCAACGGGCGCTGGATGCCGGCGCCCGCGTCATCGGGGTCAACGCCCGCAACCTGAAGACCCTCGAGATCCACCCCGAGACCTTCTCCCGGCTGCGCCCACTCATCCCCGACGGGTGCGTCACCGTCGCCGAGTCGGGAATCGCCGACGCCCGTGACGCGTCGGCGTACGCCGAGCAGGGCGCCGACGCCGTGCTCGTCGGCGAGGCGCTGGTGCGCACCGGCGACCCGCGAACCGGAGCCGCGTCGATCGTCGCGGCCGGCGCGCCCCGAACCGACACCCGCGAGGACCTCCGTGCCTGACCCGACCACGCCCGCCGACACCGTCACGCCCGACCTCGTGCCGCAGGAGCTGCCCCGCCCCGGCCGGTTCGGCCGGTTCGGCGGCCGCTACGTGCCCGAGGCGCTGATCCCCGCGCTCGAACAGCTCGACGAGGCCCGACAGAAGGCGATGGTCGACCCCGAGTTCCAGGACGAGCTCGCACGCCTGCACCGCACGTACACCGGCCGGCCCAGCCTGATCACCGAGGTGCCGCGCTTCGCCGCGCACTGTGGTGGGGCACGCGTCATCCTCAAGCGCGAGGACCTCAACCACACCGGCTCGCACAAGATCAACAACGTGCTGGCGCAGGCCCTGCTGACCCTGCGGATGGGCAAGACCCGGGTCATCGCCGAGACCGGCGCCGGTCAGCACGGCGTCGCCACCGCGACCGCGGCCGCCCTGATGGGGCTGGACTGCACCGTGTACATGGGCCGGGTCGACACCGAGCGCCAGGCGCTCAACGTCGCGCGGATGAAGATCCTGGGCGCCGAGGTGGTGCCCGTCGACCACGGCAGCGCCACCCTCAAGGACGCCATCAACGAGGCGTTGCGTGACTGGGTGACCAACGTCGACACGACCCACTACCTCATCGGCACCGTCACCGGCCCGCACCCGTTCCCCGAGATGGTGCGCGACTTCCACAAGATCATCGGCGAGGAGGCGCGCGCGCAGGTGCTCGAGCTGACCGGTCGCCTCCCCGACGCCGTCATCGCCTGCGTCGGCGGTGGGTCGAACGCCATGGGCATCTTCCACCGGTTCATCAGCGACGAGGGCGTGCGCCTCATCGGGGTCGAGGCCGGCGGTGAAGGCGTCGAGTCGGGCCGGCACGCAGCACGGTTCGCCTCGACCGCGACGCCGGGCGTGCTGCACGGCGCGATGAGCTACCTCATGCAGGACGACGACGGCCAGACGGTCGAGTCGCACTCGATCTCCGCCGGGCTCGACTACCCGAGCGTCGGGCCGGAGCACTCCTTCCTGCGCGACTCGGGTCGCGCCGAGTACCGGTACGCCACCGACGACACGGTCATGGAGGCCTTCCGCCTGCTGAGCCGAACCGAGGGGATCATCCCGGCCATCGAGTCGGCGCACGCCCTCGTGGGGGCCATGGAGGTGGGGCAGGAGCTCGGCCCGGACGCACTCCTGCTGGTCAACCTCTCGGGCCGCGGGGACAAGGACATGGAGACCGCTGCGAGGTACTTCGGGCTGCTGGAGGGGTCCTCGTGAGCACGACCGTGCGTGGGGTGCAGGAGGTGCTGCGCCGCTGCCGCGAGGAGGGTCGTGCCGCGCTCATCGGCTACCTCCCCGTCGGCTTCCCGACGGTCGACGGCTCGATCGAGGCGATGCGGGTGCTCGTCGACGCCGGCTGCGACGTCGTCGAGGTCGGTGTGCCCTACAGCGACCCGCTGATGGACGGACCGGTCATCCAGCACGCCGCGGCCACCGCGCTGGCCGGTGGCACGCACGTCGACGACGTCTTCCTGGCCACCGCGGCGGTCCGCGAGGCCGGTGGCAGCCCGCTCGTCATGACCTACTGGAACCTGGTGCTGCGGCGCGGTGTGGCCAGGTTCGCCGCGGACCTCGCCGCCAGCGGGGGTGCCGGTCTCATCACGCCCGACCTGATCCCCGAGGAGGCCGAGGACTGGATCGCGGCCAGCGACGAGCACGGGCTCGACCGGGTGTTCCTCGTGGCGCCGTCCTCGACCCCCGAACGCCTCGTCAAGGTGACCCGGGCCACCCGCGGGTTCGTCTACGCCGCGTCGACGATGGGCGTCACCGGCGCCCGCACGAGCGTCGACAGCCATGCACGCGACCTCGTCGAGCGCACCCGCGCGGTCACCGACCTCCCGGTCTGCGTCGGGCTCGGGGTGTCGACCGGGGCGCAGGCCGCCGAGCTGGCCGCCTACGCCGACGGGGTCATCGTCGGCTCCGCCCTGGTGCGCACCCTCACGGGCGACGGGGAACTCGGGGACCGGCTCGACGCGTTGCGCGCACTGACGGCGGAGCTCGCCGACGGAGTGAGGACGGGAGCACGATGAGCACGCAGATGGACGGCGCGACCCCGGTCGTCGCCGACCCCGACCAGCCGTCCGCGGGGCGGACGCGCCTGCTCGACGTCGTCGGCACCCTCGCCCGACTGTTCCTCGGGGTCGTGCTGATCTACGCCGGCGCGGCCAAGGTGGGCAAGCCGCTCACCTCGGAGCGCGCCGTGCAGGCCTTCGAGATCTTCCCCACCGACATCGCCGCCTGGATCGGGCTGGCCCTGCCGTTCGTCGAGATCGCCCTGGGCGTCCTGCTCGTCCTCGGCCTGTTCACCCGGCCGGTCGCGATCGCGTCGACGCTGCTCATGGTGGCGTTCGTCATCGGCATCTCCCAGGCCTGGGCCCGAGGGCTCACCATCGACTGCGGCTGCTTCGGCGGCGGGGGGCAGGTCGGTGCGGACCAGACCAGGTACCCGCAGGAGATCGCCCGCGACGTCGTCTTCGCCCTCGCCGGGGCGTGGCTGTGGTGGCGCCCGCGGACCCTTGCCTCACTCGACCGCTACCTGTTCGGACACTGAAGGAGACCCTGAGCCACCATGGCCAAGAAGTCGACCCCCCCGCCCGCCTCGGCCCGCCAGGCCAAGATCCAGGCCGCCCAGAAGTCCCAGGGCTCCGGCGCCAACAAGATCGTCGTCGCGGCGGTGGTGGCCGTCGTCGCGATCATCGCGGTGGTCGGCGGCGTCATCTGGATGGAGCAGAGCAAGACCGACGAGGTGACCGGCGGTGGCAACGCGCTCCCCACCGGGGTCAGTGCCCTCGGTGCCGGCTACCCCGCCTTCCAGGACGTCACGGCGGCAGCGAACGCGCCCACGGTCGACGTCTACGTCGACTTCCAGTGCCCGGCCTGTGCGAGCTTCGAGGCCGCCCTGGGCAGCACCTTCACCAGCCAGGCGCAGGAGGGGAAGATCAAGCTCGTCTACCACGTGAAGAACTTCCTCGACGACAACCTGCGCAACGACAGCTCCACCCGGGCCGGCAACGCGGCCTTCTGCGCCTCGGACGCCGGGAAGTTCCAGGAGTACCACGACACGCTCTTCGCCAACCAGCCCGAGAACGAGGGTGACGGCTTCCCCGACGCCCAGCTGAGGACGTTCGCCGAGCAGGTCGGCGTCACCGGTGCGGCGCTGGACACCTGGCAGCAGTGCTACGACGCCGGCAAGTACGTCGACTACGTCAAGTCGGTCGAGGCAGCGAGCTTCGCCGCCGGCGTCAAGGGCACCCCGACCGTGTGGATCGACGGCACCGACGTCGACCTGTCGAGCATCGCGTCCCCGGAGCTGCTGACCCAGGCGATCCAGAACGCCACGAAGTGATCTCTTACATCCCCAGCCCCACCGTCGGGGTGTTCAACCTCGGCCCGGTGCCGATCCGGATGTACGCCCTGTGCATCCTGATCGGCATCGTGGTCGCGGTGTGGCTCACCGGCCGCCGGCTGGTGCCACGTGGGGGGGAGCCCGGCCAGGCGGTCGACGTCGCGGCGTGGGGTGTGCTGTTCGGCATCGTCGGCGGCCGCATCTACCACGTCATCACCACGCCCGGGCCCTACTGGGGTGACGGCGGACGCCCGCTGGACGCGTTCAAGATCTGGCAGGGCGGCCTGGGCATCTGGGGGGCCATCGCCCTCGGCGCCCTCGGCGTCTACATCGGCTGCCGGCGCTCGGGCATCAGCTTCCTCTCGTTCGTCGACGCGGCGGTCCCCGGGGTGGCGTTCGCCCAG
>DASQEZ010000027.1:0-4329 GCA_035633415.1 Ornithinibacter sp. | reverse complement strand
GGCAGTCAAGAGGACCGGGGGCGCCCGCTGATACCTGCTCCGGGGGGGCGAGGCGGACTGAGGCAGTGGCGAAATGGCGGCGTGGCCGGAATCCCCAACCGGCGACGCCGCCTTCTTCTGCCAGCCCAACCACGCGCGTCGCAGTGGCACCCTCGGCGGCGCGTGTGCCTCAGCGGGCGAGGCGCACCTCGTCATCCAGCCGGGTGAGCTTGTCGGGGTTGCGCACGAAGTAGAGCGAGCCGACCCGGCCGTCGACCACGTCGATGGTGATCACGCTGTCGACGACGCCGTCGACCACCGCGACCAGGCCCGGTAGCCCGCCGACCGACTCCACACGCAGCTCGACGGCGACATCGCGCGGGGTGACTGCATCGAGGAAGCGAAGCACCTTCTCCCGCCCCAGGATCGGTCGCAGGGCGGCCTGGCGCACCCCTCCCCCGTCGGTGACGAGCACGACGTCGGGCGACAGCACGTCGACCAGCGCCTGGAGGTCACCGGTGTCGGCGGCGATGCGGAACCGCTCGAGCACCGCCGCGTGCTCGCTGCGCCCGACACGTTGCCGCGGGCGGCGGGCCGCCACGTGCTCGCGGGCGCGGTGCGCGATCTGCCGCACGGCGGCCGGGGTGCGGTCGACGCCCTGCGCGATCTCGTCGTAGGGCACGTCGAACACCTCACGCAGCACGAACACCGCGCGCTCGACCGGGGTGAGCGACTGGAGCACGAGGAGCATCGCGGTGGAGACGCTCTCGGCGAGCTCGACGTCGTCGGCCACGTCGGGCACGGTGAGGATCGGCTCGGGCAGCCACGGGCCGACGTAGGTCTCTCGCTGCCGGCTCAAGGTGCGGAAACGGTTGAGCGACAGCCGGATGACGACCCGCACCAGGTAGGCGCGCGGGTCGCGGACCGTCGTGGGGTCGACGCGTGACCAGCGCAGCCAGGCCTCCTGAACGACGTCCTCGGCGTCGGCGGCGACCTCGAGCATCTCGTAGGCCACCGTGAACAGCAGCGGCCGCAGCGCCTCGAGCTCGGCCGCGTCAGGGACCGGTGGCGTGGCACCCGCCGGGCTCCGCGGCATCCGGCTGCTGTCGTCGCCCACGGCGCTGCCCCGGCTCACGCGTTCGAGGGTACGGCCAGCGGCAGCTCGCAGACCTGCGAGAAGCCCTGCGCCTCGAGGCCGGCGGCGCTGTTGAACCGCGAGCGCATGTTCTCCAGGGCGACGAGCTGGGTGAGCTCGACGACGGCCTTGACGCCGAGCGCCTCCTGGAGGCGATGGCTCAGCGCGTCGTCGACCGTGGGCGGCGTGACGCTCATCGCCTCCGCGTACTCGAGCACGTCGCGCTCGAGCGGGGTGAAGACGTCGCTCTCGCGCCACCGCGGCACCTCGCGCACCTTCGCCTCGTCCAGGCCCTCGTCGTGGGCGAGGAAGTAGCCGAAGTCCAGGCACCAGCTGCAGCCGATGACGGCGGCACTGGCCATCTGCGCGAGGGACGCCAGGTGCGGGTCGAGGGCGTCCCACCTGGCCACCTTGCGCTCGAAGCCGAGGACCGCGTTCATGACCTTGCGGTGGTGCCAGACCACGTAGGCGTTGTCGGGCACCTGGCCCCACGTGCGCCGTGCGTACGCCTGCAGCAGGCGGGCGTAGGGGCCGCTCATCGTGGCCTTGGGGATGCGGTAGGTGCTGGGCACGGTGCTCTCCTGGTGTCGGGGTGGGCGGCCCGGGTGGCCGTCCACCCCTTCAGACACCGGCCGCGGCCCGGTTGTGACACCGGGACGACCCCACTTCGTGCGACGTGTATGCGGTTCTGGTCGATTCAGGCTGCGGAAACCGCGGTTAGGTCGCACGAGGTCGGGGTCTGGCGGGATGCCGTCCGCCCGGCCGTCGGCGCGCGGTGGTTGGGTGGGTGGATGGATGGGACGAAGCAGACGGCGGCGGCATCATCGGCGGATGGGAGCGGGTCGTGGGAGACCCACCCGGTGACGCCCGACCGGTTCGACGACTTCGCCGACGTCGTCAACCCCAACCGCCGGGCCGAGTCGTGCTGGTGCCTGTCGCACCGCCTGCGCCAGCAGGAGATCCGCGAGCTCGGTGGCGACGGCCCCGACAGCCGGGAGCGGGCGATGCGGGCATTGTGCGAACGAGAGCACCCGCCGGGGGTGGTGACCTACCTCGACGGTGTCGCCGTCGGCTGGTGCAACATCGGGCCGCGGTCGGACA
The DNA here is from genome assembly GCA_035633415.1 of Ornithinibacter sp. Classification (GTDB taxonomy): domain Bacteria; phylum Actinomycetota; class Actinomycetes; order Actinomycetales; family Dermatophilaceae; genus Fodinibacter. Next base: position 2,114 of record DASQEZ010000027.1, on the reverse strand, counting down.
TCCCGCGCCTGGTGCGCTCGACGCTGATCCTGCCGACCGACGACCTGCCGGTGTGGAGCATCGTCTGCATCGTGGTGCGGGGCGGGCACCGCAGGAAGGGCGTGGTGGGGCGGCTGCTGGAGGGCGCGGTCGCCTACGCCGAGGCCAACGGCGCACCGGCCGTCGAGGCCCACCCCGTCGACCCGCCGGGCCGGATGGACACCACGATGGCCTTCGTCGGCACCCGTTCGATGTTCGAGAAGGCCGGCTTCGAGGTGGTGGGCACCACCGATGCCGTCGCGAGCAAGTTGCCGCGCATCGTCATGCGCCGCACCCTGACCTGACGTCCAGCTCCCAGAGCTGGGTCAGGGGTCGGTGACGGTGATGACGACGTTGCCGAGCTTTCGGCCGGTCTCGACGTAGCGGTAGGCCTCGACGATGCGCTCGAGTGGATAGGTCGTGGGGTCCAGGAGCGGCCGGAAGGCACCGTTCGCAAGGCGCGAACGGAGGTGCTCGAGCACCTCGGGCGTGGTCATCGGGAAGGCGAAGCCCACCCGGCGGCCGCGGCCCAGCCTGGTGACGAGGGGAAGCACGATGTTCTGCCCGAACGGCCCGAGGTCGCTCGACAGGTAGACGCCGTCGGGGGTGAGCAACCGGCGGCAGGCCCCGAAGGTGCTCTTGCCGACCATGTCGAACACCACGCTGACCATCTCGTCGATGCGGGTGAAGTCCTCGGCCTCGAAGTCGACGACACGGTGCGCGCCGAACCCGCGCACCAGCTCGACGTGAGCCGTCGGTGAGGTCGCGATGACGTGCGCGCCCAGGTCGACGAGCAGCTGCACGGTCGCCGAGCCGATCGCACCGGTGGCGCCGTGCACCAGCACCCGGTCGCCCGGCTGCACGCCGGCCCTGCGGATGCTGCTCAGGGCGTAGTGGCCGCCCTCGGTCGCGGCGGCGGCGTGGTGCAGGTCGACCCCGTCGGGCACCGGTGCCACGAAGGAGGACTCGGCCACGGCGACGAGCTCGGCGTGGGCACCGAAGCGGCCCTCGGCGTAGCCGAACACCCGCTCCCCCGGGGCGAAGCGGGTGACCTGCGGGCCGACCCGCTCGACGACCCCGGCGTACTCGGTGCCCCAGACCGGCGACGTCGGGCGGCGCCACCCGGAGACGCTGCGGATGACGAAGGGATAGGCCCGCCGGTAGGCGGCGTCGGTGCGGTTGACCGTGGTCGCGTGCACTCGCACGAGCAGGTCGTCAGGGGCGACCTCGGGCTCGGGGGCGTCGTCGACGACCCGAACGACCTCTGGCGGGCCGTACCTCGTGCTGACCGCAGCCCTCATCGTGCGAACGCTACCCCGGGCGCTCAGGGTCCCGGGTCCTGAGAGCCCACAGCGCAGAGGCGTCGACCACCCCGCACGTGCGGGGTTGTTGCGGTTGGTTCGGCGTTCCGACAGCAATAGCCCCGCACGTGCGAGGTTGTGGCGGTCCGGTCTGCGATGTGACAGCCATAACCCCGCACGTGCCGGGATGCCGGCGGAAACGGCAGAACGGCCCGTCACCTCTCGTGAAGGCGACGGGCCGCTGTCGGTGAGCCGGCGCGGTCGGGTGCGCACGGCATCCGGCCGCTGTTGGCTGCGGGCTCAGAGCTCGGGGCCCTTGGCGCGCAGCTTGTCGACCTCGGACATCTTCTCGCGCAGCTCGGCGAGCCAGGTGTCGGCGTGCTCACCGACGACGCGTACCGACCAGGCCAGCGCGTCGCTGCGCGACCGGGCGACGCCGGCGTCGACGAGGGTGTCGAGCACGGCCCGCTCGGGCTGGCGCAGCCGGGTCATGACCGGCACGGCGAGGTGGGTGAACAGCGCGGTGGTCTCTCCGACGCGCGCGCCCCACGAGACGGTGCGCTGGTAGCGCCCCTGGGCCTCCTGGGCGATCGCGATCCGCTGCTCTCGGGTCTCGGCCCGGAAGCGGCTGATCCGCCCCTCGGCCTCGGCCGCGTCGGTGCCGGCGTCCACGCCGGTGAGGGTGCCGATGACGGTGATCTCCTCGCGGTCGACCGTGACGTCGACGTCGTCGAACCAGCCCTCGGGCAGCCGCCCGGTGAACCACTTCTGGGCGTCGTCGGCACTGGGCAGGTC
>DASQEZ010000026.1:0-16538 GCA_035633415.1 Ornithinibacter sp. | reverse complement strand
TCGGCGGTGAAGGTCGGCCGGCCCACCACCATCCACGGGTCGCGCCACACCGGCACCACCACGCGGGCGGTCGCTGGGGGCACCGGCCCGCCCCAAGCCGCCTCGGCCTCGAGCAGCCACGGCGGGTCCCGCTCGACCTCGAGCACCTCACGCAGCAGCCGCCGCATCGACGCGAGCGCGGCGGGCACCGTCTCGATGTCGGTGACCCAGACCGGGATGCCGCGCTCCCGCAGCCGCCGGACGTCGAGCTCGCGGTTCTCCTCCTTGTTCGCGACGACGAGGTCCGGCCGCAGCGCCGCCACCGCGGCCAGGTCGGGGTTCTTGGTGCCGCGCACCCGCTCGACCCCGCGGGCGGACAGGTCGGCCGGGTGGGTGCACCAGTCCGTCGCGCCGACCAGCCGCTCGGGGCAGGTCGCGGCCAGCGCCTCGGTGAGCGAGGGCACGAGCGAGACCACGCGGGCGACGACGTCGGCCAGGGCGACCTCGTGGCCGAGGTCGTCGCTGAGGGTGCGCGGCATCCGGGGGTGGAGGGTCAGCGCGGGGCCATCCGCAGCGCGCCGTCCATCCGGATCGTCTCGCCGTTGAGGTAGTCGTGGTCGACGACCGCGAGCGCCAGCTTGGCGTACTCCTCGGGGCGCGCCAGCCGCTGCGGGAACGGCACCCCCACGGCCAGGGCCGCTCGGAACTCGTCCGAGACCGTCGCGAGCATCGGCGTCTCGACGATGCCGGGCGCGATCGTCACCACCCGGATGCCGTACTGCGCCAGGTCGCGCGCTGCCGGCAGGGTGAGCCCGACGATGCCGCCCTTCGACGAGCTGTAGGCCGCCTGGCCGACCTGGCCGTCGAAGGCCGCGATGCTCGCCGTGTTGATGACGACGCCGCGCTGGCCGTCGGCGTCGGGCTCGGTGGCCGCGATGGCCTCGGCGGCCACGGCCATGACGGTGAACGAGCCGATGAGGTTGATCTCGACGACCTTGCGGAACAGCCCGAGGTCGTGCACGCCCTTGCGGCCCAGGATGCGGGCCGACGGTCCGATGCCGGCGCAGTTCACCACCGTGCGCAGCGGCCGGGCGGGGTCGTCGGAGGCGCGGGCGACGGCGACGCGGACCTCGTCCTCGGCGGTCACGTCGGTGGGCACGTACTCGACCCCCTCGACGGCGGGGCCGGAGGCGCAGGCGTACGGCAGGTCGAGGGCGACGACCCGGGCGCCCTGGGCGGCCAGGGCCGCTGCGGTGGCGGCACCGAGGCCCGAGGCTCCTCCGGTGACGATGGCGGTGGTGTTCACGAGCTGCATGTCCGTCATCCTGCCACCGGTCGCGGCCTCCCCCGGCGTCGGTGGCGGGCCGTACCGTGGGGGCCATGGAGCTGCGCATCGGAGGGCACGTCGACCAGGCCGACCCGGTGGCGGAGGCCGCCGCCCGGGGGGCGGGGCTGAGCCAGTTCTTCCTCGGCGACCCGCAGAGCTACAAGGGCCCCGTCGTCCAGTTCGAGGGTGGTGCCGCGGCGCTGAAGGCGGCGGCCGAGAACGCGGGGGTCGACCTCTACGTGCACGCGCCCTACCCGATCAACGTCGCCTCGACCAACAACCGGATCCGCATCCCCGGCCGCAAGCTGCTGCAGCAGCACCTGAACGCCGCGGCCGAGATCGGGGCCAAGGGCGTCGTCGTGCACGGCGGCCACCTCGGCAAGGACGAGGACTCCGGCGTCGGTTTCGACAACTGGCGCAAGTGCGTCGACGGCCTCGAGATGCCGGTGCCCCTGCTCATCGAGAACACCGCCGGGGGCGACAACGCGATGGCGCGGCGGCTCGAGGCGATCGAGCGGCTCTGGGAGGCCATCGGCCGGGCCGAGGGTGGCGACACCGTCGGGTTCTGCCTCGACACCTGCCACGCCCACGCCGGCGGCAACGACCTCGGCAGCGTCGTCGAGAAGGTGCGCGCCGTCACCGGCCGCATCGACCTGGTGCACTGCAACGACAGCCGCGACGAGTTCGACACCGGCGCCGACCGGCACACCAACCTCGGCTCCGGTCACATCGACGACGGCGACCTCGCCGACGCGGTCAGGGATGCCGGTGCGCCGGTCGTCGTCGAGACCCCCGGCGGCGTCGAGGGTCAGTCGGCCGACATCGCCTGGCTGCGCGACCGGCTCGCCGGGTAGGCCGGCCGGCCGGGTCAGTGGCCGGGGCCGGTGATGATCTTGGCGCGCTCGGACGGGTGCGCCCCGCCCTTGCGGGCCAGGGTGGAGCAGGCCTCCTCGATGTCCCGGGCGAGGGTGTCGACGTGCTCGCGGCTCATCGTCTCCTTGACGAGCGCGCGCATGATCGTCACGTTCTGCGCGTCGGGGGGCAGCGTGTAGGCGGGCACCATCCAGCCGCGCTCGGCCGACAGCTGCCAGGCGATGTCGAACTCGTCGTAGTTCTCCTCTCCGGCCAGCCGGAAGGCGACCAGCGGCAGCTGCTCCTCCTCGCGACCGATGATCTCGAAGCGCCCCATGGCCTCGAGCTTGTCGGCGAGGACCCGGGCGTTCTCCTGCATGTTCTTCATGATGTACGTGTAGCCCGCCCGCCCGTAGCGGACGAGGTTGTAGTACTGCGCGAGCACCATCGAGGAGCCGGTGGAGAAGTTCAGCGTGAAGGTGGCGTCGGTCTTGCCGAGGTAGTTCTCCTCGAAGACCAGGTCGGGCGCGAGGTCGGCCTTCTCGCGGAAGATCAGCCAGCCGATGCCGGGGTAGACCAGCCCGAACTTGTGGCCCGAGACGTTGATCGAGCGCACCTGCTCGAGGCGGAAGTCCCACGGCGAGTCGGGGTAGAGGAAGGGCCAGACGAAGCCGCCGCTCGCACCGTCGACGTGGAGCGGCACGTCGTGGCCCTTCTCCTTCTTCAGGTGCACGAGCAGGTCGTTGATGCCGACGATGTCGTCCTTGTGGCCGGTGAACGTGGTGCCGAGCACGGCGGCCACCCCGATGGTGTTCTCGTCGAGGTGCGGTGCGACGTCGTCGGGGCCGATCGTGTACTTGCCCGGGCTCAGCGGCACGATGCGCGGCTCGACGTCGAAGTAGCGGCAGAACTTCTCCCACACCACGTGCACGTCACCGCCGAAGACGAGGTTGGGCCGGTCGGTCCGCCTGCCGGCCGCCTGCTGGCGGGTGCGCCAGTTCCACTTCAGCGACAGCGCCCCGAGCATGATCGCCTCGGACGAGCCCTGGGTCCGCGCGCCGGTGGTCTCCCCCGGTGCGTGGAAGAGGTCGGCGAGCATCCGGATGCAACGCTGCTCGATCTCCGCGGTGCGCGGGTACTCGGCGTGGTCGATGAAGTTGCGGTGCAGGTTGGCGGCGATGATCCGCTGTGCCTCCGGCTCCATCCACGTGGTGACGAAGGTGGCCAGGTTGCGCGCCGGGTCACCCTCGAGCGCGAGGTCCTCGCCGACCAGACGCATCGCATCGGTGGGCGACATCCCTGTCGTGGGGAAGGTCGTGCTCGGCACCTCCGCGGTGGCGAAACGGTTGCCGAACAGGGCTGCGTCGGCGTCGGACGGGAGGTAACTGGTCATGCGCTTCTCCTTGGTGGCGGACGGTGAGAGGTCTAGGTGGCGGGACGCGGCGACGTGACCGGGGCGGACTCGACCGCGCGGCGCCAGGCCGGGAACATCAGGGCGGCGCCCACGAAGAAGCACACCGCTCCGAGGAGGGTGCCTGCGACGGAGATCCGGGTGCTCACCAGCTCATCCGAGGAGGGCAGCACGTAGCTGGCGAGGGCGGACGCCATGAACAGCACCGACCCGAGCATGTTGACCCACGCGATCCGCCACGGCATCGACGACGGGTCGAGCGAGAGGAAGCGGCGCGAGACGGCGAGGATGCCGTACGCGCTGGCCACGAGGAAGAGCACCGACCCGAACAGGTCCGGCCGCCACACGTAGCGGTCGGACTCCGCGGCGGTCGCGTTGTGGGTCAGGGCAGCGACGGTGCTGATGTTGAAGAACAGCGTGCCGGGGAACTGGGAGGCGGCGGCCAGCCAGTTGCGGTCGTGCGGCAGCCACCCCCACCGGTTGGCCCGCACCGGCACGTGCTGGCTGGACCGGTCGACGTCGGTCGTCGCAGGGCTCTGCGCCTGCACGAGCTGGAGGAACGAGGCGGTGGTGAAGAACAGCGACCCCACGACGTAGGTGGTGCCGTCGACCCAGCCGCCGACGGCATCGAGGTAGGCCGGGACCGAGCCGATCACGAAGCAGGCCGACCCGACCATGAACAGCCAGCCGATCGCCGCGTTCAGGCGTGCCGGCCGCACGGTCATCCGGCCGGCTCCTTCACGACGGCGGGTGCCGGCAGCACCGTGGTGACAACGAACGCGACGACGACGGCCACGATGACCTCGGGGGTGACCTGCAGCCCGTCGCTGCCGAGCAGGAGGGTCGCGAGCAGGACGGAGGTGAGCGGCAGCCGCAGCATCGCGCAGCACATCGCCCCGATGCCCATGCCGATCGCGGGCGCGAGGCTCATGCCGGGCAACCCGCTCATCGCGATGCCGAGCACCGCCCCGACGAACATCGCCGGGAACACCGGGCCACCACGGAAGGCGCTCAGCGACAGTCCGTAGGCCAGCATCTTGCACAGGCCGAGCACGACGAGCGTCGCGACCGAGTAGTCGGCGGCGTTCGCCACGAGGTTCGGCAGGGCGTCCTGGCCCGAGAAGAGCACCTCGCTGAAGCCCTTGCCGGTGATCAGCTGGTAGGCCGTGGCGGTGAGGCCGATGAGTGCTCCGACCGCCACGGTGACCGGCACCCGGTTGCGGTGCACGAGTGGGCGCACCGTCAGGCCGATCCAGCGCACCGCCCAGCCGAGCAGCGCACCGAGGAGGCCGACCGGCACGGCCCAGAGCAGGGTCGCGACGGTGGGGTCGACCCCGGGGGGCACCGTCGTGAGCGCCAGCGAGAAGGTGCCCAGGCCCGTCCACGCGTCGAGGCCGAGGAAGACGAGCGCGCCGATCCCGGACGCGAGCAGGCCGGGGAGCGCGACCAGGCTCAGGGTCGCCCCGGCGATGCCGGCCGCCTCCATGATGAGGAACGCGCCCAGCAGCGGGGAGCCGAGGAGGGTGCTGATCGCGGCGAAGCTGCCGGCGGACGCCATGACGGTCAGCGCCATCGCTGGGGCATCCTTCTTGACCAGGCGCACGGTCAGGGCGGCGAGGCCGCCACCGATGGCGATGAGCGGTGCCTCGGGGCCGAGCACCGCCCCCAGGCTGAGCGTCGCGAGTGAGGCGAGGACGATGCCGGGCAGGTGGCGGTCGACCGGCGGCCCCCCGCCCATCTGGAAACCGAGGGCAGGGGAGTGCCCACCGGGCCCGGGAAGGTGCTGCAGGGTGAGCGCGACGAGCAGCCCGCAGAGCATCAGCCACGGCACGGGCCACCAGGCCGGCGGTCCGCCGTCGAAGACGGAGCTGGGCAGGTCGTCGAACAGGTACCCCTGCAGGTAGCCGACCAGGGCGAGGAACCCGTAGGCGATCGCCGAGATGGGGATGCCGAGCAGCGCCGCGAGCACCAGGGCCGAGAGGTAGGCCCTGGAACGGACCAGGCTCACCGGGTCGAGGGCGGCTGGTGCTCCGGGGGGCGCGGTCGCGTCGGACACCTCGGTCTGCCTCCTCGGTGGAAGACCCGAACCCGGGAACGGGCGCGAGTGCGGCCAAGATATCGCCGCCCGCTCGGCCGGCCCCCACCCATCGCGGGTGAACGGCCCCGGCCGCACCGGTGAGCCGGGGACGGCCCCGGGTGACAGGTCGGCGACAGGTCGGCGCCACTCCCTCCCGGCAGCCTCGCTGGCATGACCACCACCGCCACCACCCCAGCGACCGCACGCACCGCCGCGACGATCAGGCCCCTGCTCGGGGGCGACACGGAGACCGTCCACCGCGTCTTCGCCCAGCTCTCGGCGCGCTCGGCCTTCCTGCGCTTCCACACCGGCCTGCCCCGCCTCAGCCCGGTGATGGTCGGCCGGCTGGCCGCCGTCGTGCCGGGTCAGCACGAGGTGCTCGTCGCCGAGCACGAGGGTCGCCCGGTCGGGCTGGCGCGCTGGATCCGCGACGTGGGTGACCCCACGGCCGTCGAGGTGGCGGTGGAGGTCGCCGATGCCGTGCAGGGGCGCGGCATCGGCGGCCACCTGCTCCGGGCGGCACTGTCGTCCGCCCGGTCGGCGGGGGCGACGACGCTGCTCGCGCACGTGCACCCGGACAACGTCCCGGTGGTCGCGTGGTTGACCAGGCTCGGCGCAGACCGCCCGCTGGGACCGGACGAGCCGTTCCGCCTCCCCTTGCCCGTCCCCGAGGCCGACGGGGGGTCGGAGCCGTGTGGTTGCATGACTGCGTGCAGGTCCGGGTACTCGGACCCCTCCGGGTGGGGGGCGACGTCAGCAACGCCGTGCCGCTCCGGGGTGAGCGTCCGCGGGAGGTCCTCGCCGTCCTCCTGTCGCGGCGCGGCCGACCCGTCCCCGCCGAGGTCGTCCTCGACCTCGTGTGGGGCGAGGACGCCGGCCGCCTGACGACCGCGGCGGTGCACACCGTCGTGGCCCGCCTCCGGCGGCGGCACGGGGCGGGGCTGGTGGCCACGAGCGATGCCGGGTACCTGGTGCCCGCCGACGTGGGCACGGATGCCGACCGCTTCCTCGCGCTGGCGGGCGCCGCCCACGACGGAAGTGCGTCCGCCCACGCCGAGGTGTGCGAGCAGCTGTGCCGCCAGGCGCTGGCCCTCTGGGACGGCCACACGGCGTACGAAGGGGTGCGGGCCGAGCTCGTGCTCGCCGAACGGACCCGCCTCGAGGAGCTGCACCGACGGGTGCGCGCCGACCTCGCGGAGTGCCTGCTTCGCACCGACGCCACCCGCCCCGACCCCGAGGAGTCGCTCGCCGTCGCCCGGGGGCTGCTCGACGAGAACCCGCTCGACGAGGGAGCCGCGGCCCTCGCCATGCGCGCGGCCTACCGGCTCGGCCGGCAGGCGGAGGCCCTCGAGGTGCACGAGGTGCTGCGTCGCACCCTGCGCGACGAGCTGGGTGTCTTCCCCGGCCCCGCGGTCTCCGCGGTCCACGCCGGGGTGCTCGCCCACGACGCGGGGCTCGGGTCCGCGGTGGGAGCCGTCGCGACGGCGTCCGGTCGCGCGGTCGCGGTGCACCCCGGGCGGCGCCTGCCGATGCCGGCATCCCCCACGGTCGGCCGCTCGACCGAGGTCGACGCGGTCCTCGCCGCGCTGCACGAGGGGCGACGCCTCGTCACCGTCACCGGTCCGGGAGGCGTGGGCAAGTCCCGCCTCCTCGTCGACGTCGGGGCGGCGCTCGAGCGGATGGACGGCACCGCCGACGTGGTGCACGTCGCCCTGTCGGCCCACGCCGGACTCACCCCCGCCGAGCTGGCTGCGGGCGTCGCGGTGACGACGGGGCTGCCGCTCGAGGGTGACGACGAGGTTGCGGCCCTCGTGCGTGCGTTGCGCTCGGCCGACCTCACCGTGCTGGTCGACGAGGCCGAGTGGGCGCTGGAGTCGGCCGCCGAGGTCGCGGCAGCGGTGCTGGCGGGCTGCCCGGACGTCAGGCTCGTCGTCACCTCGCGCACCCCGCTGGCCGTCGTCGGCGAGCGGGTCGTCGTGCTCGAGCCGCTCGCGACCGCCGACCCCGAGGGCGACCTCGAGACCGTACGGGCGGCACCTGCCGTGCGCCTTCTCGCCGAGCGCCTGGCCGACCGGGGCTGCGCGCCCACGGGTGACCTCGCCGCGTGGTCCGAGGCCGACGTCCGCGTGCTGGGCCGGGTGGCTCGGCGGGTCGACGGCCTCCCACTCGCGCTCGAGCTCGTCGCCGGCTCCTCGGCCACCGTGCCGCTCGGCCTGCTGCTCGACCTCGTCCAGAGTCCGCTCGACCTGGTCCCCGACGCCCGGGGCCTGCCCGACCGCCACCACTCGCTGCGCGAGACCCTCTCGTGGAGCCTGGACCGTCTCGACCCGGACACGCGGACGGTGCTGCGCCGGGTCGCGGTGTTCGCGGGTCCCTTCACGACGACGGCCGCACGGGCCGTGGCCGGTGGCGAGCCCGCCGAGGTCGATCGCGCGGTGCGCGTGCTGGCCCGCGACAACCTGCTGCGCGTCGAGCGCACCGCGTCGACCCTGTCCTTCCGTGCGCTGCGCACCGTGCGTGACCTCGCCCTCGAGGAGCTCGCCGAGCACGGTGAGGTGCCCCTCACCCGTTCGCGGCACCGGCGGTGGTTCGCCGGCGTGTGGCGCGACGCCCCCCTTTCCGACGCCCTCGTCGAGCACGTGGGCCGCACCTACGACGACCACCTCGAGGCCCTCGCCATGGCACTCGAGGTCGGCGACGACCCGTCCGCCGCCGACCTCGCGACGACCCTGTCGAGGCGCTGGCAGTTCGTCGAGACACCGGGCCCCGGCCTGCACTGGACCACGGTGGTGCTCGCTCTGCCCGGAATCACGGCCCGCCAGCGGGCCCGGCTGCGGGTCGCCCGGGGCGGCTTCCTCCAGGCCGCCGACTGGGGACCGGCCGAGCACGACCGGCTGGCAGCCGACCTCCAGGGCGACCCCGACTGGGGCACCCTGCTCGGCCTCGTCTCCGGCATCACCGCCTACGGCGAGGGCGACACGGCTGGCGCCCGAGCCCGGCTCGACGAGGCCGAGCGCCTGGCCCGCACCGGCGCCGCGCACCTCGTGGCCGAGGTCGTCGCGACCCGCGCGGCGGTCGACGCCGCGGAGGGTCGCACCGAGGTTGCCCTGGCAGCCGCACACGAGTCGTTGGCCCTGGTCGGCTCCACCTCGTCGGCGGTGCAGCTGGTGACCGTCGTACCCAAGGTGGCCCTCGCCCTCCTGGAGTGCGGCCGCCCCCGCGAGGCCCTCGACCTGCTGACGACGGCGACGGCAGACGCAGGTACCCGGTTCGGCATGCGACCCACGAGCACGGTCGCGATCAACACCGGTTGGGCGGCCCTCGGGGTCGACGACCCCGAGGCGGCGTTGGGGTGGTTCCGGCAGGCGATCGTCGGTCCGCAGGCTGCCGCCGGCCCCAAAGCCCTCGGTGAGGCGGCGTGCGGCGCCGGCGCCGCGCTCGCTGCCCTCGGCCACCCCGACGCGCCAGAGGTGCTCGGCCTCGGGGTCTGGCTGCACACCGACGCGGGCCAGACCCTGCCCCCGTCGCTCGAGCGGCACGTACGGCGCGCCACGGACGCCGTGGGCTCCACCGACCCGCCGGCCGGGTGGACGCCCGACCTCGCCGTCGCTCGGGTCACCCAGCTCGTGCGCGCCGGCTCCGGGACCTGAGGCTCAGACGTTGCGGCGGTACTGCCCGCCCACCTCGAAGAACGCCTCGGTGACCTGCTGCAGCGAACACACGCGGGCGGCATCCATCAGCACCGCGAAGACGTTCTCGCCGGAGGTCGCCGAGGCCTTGAGCCGGTCCAGCGCCTCCTGCGCCTCGACCCGGTGCGCCTCCTTGAAGGCGGTGACCCGCGCGAGCTGCCCCTCCTTCTCGGCCTCGGACGCCCGGGCCAGCACGACCTCGCGGGGGGTGCCACCGGCGCTCGGGTTGCGGAACGTGTTGACGCCGACGATGGGCAGCGAGCCGTCGTGCTTGCGGTGCTCGTAGAGCATCGACTCGTCCTGGATCCTGCCCCGCTGGTAGCCGGTCTCCATCGCTCCGAGCACCCCTCCGCGCTCGGAGATCCGGTCGAACTCGGCGAGCACGGCCGCCTCCACCAGGTCGGTCAGCTCATCGACGACGAAGGCACCCTGGAGCGGGTTCTCGTTGAGCGCGAGGCCCCACTCCTTGTTGATGATCATCTGGATCGCGAGCGCCCGGCGCACCGACTCCTCCGAGGGCGTCGTCACGGCCTCGTCGTAGGCGTTGGTGTGCAGGCTGTTGGCGTTGTCGTAGATCGCGACGAGCGCCTGCAGGGTGGTCCGGATGTCGTTGAAGTCCATCTCCTGGGCGTGCAGGCTGCGGCCCGAGGTCTGCACGTGGTACTTCAGCTTCTGGCTGCGCTCGTTGGCGTCGTACTTCTCCTTCATCGCGATGGCCCAGATCCGACGGGCGACGCGGCCGATGACGGTGTACTCGGGGTCCATGCCGTTGGAGAAGAAGAACGACAGGTTCGGCGCGAAGTCGTCGATGTCCATGCCGCGTGCGAGGTAGGCCTCGACGTAGGTGAAGCCGTTCGCGAGGGTGAACGCGAGCTGGCTGATGGGGTTCGCCCCGGCCTCGGCGATGTGGTACCCGCTGATCGACACCGAGTAGAAGTTGCGCACCTCCTGCGCGATGAACCACTCCTGGATGTCTGCCATCATCCGCAGCGAGAACTCGGTGGAGAACAGGCAGGTGTTCTGGCCCTGGTCCTCCTTGAGGATGTCGGCCTGCACCGTGCCGCGCACGGTCGCCAGCGCGGCGGCCCGGATGCCGTCCGCCTCCTGCGCGCTCGGCTCGCGTCCCTCCCGGGCGGCCCACGCCTCGACCTCGCGGTCCATGACGGTGTTGAGGAAGAACGCGAGGATGGTCGGCGCCGGGCCGTTGATCGTCATCGAGACGCTCGTCGTCGGCGAGGTGAGGTCGAACCCGGCGTAGAGCTCACGCATGTCGTCCAGGGTCGCCACCGAGACGCCCGAGGTGCCCACCTTGCCGTAGATGTCGGGGCGCTTGTCGGGGTCTCGACCGTAGAGGGTGACCGAGTCGAAGGCCGTCGACAGCCGTGTCGCTGGCTGGCCCTCGGAGAGCATCCTGAAGCGGGTGTTCGTGCGGAACGGGTCGCCCTCTCCGGCGAACATCCGTGCGGGGTCCTCGTTGTCGCGCTTGAACGGGAAGACCCCGGCGGTGAACGGGTAGTAGCCGGGCAGGTTCTCGCGCCGCAGGAACGACACGAGGTCGCCGTCGTCGGAATAGCGCGGCAGCGACACCCTGCGGATCCGGTTGCCGGACAACGACTCCCGCACCAGTGATGTGTGGATCTCCTTGTCGCGGATCGTGATGACCTGTTCGTCACCGGAGTAGGCCTCGACGACCGACGACCAGCCGGCGAGCTGCCGCGCGATCGACAGCGGCAGGTCGTCCTGTGCCCCGCCGAGCAGGGAGTCGACCCCGGAGCGGTCGGACCCGGCCCGCTCCAGCTCGTTCCCGACCTCGGTGAGCCGCTGCACTCGCCGGGCGGCCTCCGCATACCGGCGGGTGTCGTCGTGGTAACCGCGAACCGTCTCGGCGATCTCGGCGAGGTAGCGCACCCGGCGCGGCGGGACGACCTGGCGCAGCACCGAGGAGTGCCGCACACCGACCGGGGTCAGCGCCCCCTCGGACACCTCGAGACCGGCCACCGCGAGCAGCCCGCGCAGCTCCTGGTAGAGCGCCGTGACGCCGTCGTCGTTGAAGGTGGCGGCCGAGGTGCCGAACACCGGTACGTCCTCGGGCTTCTTGCCGAACAGGCCCCGGTTGCGCACCATCTGACGGCCGACGTCGCGCAGGGCGTCCATCGCGCCTCGGCGCTCGAACTTGTTGATCGCGACGACGTCGGCGAAGTCGAGCATGTCGATCTTCTCGAGCTGGCTGGCCGCGCCGAACTCCGGCGTCATGACGTAGAGGTTGACGTCGGCGAACGACGTGATCGCCGCGTCACCCTGGCCGATGCCGGGGGTCTCGACGACGACGAGGTCGAACCCGGCCGCCTTGAGGATGGTGAGCACGTCGCCGAGCGCCTCGGGCACCTCGCGGCCGCCGCGAGTGGCGAGCGAACGGAAGTAGACGCGGTCGCCGTCGAGGCTGTTCATCCGGATCCGGTCGCCGAGCAGGGCTCCTCCGCCCCGGCGGCGGGTCGGGTCGATGGCCACGCAGGCCACCCGCAGCTTGTCCTGCTGGTCGACGCGAAGCCGGCGGACGAGCTCGTCGGTGAGGCTCGACTTGCCCGAGCCACCCGTACCGGTGATGCCGAGCACCGGTGTGCGGCGCGCCGCGGCAGCCTGCTCGAGCTCGGCGCGCAGGTCGTCACCGAGCCGGCCGGTCTCGGCCGCCGTGATCGCCCGGGCGACGGCCGACCGCTCGCCGGACAGCACCGCGGCCGCGGTGGTCGGGTGCTGCTGCCACAGGTCGGTGTCGCAGGCCCGCACGACCTGGTTCACCATGCCCGGCAGCCCCAGGCGCTGGCCGTCCTCGGGGCTGAAGATCGTGACTCCGGCCGCCCGCAGGCGCTCGATCTCGGTCGGGACGATGACCCCGCCACCCCCGCCGACGACCTTGACGTGCCCGGCCCCCGACTCCGCCAGCAGCTGCACGAGGTACTCGAAGTACTCGACGTGCCCGCCCTGGTAGGAGCTGACGGCCACACCCTGCACGTCCTCCTCGATGGCGGCGTCGACGACCTCGCGCACGCTGCGGTTGTGCCCGAGGTGGATGACCTCTGCCCCCTGGGCCTGCATGATCCGCCGCATGATGTTGATCGAGGCGTCGTGGCCGTCGAACAGGGCCGACGCGGTGACGATGCGCACCGGGTGCTCGGGCACGTGCAGGTCGGGCGTCGAGGTGGTCGGCTGCGCTGCCATGGGGCTCCTTCGAAGGCGGTCCCAAGATGGTAGGACGTCCTAGTACCTACCCGGAAGTCACCAGCACAGCCGCGAGCGGGTCGCGGGGCGGGTCGCGGGGCGGGTCAACGGACGATGGCGGACGCGTAGGGGTCGGGGGCCGCGGCGTCCACGACCCACTCGATCACCTCGCGCAGGAAGGAGTCGTCGACCACCGAGAGCGGCACGTCGCCCTGGGTGCGGCCCCATGACTCCGCCCGGTGCAGGCACGAGAGGCGGTCGGCGGCGGGCAGCAGCCCCACCAGGGTCTCGTGGTCCCAGCGGTCGGTCCAGGGTTCGAGCCCGGCGTCCCTGGCCCGGCGCACCGCTGCGTCGTCCTCGGCCAGGCCGAGGCGGTGGCGCATGATCCACAGCGGGATGCGCAGCATCGTCAGCGGGTGCGTCCACACCGCGTCCCCGAGGTCGATGTACGCGATGCCCCCGTCCGGCCTGCGGAAGGCGTTGCCGAGGTGCAGGTCGTTGTGCTGGAGCGTGGCGGGCAGCCCGCTCCCGGCCAGTGCGGCGGCCGCGTCGTGGATGCGGTCGAGGCCCTCGTCGACCAGGGCCGACTCCTCGTCGGTGGGCCGGCGGGGGTCCTGCGCCGGCAGCGCACGTAGGGCGTCGACCTGGCCGGTCACCCAGCGCACGACGTCGTCCGGGTCCTCGGGGAAGTGCGGGACCCCCGCGGCGAGCACCGCGTCGGCATGGTCGGCCAGCACCCGCTGCGCCGCGGCGTACCCCTGCACCACGGCCACCCAGTCGTCGACCGGCGGCGGATCGTCGTCGTGCCACAGCGGGAGCCCGAGGTCGGCGGTCGCGAGCCATCCCCGCTCGGTGTCCACCGCGAGCAATGGCGCACACAGTCCCGGAACGATGTCGTCGACGACCTCGACCAGGGCGGCCTCGAAGGCCTGCGAGGGGGCGTTCTCCTTGACCCAGACGCGGCCGGCGTCCGTCTCGACGTGGAGCACGGTCGACCAGAACCGCACGCGCTCCTGCACGACCGGGCCGGTGACGGTGACCCCGGCGTCCGCGAGGGCCGGGATCAGCCAGGCCTCGATCTCGGCGCGCCAGTGCGGGCTGCGCCACAGAGCGGGCAGGTCACGCTCGGGCACGGTGCCCCGCGACCCACTCGACCGCCTCCGCGTAGCCCTGCACCCCGTGGCCGATGACGTGGTGGTCGCACACGTCGGTGAGGTAGCTGTGCCTCCTGAACTCCTCGCGGGCGGCGATGTCACTGATGTGCACCTCGACACGAGGCACGCGGCAGACCGACAGGGCGTCGCGCAGGGCCACCGAGGTGTGGGTGTAGCCGGCGGCGTTCACGACGATCCCCGCGATGCCGGCGCGGCCCTCCTGCACCCAGTCGACCAGGGTGCCCTCGGAGTTGGTCTGCCGGAAGTCGACGACCAGCGCGAACCGCTCGGCCGCCGCCTCGCACAGCGCCTCGACGTCGGCGAGGGTCGCGGTGCCGTAGACCTCCGGCTCGCGCTCGCCGAGCAGGTTGAGGTTGGGCCCGTTGAGCACCAGCACCGTGCGGTCGTCCATGACGGCGAGTATGCCGTCATGGACGCCTGTCGGCGCGTGGGTTTGCGTTCAGCCGGGGTAGTCGTCGGTGAGGTACCCACCGCAGCTCGCCTGCGAGGTGGGCAGCGAGGTGCGAGCGTCGTCCGCGCGTGCCCGGCCGAGGTTCCAGGCGAGCAGGTCGTCACCCCCGGCGTAGGGGCCACCGGTCGAGTAGGGGCCGCTCAGGATGCAGGATGCCGCGTCCGCCGGGAGGCGGTCGACGATGACCGGCGTCGCGTCGGCACTCAGGGTCGACAGGTAGAGCGTGTCGAGCGACTTTCCGGCGTCGAACCGGTCGATGTTGCGCCCGGCGACCCACGCGTCCGGGTTCATCGCAGCGAAGGCCAGGGCGAAGACGGCGGCGGAGACGAGCACCGCCCGCGGTACCCACCCGCCGCGCAGGCGCAGCAGTGCCACGAGGAGGAAGACGATGACCAGGCCGAGCCACAGCTCGAACCCGTCGACGAACACACGCAGCACCGTGTAGCCGAAGGCGTCCTGGTAGAGCGACATCCGGTACAGGGCGCTGGCGACGACGGCCAGGGCGAGCAGGCACAGGGCACCGAGCAGCACCCGCAGGAGCAGCCGGTCGCGGGGGTCCTCGCGCGGGGCGACCCGCATCGTCAGACCCACGACGACCACGGTGAGGAAGGTGGCCACGGTGAGCTGGCCGAAGCCCTGGTGCACGTACTCGGCATAGGTCAGCCCCGTGGTGCGTTCGAGGTAGTCGTGGCCGCCCCACATCGCCGTGGCCTGGGCGACGAGGAAGCCGGCGAAGAGGGCGACGACGATGCCGACGGGGACCCCCCACTCCCACCGGTGGGCGGCCCGACGGCCCTCGGGCAGCGCGACGTCGGCGACCGGCGGCGGGTTCACGGCGAGGTAGGCACCGGTGAGTGCGACCCCGGCGACCAGGGCCAGCACGAAGGTGCGCGCGACGATCGTGTCCCAGCCGAGGTCGGGGACCAGGGCCTCGGCCCAGGAGCCGAACAACGCGTCACCGGAGGCGAACAGGCCACCGAACAGGGCCAGCGCCACGAGGGAGAGGCCGATGGTGCGCAGGATCGGCCAGAGCTTCGACACCCGGCTCGTCGCGGTGAGGGTGCGGCCGAGCAGCGGCAGGCCGCGCAGGGCGGACAGCGGCCAGGCCATGACGCTCAAGGGCACGGACAGCAGGGTCCGAGCACGGGTCAGGCCCGCGGCTGCCACGACGACGCCGACCAGCACGGACAGGGCCACGACCCCACCGCCGTCACGGATCATCGTCGTCGTCGCGAGCACCGCGGCCAGGGCGGCACAGGCGATCGTCCACGGGTCGCGGCGGTGGCGCGCCACGACCCACATCAGCAGGCCGGCGGCGAGCATCGTGAGGCACACGGCCAGGCCGATGTTGCGCTCGGGCCAGGTCAGCGACGCCCAGGCGCCGATGCCGAGCGCCGCGAGCACGGTCAGCGGCTGCACGGGCACGCCCTTCTCCGGCCAGATGCCGTCGAACGGACCCCCTCCGGCACCCGGGCCGGCGGGCCGGGGCAGCACGGGGGTGGGCGCCAGGGGCGGTCGGGCCGGCGCCGCGCCGGGCGCCACCGGCGGGCTCGTGGCGGGCGTCGGGGTGGTGGGGGTCGTCGGTGCGGGCACGGTCCTGTCCTCCTGGAGGTGGGTGGGCCGGCCGGCGCGGGCGCGCCGGGGCAGGACGGCGCGCAGGTGCGCGCCGGGAGTACCGGGTCGGGTCGGCAGGGCGGTGATGGTGCCGCCGTGCAGCTCGCAGACCCAGCTCGCGATCGCCAGCCCGAGACCGGTGCCCCCGGCGGAGTCGCCACCGGAGCCGAACCGGTCGAAGACCCGCTCGACGCGGTCGGCGGGGATGCCGGGGCCGTCGTCGTGCACCTCGAGCCACCACGTGTCGTCGTCGACGGCCCGGGCGACGACGCGCACCTCGCCCTGCGGCGGGCTGTGCCGCAGGGCGTTGTCGACGAGGTTGGCGACGAGCTGCGCGAGCCGGGCCGGGTCGGCGACCACGGTGAGGTCGGCGGGGTGGGCCTCCTGGCTCACCCGCACCGAGCGACCTCCGACCAGGGCCTCCGCGACGCCGGCGCGCAGCAGCTCGCCGACCCGCACCTCGGTGAGGGCGAGCGGTGCGGCCCCCGCGTCGATCCGGGACAGGTCGAGCAGGTCGCCGACGAGCGTGCTGAGCCGCTCGGACTGGGTCAGCGCCGCACGCAGCACCTCGTCGTCGGCGCGCACGACACCGTCGACGAGGTTCTCGAGCAGGGCGCGCTGGGCGGTCAGCGGGGTGCGCAGCTCGTGCGAGACGGTGGCGACGAGCCGGCGGCGCTGCAGGTCGGCGGAGGCGAGGTCGGCAGCCATCGCGTTGAACGCGCGCGCCAGCGTTCCGACCTCGTCGGA
>DASQEZ010000025.1:0-7216 GCA_035633415.1 Ornithinibacter sp. | reverse complement strand
TGCCCCGGGCCGGCCGGTACTGCGCGGGTGTGTCGGCCGGCAGGACGAAGGGCGGCGGCGGGGGCGGCGGGGGTGGCCCCGGTGGCGGCTCCTGCTTCTCCTCCGGCTTCATCGGGTCGGGTCGGGCGGCGCCGCCGGCCTCGAAGGAGGCCTGCTCGTGGCCGTGCTGGAACGGGAAGTCGACGACGAGCACGGCGTCGGGCCCGGCGACGAGCACGGAGTGGGCGTCCTCGGCATCCGGCACCGGGGGTGGCTGCAGCGTCGCCCCGCGCACGGTCACCGTGATGGCGACCAGGTCGCCGGGGCGGATGACGTCGACCACGATGTCGTCGTCACCGTCGCGGTGGTTGTACGGGTGCAGCTTCCCGGTGTCGGGAAGGCCGGGGACGGTGCGGTTCGTCATCGCGTCTGGCCCTGCCTGTGCATGGTGCTCTGCTCGGCCGGCGGTGTCGTCCGGGTCGACGCGCCGGCTCGGGTCCCCCGGAGCCTTCCGGGTGTGACGCGCCGTCGAGGCCCTGGACGGTCCGCGCCGGCGCGCGTCGTGACGATGACGACCACGCTAGCGGGAATGACGCGTCCTGCCCATGGCCCGGCGGCGAAGACGTGACCGAGCAGTGCGGTCGCGCCACCTGAATCTCGTCGTCGACTCGTCACCGCACCCGGCGGGTCTGACCAGTAGTTTTCACCGCATGAGAGGCGGTGCCCCACTGCTGGGCCGCGATGCCGAGCAGCGACAGGTCGGCACGCTGCTGACCGCTGCACGCAACGGCAGAGGTGGCGCGCTGCTCCTGCTGGGGGAGCCCGGCATCGGCACGTCGACGCTGCTGGCGTCGGCGGCAGGCGCCCGCGGGATGAACCAGCTCCGGGTGACCGGCTACGAGGCCGAGTCGACCATCCCCTTCGCCGCGCTCTACCGGCTGATGCTGCCCCTGCGACCCCCCTGGTCTGCTCGGTCGACGACGTCCACCACCTCGACGACCCTCCTACGGACCGCGCTGCCGGAGCCGATCGACCCCGCCGCCGCAGCCCAGATCGCCACGGCAACGGGCGGCAACCCACTGGCCCTGCTCGACCTGGCGAGCCAGCTCGACTCGCGACGGCTCACCGAGTCGAGCCTGGCGGACGAGCCGATCCCGCTGGGCCACAGCCTCGAGGCGTTCTGCCTGCGCCGGGTGCGGCACCTCACCCCGGACCTCGAGGAGTGGCTCCTCAGGACACCGGGGTCGACTACGACGCAGACCGGACTCCGCTGCTGTTCGTCGGCGGGACGAAGGACCACATCATGCCGCCGTCGGTGAACAGGTCCAACGCCAAGCACTACAAGAAGTCGCTCTCACCGAGTACCACGAGTTCTCCGGGCGCGACCACTGGACGTGCGGTGCCCCCGGCTGGGAGGCCGTGGCGGACAAGGCCCTCGACTGGGCGCTCGAGCACGCCGTCCCCGCGCGGCAGCCGTCATCCGCGGGCTCGTGGCGCTGCGCCTCTGGCGCCCGGCGGTGAGGCGGCCCCAACCTGTTGGTTCGGCACGAGCGACCTTGGGCAGGGGCCGATGATGGAGCCAGTGGTGCAGGTCCGAGACCTGCGGATGCGCTACGGGGACAACGACGTGCTCACCGGGGTCGACTTCGACATCGCCGCCGGCCAGGTCGTCTGTCTGCTGGGGCCCAACGGCGCGGGCAAGACCACGACCATCGAGATCCTCGAGGGGTTTCAGGATCCGGTCGGCCGGGGAGGTCAGCGTGCTGGGGCAGGACCCCGCGCACGCCACCGAGGACTGGCGGGCCCGCACCGGCGTCGTGCTGCAGTCGTGGCGCGACCACCCGCGGTGGACCCCGCGCCGGCTGCTGACCCAACTGGGCGGCTACTTCGCCCCCTACTCCACCCCCGAGCGCACCCGCCCCCACGACATCGACCTGCTGCTCGAGACCGTCGGGCTCATGGACCTGGCCGACCGCAAGATCGCGACGCTCTCCGGCGGGCAGCGCCGGCGCCTCGACGTCGCGGTGGGCATCGTCGGCCGACCCGAGCTGCTCTTCCTCGACGAGCCGACGGCAGGGTTCGACCCGCAGGCTCGACGTGAGTTCCACGAGCTGGTGCGCGGGCTCGCCCGCGCCGAGGGCACGACCATCCTGCTCACCACCCACGACCTCGACGAGGCCGAGAAGCTCGCCGACCGGGTGCTCGTCCTCGCCGCCGGTCGGATCGTCGCCGACGACACGGTCGACGGTCTGGCGCAGCGGCTGGAGGGGGGAGTCGCTGGTGCGGTGGACGGCATCCGGGGAACGGCACAGCGAGTCGGTGGCGGACGCGACGGCGTTCGTGCGGCGCCTGTTCGCGGAGAACGGCGACGACGTGCGCGACCTGGAGGTGCGCCGGGCGAGCCTCGAGGACGCCTACCTCGCGCTCGTCCAGCAGCACGAGGCCGGGTACGGCGAGGCCGCGGCCCGCCTCTTCGTGGAGGTGGCCCGGTGAGTACGACCACACCGAGGGCCCAGCCGAGCCGGAGCCCGGCGGGAAACCCCACGAGGAACGCGATCAGGCTCGGCGCCCACCGCGGCTGGACCGAGTTCTCGCAGAGCATCCGCAGCACGCAGGACCAGGGCTTCTACCTCTTCACGGCGGCGATCACCGTGGGCTACCTGTTCCTGCGGCGCGACACCGAGGTCGAAGGCACCGACCTGCTGCTGCCCTCGGTGGCGCTGCCCAGCATCCTCGGCGCCCTCATCGCGTTCGGGGTGATCATCGGCCCGGCCTACGCCCTGGCCATGGAGAAGGAGGACGGCACCCTGCTGCGGCACAAGGCCGTGCCGCACGGCCTGCGCGGCTACTTCACCGGCCAGCTCCTGTTCCAGTCGCTGTCGCTGCTTCCCCAGATGTTCGTGATCCTCGTGCCGAGCTTCCTCCTCTTCGACAACTTGATGGCCGATCCGTCGGGGTGGTTCACCGTGGCGTGGGTGCTGGTGCTCGGGCTGCTCGCGACGATGCCGATCGGCATGGTGATCGGCGCCCTGGTGCCGAGCACGCAGAAGGTCGGCACCTGGGGGATGCTGCCGGTGCTCGTGCTGGCCGGCATCTCGGGCATCTTCTACCCGGTGCAGATGCTGTGGGGCTGGGTGCAGGTGGTGGCCCAGGTCTTCCCGATGTACTGGATCGCGCTCGGGATGCGGTCGGCGTTCCTGCCCGATGAGGCCGCGGCGCTCGAGATCGACGGCTCCTGGCGCACGACGCAAACCGTTCTCGTGCTGGGGATCTGGGCCGTCGTCGGGTCGCTGCTCACCCCCATGGTGCTGCGGCGGATGGCGCGCCGCCAGACCGGCTCGCAGGTCGAGGCGGCGCGCGACGCGAGCCTGCAGTGGGTGCGCTGACCCGGCATCCGCCAGCGGGCACCTGACAGGTGGGCGTCGGGCAGGCCGGAGGTTCGGCAGGCCGGTGTCAGGCTGCCGACGACCCGCTCGGCCCTCAGCGGACCGAGGCCATCGCAGTGTGCTCGACGTGGTCCTTGGCCCACCAGATGAACTCGGCCACGTGCTGCGGCCCGGTGAACCCGTCACCGGCAAGCTCGAGGAGCAGGTCGTTGGACCACACGGCGAGCCGGCCGATCTGCATCGAGGTGAGGTCGACCTTGGGCAGGTGCAGCCCGTACACGGCGAGGGTGAGGTCGTGCTTGCCGGTCTCCTCGGCGCCGTAGGTGAGGATCGGCAGGAAGCGGTCAGGCTCGATGATGCACAGCACCTTGGTGAGCAGGGCCTCCTTGAAGCCCGGCATCCCGGTGCCGGCGTGGTCCTCGATCAGGTGGGTGAGCCGGTCCTCGAGCGGCACGGTGTCCGGGCCGCGCAGGAGGTAGCTGATGGCGGCGCGGGTGCGGTCGGCGGCGACGTCCTCGCCGAGGCGCTTCCACGCGCGGCTGAACATCGACACGTTGCCGGGGCTGACGCCCATCGGGTTGCTGACGAAGTCCTTGAGGTCCTGCGGCGCGCAGCCCGCCAGGCCCTCGACGGAGAACAGCTCGCGGCAGCGAACGTAGTAGTCGGCCACCGCGGGGTCGGGCTCGAAGGGGGTCTTGAGGAACTTGGTCTTGAGCCGGTTGACCCGGGTGACCAGCGCCGGGTCGACCATGCCGGCGTTGGCGAACCGCCCCTGGGCCATCTCGAACGGGGTTCGCGTGAAGGTCGGCGAGTGGTTCTCCAGGACGGGGGACCAGGTGTGGCCGCACTCGCCGCAGCGCAGGATGCGCGAGCCGTCAGGACCCATGCCCTCGAGGTGGATGTCGTTGTCGGACTGGCAGTTGTCGCACGAGATGATGGCCATGTCGCGATCCCTTCCAAGGGTTGGTGTCGAGACGGCCCGGGGGCCCGGCGCGGCAGTGTGAATCTTTCGGCCCCAATCTACCATCGATAAATTGTCACTTTGACCCCTAAGATGCGCTGGGTGACGTACCACAGCGAGTTCCCGCCCTTCTATGTCACGTGTGACCTGGTCGTCCTCTCGGTGCGTGCTGGGGAGCTTCACGCGCTGCTCGTCCGGCGCGGGGGAGAGCCGTTCGCCGGCCGCCTGGCGCTGCCCGGCGGGTTCGTCGAGATCGACGAGAACCTCGAGGATGCCGCGTACCGCGAGCTGGGCGAGGAGGCGGGCGTCGGCCGCGACGACGTCATCCTCGAGCAGCTCGCCGCGTACGGGGAGCCGGGGCGCGACCCGCGCCACCGGGTGGTGACGGTGGCCTGGCTGGCGCTGGGGGCCGACCTTCCCGAGCCGACCGCCGGGTCGGATGCCGCCGCTGCCGCGTGGGTGCCGGTCGCCACCGCGCTGGGGGAGTCGGCCGAGCTGGCCTTCGACCACCACCGGGTGCTGGCCGACGGGGTGGAGCGGGCGCGGGCCAAGCTCGAGGACACCGGCTACGCCGCGGCCCTGTGTGGTGACACGTTCACGATCGCCGACCTGAAGGCCGTTTATGAGGCGGTGTGGGGGATCGAGCTGGACAAGGCGAACTTCCACCGGAAGGTGACCGGCGTCGAGGGGTTCCTCACGCCGACGGGGGAGGTGCGTGAGGGCGGCCGTGGCCGGCCGGCGCGCGTCTACCGCGGCGACCCGCGGGCCACGCTCTCGCCGCCCATCCTGCGCGGCGACCGCTGACGAGCTGGGCAGTTGACGGCCAGGGGTGACGCTGGGAAATGCGGCTGATCGGACGGTTCCCAGGGCCGTTCGGCTGAACCTTCGTGAGAACGCCACATTCGTGCGGGGCCGCCGTCGTCATGGCCGTATGGTCGCAAGCGGGGGCACTTGGGGAGCGCCTCGCTGAATGGCAATCACGAAGCGGGACAACGTGTCTGCGACACGGAACCCCGCTTTGCCCTGAAGCGGCGAGCGCGTGCGCCAAGGGTGGGGTGACCTGACACACCCACCGCGACTGGAACAGACGGGCTCGGGGGGACGAGGGGGAACGCGCGGAGGGCCTTCGGCTCCTCGCGCTCTGACTCCTGCCCTCGGAACCACGTTCGCGTGCTGCTGAGACAACACAGACCACACCAAGGAAAGGCACCACCATGAAGAAGCTCGCCACCACCCTCGCCACCGTCGCCTTGGCGCTATCGCTGTCCGCCTGTGGCAGCGGCACCAGCCCTGATGGAGATGCCCTTCCGCAGGCGTTGTCGTCCGCCGCGGCCGAAGACTCCGCGGCGACCAAGGAGGCGCCCGCCGAGAAGGCGTCGACGTGCGACGTGGCTCGTGAGGCGATCCTCACCGGCACCGCGAAGGAGATCAAGGCCTCCTTCACTGCACTGATCAAGGACAAGAAGGCCGACGCGACCGCCCGCGAGTACGCCCGGTACTACCTCGGGCGCGACAAAGGCGACAAGGACCTGCAGGAGATGGACGTCAGCCTGATCCAGACGGCCTGTTCCCTCTGACCACCAGCCCTAGACCGCTACAGACGGCGCCGGCTCACGACCGGACTAGGGCGCGTAACTCGACCGGATCCGCGGGAACGGCTCTTCCGCTTGGTGGCCCGAGACTCGACACATAGGTGACCGCAGCTGACGCTCGACCCACGACCCGGACCACCAAGGTGGATGCCGTCAGGTGCTGAGGCGCACCGCCGAGACCGGGCTACGACCCGCCACCGTCCTTCGGGGGGCGACCACGGCGGGGGAGCGGCTTGGCCGCGTGAGGTGTGCGGCCGGCATCCGAGAGGGCGTTGCGGATCACCAGCTCGACCTGGGCGTTGACCGAGCGCAGGTCGTCCGCGGCCCAGCGGGCCAGCGCGTCGTGCACGGCCGGGTCGAGGCGCAGCAGGATCGCCTTGCGCTCGCCCATCAGGCCGGCTCCGCAGCATGGTTGCGTGACATCACGGGCTCCGCGACCCAGTCGCTCAGGTGTACAGGGAGCCGGTGTTGATGACCGGTGAGACCCGCGAGTCGCTGGTCAGCACGACGAGCAGGTTCGACACCATGGCGGCCTTTCGCTCCTCGTCGAGCGTCACGATCGACTCCTCCTCGAGCCGCGCGAGGGCGTTCTGGACCATCGACACCGCGCCCTCGACGATCTTCTCGCGGGCCGCGATGATCGCCGACGCCTGCTGCCGCTGCAGCATCGCCTGGGCGATCTCCGGTGCGTAGGCCAGTGACGAGATGCGGGTCTCGACGACCTCCAGCCCGGCGATCGCGATGCGGGCGGCGACCTCCTCCGCCAGTTCGTCGGCGACCAACCCCGTCGCGCCGCGCAGGCTCTCCTCGCCGGGGGCGGGGTTGTCGTACGGGTGGGTGGTCGCCACGTGCCGCAGCGCGGACTCGGCCTGCACCGCGACGAAGGTGTCGTACTCCTCGACGGCGAACACCGACTTCGCGGTGTCGGCGACCTGCCAGACGATGATCGCGGCGATGTTCACCGGGTTGCCGTCGGCGTCGTTGACCTTGAGCTCGCTGGTCTCGAAGTTGCGGACCTTGACCGACACCTTCTTCTTCGTCGTGAAGGGCACGGTCATGAGCAGGCCGGACTTGCGAATCGTGCCGACGTAGCGTCCGAAGAACTGGATGACGTTCGTGTCACCGGGGCTGATGATCGTCAGGCTGGAGAGGAGCACCACCGCAACGAGGGTCAGGATGCTGGCGAGGGTGCCGGTGAGCACCGGGCTGCCGGTGCCGGCCTCGAGCGCGGTCCCCATCCGCACGAACAGCCAGACGGCGAGCCCGAGGCATACGATCCCGACGACGACCGCGAGGAT
>DASQEZ010000024.1:0-16778 GCA_035633415.1 Ornithinibacter sp. | reverse complement strand
CGGGCGGCGGGTGACCGAGGCCGTCGGCGCCGGGCCGACGGGCCCCGTGACTGCGCACGGTCGCCGGTTCGTGGTGTCGGCCGGAGCAGCCAACTCGGCCGCACTGCTGCTGGCGTCGTCGAACTCGGAGCACCCCAACGGCCTGGGGAACTCCTCGGAGCAACTGGGGCGCAGCTTCATGATGCACAACAACGCCCACATCGCGGCGGTGGACGTCAACCGGCACAACGACGTGGTCTTCCAGAAGACGGTGATGGTGACCGACTGGTACCACGACGGCGGCGACGGCCACCCCCTCGGCACGGTTCAGACGATCGGCAAGGTGCAGGGCCTGATGATGAAGAGCTGGGCGACGCGGGTGCCGCTGCCGCTGCTCGACGGCATCGCCCGCCGGTCGGTTGAGTGGGTGGTGATGGCCGAGGACCTGCCCGACCCGGTGAACCGGGTCACGCTGTCTGCCGACGGTCGGATCCGGACGGCGCGCGTGGCCACCAACACCCGCCAGCACGACCGGCTGCTCGCGCGGACCAAGCGGCTGATGCGTGACGCCGGGTACGACGTGGTGTTCACCCAGCCCTTCGACATCAGCATGAACAGCCACATGTGCGGCACCGTCGTCGCCGGCCTCGACCCGTCGGCCAGCGTGGTCGACGGGCACTGCAAGGCGCACGACCTGGACAACCTGTGGGTGGTCGACGGCGGCTTCTTCCCGTCGTCGGCCGCGATGAACCCGGCGCTGACGATCGCCGCGCAGGCCCTGCGCGTGGTGGCCGAGTCCGACGTCGCCGGCTGACCCGCGGTCGGGAGGCCACCCGGCATCCGGTGACCGTGAGCTTCCCCGACACGCGTGTGATGTCGGGGAAGCTCCGTCACGTCGGGGGAGCTTTCCCGCCATCGGTGAAGACCCCCGACGTCACAGCGACGTCGGGGGAGCTCAACCCCCGACTCGGGTCAGCCCCAGTGGCTCGCGCGGAACTCCCCCGCCACAACGATGAGCCGGTCGTTGGCCTCGCGCTCGCCGATCGTGGCTCGCGCTCCGTCCGACCCGTAGGGGCGCACCGTCAGACCGGCCGCCTCGCACGCCGCCGCGAACTCAGCGGTCAGCCCACCCAGCGCGAACCACACGAAGTTGGCCTGTGCGTCCGGCAGTGACCACCCCTGGGCGGCGAGCGCCTCCACCACCCGGGCCCGCTCCGTCACGAGCTCCTTCACCCGCACCTCGAGCTCGTCGAAGGCCTCCAGCGACGCCACCGCCGCGGCCTGCGCAAGCGAGTTCACCCCGAACGGGATCGCGGCCTTGCGCAGGGCCTCCGCCAGGGGCTCGTGCGCCACGGCGTACCCGACCCGCAACCCGGCGAGGCCGTACGCCTTCGAGAAGGTCCGCAGCACCGCGACGTTCGGCCGCGACCGGTGCACGGCGAGGGCATCCGGGGAGTCCGGCGCGACCACGAACTCGAGGTACGCCTCGTCGATCACGACGAGCACGTCCGAGGGCACCTTCTCGAGGAAGACCTCCAGCTCGGCGTCGCCCACGGTCGTCCCCGTCGGGTTGTTCGGGGTGCAGATCAGCACCATCCGGGTCCGCGGGGTGATCGCGGCCGCCATCGCCGCCAGGTCGTGGCGCTCCCCGGCAGCCAGCGGCACCTGCACCGGCACCGCCCCGGCGAGGGTCACGAGGATGGGGTACGCCTCGAACGACCGCCACGCGAAGACGACCTCGTCGCCCGGGTCGCAGGTCGCCGCGACCAGCTGGCCGAGCACCCCGACCGATCCCGGGCCCAGTGCCAGCCGCCCGGCCGGCACGTCGAGGCGCTGCGCAAGGGCGGCGGTCAGCGCCGACACGGCCATGTCGGGGTACCGGTTCATCGACCCGGCCGCCTCCCGGACCACGTCGAGCACCGAGGGCAGCGGCGGGTAGGGGTTCTCGTTGCTGCTGATCTTGTAGGCCGTGACACCGGGGCGCGCCGCCGCGGGCCGGCCAGGGGTGTAGGCCGGGAGGGCAGCGATGGCGCTGCGCAGGTGCACCGAGGGCGCCGCCACCCTCTCATCGGGCGTCGTCACCTGGGGGTCGTCGGTCATGGCGACCACTGTAGGCACCGTCCGGGGCCCGCCCCCGGACGATGCCGGTCGATCTGAGCCGGGCTCACCAGCGCCCGTGCCACAATGCGCCGGTGAGGAACTTCCTGATCCGGGTCGTCGTCAACGGCCTCGCCCTGTGGTTGGCCGCCCTCGTCCTTCCGGGCGTCAACCTGGCCACCGGTGACAGCTCGTGGACGAACAAGCTGCTGACCGTGCTGTTCGTGGCCCTGGTGTTCGGCGTGATCAACGCGTTCATCAAGCCGGTCGTCAAGCTCTTGTCCCTCCCGTTCATCGTCCTGACCCTGGGCCTGTTCACCTTCGTCGTGAACGCGTTCATGCTGCAGATCACCGAGTGGATCTGCGAGTGGCTGAACCTCGACTTCACCATCGACGAGTTCTTCTGGGATGCCGTGCTCGCCGCGGTCGTCATCACCTTCGTCTCCTGGGTGCTCAACATCGTGCTGCCGGAAGACGACTGAGAAGAACCACCACGGCTCCGCGGGGCGCGCACCGCGAACCAGCCCGCCGCACCGGATAGATTCGAGGCCATGCGCGTCCTCGTCTCCGGCGGTGCCGGCTACATCGGCTCCCACACCGTCGTCCAGCTCGTCGCGGCCGGCCACGAGGTGGTGGTGGTCGACTCGTTCGCGAACGCCAAGCCCTCGGTGGTGGGCCGGCTGGAGGCGTTGACCGGCCAGCCCGTGGACGTGCGCTCCTTCGACCTCACCGACCACGACAAGACCGAGCACCTGTTCGCGAACGAGCCGTTCGACGCGGTCATCCACTTCGCGGGGTTCAAGGCCGTCGGCGAGAGCGTGGAGAAGCCCCTCGAGTACTACGAGAACAACCTGGTCTCCACCTTCTCCCTCGTGCGCGCGATGCGCCGGCACGGGGTCACCAAGCTCGTCTTCTCCTCGTCGGCCACCGTCTACGGGGCCGACGCGCCGGTGCCGATGCACGAGGACCTGCCCACCTCGGCGACCAACCCGTACGGCTGGAGCAAGGTGATGATCGAGCAGGTGCTGCGCGATGCCGCCGCCGCGGACCCCTCGTGGCGCATCGCCCTGCTGCGGTACTTCAACCCGGTCGGGGCCCACCCGTCCGGGTCGATCGGCGAGGACCCGTCCGACATTCCGAACAACCTGATGCCCTACATCGCCCAGGTCGCGGTGGGCCGCCTCGACAAGCTCTCGATCTTCGGCGGCGACTACCCCACACCGGACGGCACCGGCGTGCGTGACTACATCCACGTCGACGACCTCGCCGCCGGCCACATCGCCGCGCTCAACCGGCTGGGACGCATCTCGGAACCGGTCTCCACCTGGAACCTCGGCACCGGGCACGGCACCTCGGTGCTCGAGCTGCTGCACGCGTTCGAGCGCGCGTGCGGGCACGACCTCCCGTACGAGATCGTCGACCGGCGCCCCGGCGACGTCGCCGCGTCCTACGCGGACCCCACGCGCGCCAACACCGAGCTCGGGTGGCATGCGACCCGCACCGTCGACGACATGTGCGTCGACACCTGGCGCTGGCAGAGCAAGAACCCCCACGGCTACCCGGAGGGGTGAGGCTCAGCCCTCCTGGTCGGGCAGCACGGTGTTGAACCGCAGCATGTTGCCCGCGGGGTCGCGGAACGCGCAGTCGCGCACGCCGTAGAACTGGTCGATCGGCTCCTGGAGCACCTCGCCGCCGGCGGCTCGCACGTGCTCGAACAGGGCGTCGACGTCGTCACAGCGGAAGATCAGCGGGTTCATCAGGCCCTTGACCAGCAGGGTGTCCATCGCCTGGCGGTCCTCGTCGCTGCAGCCCGGGTAGATGCCGACCGACTGGATGGTGATCTCGAGCTCGGGCTGGGTCGGCGTCGCGACGCTGAGCCAGCGGAACTCGCCCATGGTGACGTCCTTGGTGACGGTGAAGCCGAGCACGTCGCGGTAGAAGGTGAGCGCCTTGTCGTGGTCGTCGACGACGAGGAAGCAGTTGGCGACGGCGAGCGTCGCGGTGGCCGGCGTCCCGGCGGTACCCGTGCTGGTGGTGGTGTCCATGCCGTCGAGGTTAGGCACCGGTGGCCGCCGCCCGCTTCTCCGATCCTGACCGGGTTCGGCTGGGCCGGTCCGCCTGCTTGGCGACACACGCCGGGATGCCGCGGCGCTCGTCGTGCGACCGGGTCCGGTACGCGCTCGGCGTCTCGCCCATCAGCTCGGTGAACCGGGCGCTGAACGACCCCAGAGAGGTGCACCCGACCTGCATGCAGACGTCGGTCACCGACAGCTCTCCCTGCCGCAGCAGCCACGCCGCCCGCTCGACGCGGCGGGTCATCAGGTGCGCGTACGGGGTCTCGCCGTAGGCCTCCTTGAAGCTGCGGTGGAAGTGGCCCACCGACATCAGGGCCTGCGCCGCCAGGGCCGGCACGTCGAGCGGCTCGGCGTAGTCGCGGTCCATCCGGTCACGCGCCCGTCGCAGCCTCACCAGGTCGTCTCGCTGCACCCGCCCAACGGTGCCACAAGTAAGGCTGACCTGCGTGGTTCGCCTCACACGGGAACCGCTCGGAGCCATCTACGACAGCCTGTAGTTTATAACTCGTCACGTCGCTAATGACTGCCCAGGAGTCCTGCATGGATGCCGTTGATGTCGCCAGGTGGCAGTTCGCCATCACGACCGTCTACCACTTTCTGTTCGTCCCGATCACGATCGGCATGTCGCTGATCGTCGCGGTGTTCCACACGCAGTGGCTCCGCACGCGAAACCCGGAGTACCTCCGGCTCACCAAGTTCTTCGGGAAGCTGTTCCTGATCAACTTCGCCCTCGGTCTCGTGACGGGCATCGTGCAGGAGTTCCAGTTCGGCATGAACTGGTCCGACTACTCGCGCTTCGTCGGCGACATCTTCGGCGCCCCCCTCGCGTTCGAGGCGCTCCTCGCGTTCTTCCTGGAGTCGACCTTCCTCGGCATCTGGATCTTCGGCTGGGGTCGTCTCCCCGAGAAGCTGCACGTCGGCGCGATCTGGCTGGTGCACATCGGCACCGTGCTGTCGGCGTACTTCATCCTCGCGGCGAACTCCTTCATGCAGAACCCGGTCGGGTTCCGCTTCAACCCGGCCAACGGTCGCGCCGAGATGGACGACTTCTGGGCCGTGCTCACCAACAAGGTGCAGCTCATCACCTTCCCGCACGTCATCTTCTCCGCCTACATGGTCGGCGGAGCGGTCGTGATGGGCGTCGCCCTCTGGCTGCTGCGCAAGCACGCGGGCACCGGCGACGAGAGCATGTACCGCAAGGCCACGAGGTTCGGCGCGGTCTTCGCGCTGGTCGCCTCCCTCGGCGTCATCGTCACCGGTGACATCCAGGGCAAGATCATGACCGAGGTGCAGCCGATGAAGATGGCGGCCGCCGAGGGCCTGTACGACACCACGAGCAACGCTCCGTTCTCCGTGCTGTCGG
This sequence comes from Ornithinibacter sp., assembly GCA_035633415.1. Taxonomy (GTDB): domain Bacteria; phylum Actinomycetota; class Actinomycetes; order Actinomycetales; family Dermatophilaceae; genus Fodinibacter. The sequence continues at coordinate 11,264 of DASQEZ010000024.1, read as the reverse complement.
TCGGCTCGCTCGACGGCAGCGAGGCCACCCGGATCATCGAGATCCCCGGCCTGCTCTCCTTCCTCGCGACCGGCAGCTTCGACGGCACCGTCGAGGGCATCAACGACCTGCAGGTCAGCGAGCGCGCCAAGGCGGAGCAGGTCTCCGCCCAGTACGGGCCAGAGGTCGCCGCGCTGGTCATCGCCGACAGCTACGCGCCGATCATCCCGGTGACCTACTGGTCGTTCCGGTTCATGATGGGCCTGGGCTTCCTCACCATGTTCTTCGCCGCGATCACCCTGTGGGCCACCCGCAAGGACCGGGTCCCGGCGTCGAAGTGGTGGGTCTGGGTCGCGGTGCTCACGCCGCTCGCCCCGGTCTTCGCGAACAGCTTCGGCTGGATCTTCACCGAGGTCGGCCGTCAGCCCTGGATCGTCTACGGCCTGATGACCACCAGCACCGGCGTCTCCCCGTCGGTCAGCGTCGGTGAGGTCTGGTTCTCGATGATCGCCTACACGCTCGTCTACGCGGTGCTCGCCATCATCGAGGTCAAGCTGTTCCTCACCTATGTCCGCCGTGGCGCCGACCCCTTCGAGGAGCCGGTCGACCCCGCGGACAAGGGCGAGGACGCCCCGCTCGAGTTCGCTTACTGAGATCGGATCGAGGACACACACTCATGGACTACCAACTCATCTGGTTCGGCCTCATCGGCCTGCTCTGGGCCGGCTACCTCGTGCTCGAGGGATTCGACTTCGGTGTCGGGGCGCTCCTGCCCGTGCTCGGCAAGGGCAAGGACGCCGCTGACACCGAAAAGCGTCGTCGGGTCATGCTCACGACCATCGGCCCCCACTGGGACGGCAACGAGGTCTGGCTGCTCACCGCCGGTGGCGCCACCTTCGCGGCGTTCCCGGAGTGGTACGCGACGATGTTCTCCGCGTTCTACCTCGCGCTGCTGGTGCTGCTCATCGCGCTCATCGTGCGCAACATGGGCCTGGAGTACCGCGGCAAGCGCGACGACGACACCTGGCGCCAGCGCTGGGACTGGGCGATCATCTTCGGCTCGATCGCGTCGCCGCTCCTCGTGGGCGTCGCCCTGACCAACGTCGTGCGCGGCGTTCCGATCAACAAGGACATGGAGTTCGTCGGCAACTTCTTCACGCTGCTCAACCCCATGAGCCTGCTCGGCGGCCTGGTCGTGCTGGGCCTCAGCCTCACCCACGGCGCCTTCTTCCTCGCGCTGAAGACGCGTGGCGACATCCAGCGCGACGCCCAGGCCCTGGGCACCACCCTGGGCGCGGGCTCGGCCGTGCTGGCCGTCATCCTGCTCGGCTGGCTGGGCCTGACCCAGGGCACGCTGTGGTCGTGGATCACCACGGCGATCGCCGCGCTGGCGCTCGTCGGGGCCATCCTGGCGAACATCCGCGGCCGTGAGGGCTGGGCGTTCATCGGCACCGGCGTCACCTTCGCCGCCGCCGTCGCGACGTACTTCCTGACGCTCTACCCGAACGTCATGCCGACCACGCTGGCCGGTGGCACGTCGCTCACCATCGAGAACGCGTCGAGCAGCGAGCTGACGCTGAAGATCATGACCGTCGCGGCCCTGGTCTTCACGCCGATCGTGCTGCTCTACACCGGGTACACGTACTGGGTCTTCCGCAAGCGGCTCAGCACCCACCACATCCCGGCCGCGGTTCCCGTCGCCTGACGTGACCCGGCGGCGCACCCCCCGATGAGGCCCTTCGACCCTCGGCTGCTCAGGACGGCGCCGGCTGCACGCCAGCCGGTCGCCGTCCTGGCGGTCGTGGGCGTCCTCCAGGGCATCGCCACCATCGGCCTGGCCGCCACCGTCGCCGCCCTCGTGGTCGCGGTCGTCCGGGGCACCTCGCTGGCCACCCCGGGCCTGCTGCTCGCCGGCCTGTTCGCGGTGCGAGCCGTGCTCGCCTGGATCGCCGAGCGGGTCGCGGCCTGGGTGGGGGTCGAGGTCACCGTGGCGCTGCGGGGCCGGCTCGTCGACCGCTGGCTCGCCGCCCCCGCCGAACGCCGCCCGGCCCCCGACCGCGCGGTCACCCTGGCCGCCCAGGGGGCTGCGTCGGTCGAGCCGTATGCCGCCCGCTTCCTCCCCGCGCTGGTCGCCGGTGCCGTGGTGCCGGTGCTCGCGCTGGCGACGCTGTTCTGGGTCGACTGGATCAGCGGTCTCATCGTGCTGCTCACTCTTCCCCTGCTCCCCTTCTTCGCCGCCCTCATCGGGCGTGCCACCCAGGCCGAGACCGAGCGCCGCTGGTCGGCACTGGCCTCGCTGTCCGGCCACTTCCTCGACGTCATGCGCGGCCTGCCCACCCTCGTCGGCTACGGCCGCGCCGAGCGTCAGGTCGAGGTCATCGGCGAGGTCAGCCAGCGGCACCGCGTCGCCACGATGAACACCCTGCGGATCGCCTTCATGTCGTCGGCGGCGCTGGAGCTGCTCGCCTCGATCTCGGTGGCGATCGTCGCCGTCACCGTCGGCCTGCGGCTCACCCACGGCTCGATGACCCTGCAGGCGGGCCTGCTCGCCATCCTGGTCGCCCCCGAGGCCTACTGGCCGATCCGCCGGGTCGGGGCCGAGTTCCACGCGGCCGCCGACGGCGCGGAGGCCATCGACGGCATCCTCGCCGAGCTCGACGCCGAGCCGGTCCCGACCGTCGACGGCGGCGACGAGGTCGGTGTCGTCCTCACCGACGTCGCCTACACCTACCCGGAGGCCACGAGCCCGGTGCTCGTCGGCGTCCACCTCGATGCCGGGCCGGGCCTCACCGCGGTCACCGGCCCGTCCGGGGTCGGCAAGTCGACCCTCCTCGAGCTCGCGGCCGGGCTGCGCACGCCCACTGCCGGTACCGTGCGCGCCGGCCGCGCCCACCTCGTCACCCAGCGCCCGTTCCTCCCGGCCGGCACGCTGCGCGACGCCCTCGTGCTCGGCAACGGCGCCGACGACCAGGCCCTGTGGGACGCGCTGCGCCTCGTCGGCCTCGAGGGCTTCGTCGCCGGCCTCCCGCTGGCGCTGGCGACTCCGCTGGGCGACGACGGCTTCGGCCTGTCGGCCGGCCAGCGAGCCCGCATCGCCCTGGCCCGGGCCACCCTGTCCACCGCTCCGGTCCTGCTCGTCGACGAGCCGACCGCCCACCTCGACGCCGACGCCGCGGGCCTGGTGCACGAGGTGCTCGCGCACCTGGGCGAGCGCCGCACCGTCGTCGTGGTCACACACCGGCCCGACCTCGTGGGCCTCGCCGACCGGCACGTCGCCCTCACCCGCGACGGGGCGGAGGTGGTCGCATGAGCACCCACCCGACCAGCCTGCTCCGCCCGACCCGGCGCACGGTGATCGGCGGGCTGCTCGGCGCTGCCGCGACGGCGTCCGGTATCGCCCTGACGGCCACCTCCGGCTGGCTGATCGTGCGGGCGAGCGAGGAGCCGATCATCCTCACCCTGCTGGTCGCCATCGTGGCCGTGCGCACCTTCGGCATCGCGCGCCCGTTCTTCCGCTACCTCGAGCGGCTCGTCTCGCACGACGCCGCGCTCGACGACCTCGCGGTCCGCCGTACGTCGGTGTACGCCGCGCTGGTGCCCATCACCCCGGCCCGCCTGGGTCGGCGCTCGCGATCGAGCGTCCTCACCAGCGTCGTCGACGACCTCACCGACGTCGTCGAGGCGCAGGTGCGAGTGACCGTGCCTGTGCTCTCGAGCACGCTCGCGGGCCTCGTCGCCGTGCTGCTCACCGCGTGGTTCTCTCCCGCCGTCGGGCTGGTGCTCGCCGGGCTGCTCGTGGCCGTCGCCGGAACCTGCGGGCTCGCCTGGTTGCTCGAGTCCCGTTCGCGCGACGAGCTGCTCGAGTCGCGGGCCGAGGTGCTCCGGGTCAGCGATCTCGTGGCGCGCCAGGCGTCCGAGCTGCAGGCCATCGGCGCGGCGGGTACCGCCACGGGGTGGCTCGCCGACGCCCACGACACGCTTCGCGCGGCGGTGCGCCGCCAGAGCCGGGGCCGCGCGCTCGTCGCCGCGACGCTGTTCGTCGCCACGGCCGTCGCGACCCTCGCGGCCGCCCTGCTCGTCGACCCCAGCGCCACCGGTGGCCCCGTCGCGGCCCTGCTCGTCGTCGTGCCCGTCGCCGTCGGCGACGCGCTCGCCCCGCTCGTCGACACGATGCGCTACCTCGCCCGAGCCCAGGGCAGTGGGGCCCGGCTCGACGCCCTGCTCGACCAGGAGCCGGCGGTGACCGACTCCGCCGCTGCGGTGGCGGGCGGCATCCGGACATCGGGCCGGGTCGTCGACCTCGACGGCGTCGCCGCCTCGTGGGCCGGGCACGGCGAGCAGCTCCCCCCCACCGACCTGCACCTGACTCCGGGCCGCCGGGTCGCCGTCATCGGCCCGAACGGCTCGGGCAAGAGCACCTTGCTCGCGGTGCTCGCCCGGTACCTCGACCCCAGCCGGGGGCAGCACGCCGTCGACGGCCACAGCGTGCGCGACCTCACCGTCGAGGACGTGCGCCGCCACGTGGCCGTCGTCGACGACGAACCGCACGTGTTCGCCGCGTCGGTCGCCGCGAACCTGCGCGTGGCCGGCCCGGACGCCGATGACGACGCCGTGGCCGCTGCCCTCGGGCGCGCGGGTCTCGGCCGTTGGCTCGCCGAGCTCCCCGACGGCCTCGCCACCCGCCTGGGCAGTGGCGGCCGCGGCCTCTCGGGCGGCGAACGGGCCCGGCTCGGTGTCGCGCGCGCGGTGCTCGCCGACCGCCCGTTGGTGCTCCTCGACGAGCCCACGGCACATCTCGACCACGCCACCGCAACAGCGGTGCTCGACGACGTACTCTCGGCCACGGACGGCCGCAGCGTCGTCATGGTCAGCCACCGACCAGAGGCCCTCGACCGGTTCGACACGGTCCTCGACCTCGGCGCGCGCCACCCGGCCACGCCAACCCCGAAGGAGTAGCCATGCCGCACTCGACCTCCGCACCCCGCCTCGGCGACCTCGAGCGGGTCGTCATGGAGCACCTGTGGGAGGCCTCGACCGCCGGGGGCGCGGCGTTCGGTGGGGCCACCGTGCGCGAGGTGCACGACCGCTTCGAGGGCGAGCGCGAGATCGCCTACACGACGGTCATGACCGTGCTCGACCGCCTCGCCAAGAAGGACCTCGTGACCCGCGAGCGCGACGGCCGCGCCTGGCGCTACTTCCCCGCCGACACCCGTGAGGCGCTCACCGCCCAGACGATGCTCCGCACGCTCGACGACATGGACGTCACCGACCGCCGCGCCGCGCTGTTGCACTTCCTCGACGGAGCGACGACCGACGAGCTGGCCGACATCAAGGCGGCACTGGCCGAGATCGAGGCCCGCGCCGAGGGCGACCCCGTCAGCACCGGCGGCACCGCACGACGCACGATCATCCGCCGGCGCTGAGCCCCCGTCGCGGCAGGTCCGACCCCGCCGCGACGGGGTCGGCGTCGGTCTCGTGGGCGCGCCTGTCACCATTGAGCCCGTGATCCCGTTCGTCCTCGCGGGGCTCGCGGTGCTCCTCGCGTGGGTCGCCCCGGGTCTCATGGCCCGTCAGAAGGGCTTCCGGCGTGCGCCGCGGTCGGCCCTGGTGGCCTGGCAGGCGGTGTCGGTCGGTGGCATCCTCGCGGCGCTGGCGGCGGGACCCGCGGCCATCCCGTTGCTCCTCGACGGTGACGACGCGATGCGCCACCTCGGTCTCGTCATCCCGGCGGTGCTCGTCAGCACGCTCATCGTGGTGCGGTTGCTGTACGCCGGCCACCACGTCGGCACCAGGTTGCGACGGGTGCGCGCGGACCACCGACAGCTCGTCGACATCATCGCCCGGCACGACGAGCGGATGCGGATCCTGCAGCACCCCACCCCCACGGCGTACTGCATCCCGGGGCGGCAGTCGAGAGTGGTGCTCTCGCAGGGCGTCCTCGATGCCCTGCCGACCGACCAGCTCGAGGCGGTCATCGCCCACGAGGAGGCGCACCTGCGCGGTCGGCACGACCTGCTGTTGGAGTTCTTCGCCGTCGTGCACCGGGCCGTGCCCGAGCCGCTCCGGTCGCCCTCGGCCGTCGGCGAGGTGCGGCTGCTCGTCGAGGCGCTGGCAGACCGGGCCGCTGTACGGCGCAGTGGCGAGGTGGCGACGGCCAGGGCCCTGATGACCCTCGCCGGCAGCCGCGCCCCGGAGGCCGCCCTCGGCGTCGGCACCACCGCCCCGGTCCGCCTGCGGTTGCTCGCCGACGGGCCGCCCCACCCGGTCCTGCCGGCCATCGCCTACTCCTACGCCACCCTCGCCGCGACGATGCCGCTGCTCCTGCTCGGTCTGGCCTGGACGTGACGGATGACCGCGTGACCCCGCTGCGCGACCGGATGTCCGCCGCGCTGATGTCGTCGATGAAGGCGCGCGACCCCGTGGCCATCGCGGCCCTGCGATCGGCCCTGGCCCGGGTCGCCAACGCGGAGGCGGTGCCCATCGACACCACGCCGCGAGCCGGCGCCCTGCACGAGGCGCCGGTCGGGGCGGGCGCGGCCGATGCCCCTCGTCGCGAGCTGACCGAGGCCGACGTGCGGGCGGTCGTCGAGGCGGAGGTGGCCGAGCACGAGCGGTCGGCCCGGCACCTCGCCGACGCCGGGCGTCCGGAGGATGCCGCGCGGGTCACCGCCGAGGCGAGCGTCCTGCGAAGCCTCCTCGCCGAGTAGCGGCTACGCCCAGCTGGGCGGGGGCGGCGGCGGGGTCGACCCCGCCGGCGTGGTCCCCGACGGTGGGGGCGGCGGCGGTGGCGGCGGCGGCGGTGCCACGCCACCCGGCGGCGGCTGAGGGGCGGTGGGCGTCGCCGCGGAGGCCGCGGCTCCCGGAGGCGGGGGCGGCGTGCCGGGCGCGCCGTAGGCCGGCGGGGTCACGGTGAGCTGGCCGAGGCGCCCGGAGGACTCCAGCTCGCGCAGTGTCGCGAGCACCCGGTCGCGGTCGGCAGCCGGCGCCGGCCGGCCGGTCGCCTCGAGATAGGCCAGCACACCGAGGTCCCGCAGGGCGCGGTCGGCCCCGGGCCCGCCACCAGCGGCCCCGCCGGTGACGCCGGCGCCGCCGGGCGTGCTGATGCCGGCCTTCTTCATCTCGACGTCGGCCTTGGCGGCGAGGTCGCTGGCGGCGGCTTTGGCACGTTCGAAGAAGCTCATCGCGGACTCCTGCTGTGTGGGGGCTGTCTCCCACCGAAACCCTAGGACCGTTGTGGGCGTTGCGCATAGCGTGTGTGTGTCAGGAGACACCGCGCCCGACACCGACCGACAAGAAGATGGGGACGACCGATGACGATCCACGGATCGCTGTTCCAGGAGTTCAAGGAGAAGGACACCCAGGACCCCTTCTCGCTGCAGAACAAGAAGATGCTGCGCATCGACATGCGCTACGGGGAGGTCTGGGCCCGCACCGGGTCGATGGTCGCCTACCAGGGCGACGTGCGCTTCGTGAACAAGGGCTCGGGCGGCATCGGCAAGATGCTCAAGGCCGCCACCACGGGCGAGGGCGTCAAGATGATGCAGTGCTCGGGCAGCGGTGAGCTGTTCGTCGCCGACTTCGCCTCCGAGATCCAGGTGATGTACCTCGAGAACGACGCCGTCTCGGTCAACGGCGCCAACGTGCTGGCCTTCTCGAACTCGATCGAGTGGGACATCCACCGCATCCAGGCCCGCGGGGCGACCATGACCGGCGGTCTGTACAACGTCGCGCTGCGCGGCACCGGCTACGTCGCCGTCACGACCAAGGGTGACCCGGTCGCGCTCGACGTCGCGTCGTCACCGACCTTCGCCGACGCCCAGGCCGTCGTGCTCTGGACGGCCGGGGTGTCGATGGACATCCGGGTCGACACCGGCGGCCTCGGGTCGATGGTCCGCGGCGGCACCGGCGAGCTGCTCCAGATGTCGTTCGGCGGCCAGGGCTACGTGCTCGTGCAGCCCAGCGAGTCGGTGACGCAGGGCAGCGGGTCCAACCAGCAGAGCCCGGGTGGCATGCTCGGCCAGTTCCTCCAGTAGCCGGGACCGCCGGTCGGGACACCGGCGGGAGAGCGGCCGACATGCGCAAGAATCGGGGACATGACCGCACAGGTGACCGGCACCGACATCCTCGACGTCGCACGCGAGCAGGTGCTCGAGCGCGGGGTGCCGTTGGCGCACCCGCAGATCGTGGAGGTGCTGCGCACCGGCGACGACCGGCTCCAGGACCTTCTCGCCCTCGCCCACGAGGTGCGGTTGAAGTACCAGGGGCCGAGCGTGGAGGTCGAGGGCATCGTGTCGCTCAAGACCGGCGGGTGCCCCGAGGACTGCCACTTCTGCTCGCAGTCGGGGCAGTTCACCTCGCCGGTGCGGTCGGTGTGGCTCAACGTGCCCGAGCTGGTGCGCGCCGCCCAGCAGACCGCGGCGACCGGGGCGAGCGAGTTCTGCATCGTCGCAGCGGTGCGTGGGCCCGACGACCGGCTCATGGAGCAGATGCGCGAGGGTGTCGCCGCCATCCGGGCTGCCGTCGACATCAACGTCGCGGCGTCCCTCGGCATGCTGAGCCGTGAGCAGGTCGACGACCTCGTCGACATGGGCGTGCACCGCTACAACCACAACCTCGAGGCCGGTCGGTCCTACTTCCCGAACGTCGTCACGACGCACTCCTTCGACGAGCGCTGGGACACCTGCCTGATGGTCAAGGAGTCGGGCATGGAGCTGTGCTGCGGTGGCCTCGTCGGCATGGGCGAGAGCCTCGAGCAGCGCGCCGAGCTCGCAGCCCAGCTCGGGGAGCTCGAGCCGCACGAGGTGCCGCTGAACTTCCTCAACCCGCGCCCCGGCACGCCGTTCGGCGACCTCGAGCCGATGGAGACCGCAGACGCGCTGCGCACCATCGCGGCGTTCCGGCTCGCGCTGCCGCGCACCATCCTGCGCTACGCCGGCGGCCGTGAGCTGACGCTGGGCGACCTCGGCACCCGCGACGGCCTGCTCGGCGGCATCAACGCCGTCATCGTCGGCAACTACCTCACGACGCTCGGCCGCGACCCCCGCGAGGACCTCGCGCTGCTCGACGAGCTCGAGATGCCGATCAAGGCCCTCAACGAGACGTTCTGACGCGGTGGTGTTCGTGCTCGGTGAGGACGCCGTCGGGCCGGTCGCACGCTCGGGGGCGGTCGGCCTCTGGTGCGGCCAGTGCGGCGGCGCCGTGGCCGGCGGCGACCACGCGCGATGTGCCGGCCGGGCCGAGCTGGAGCCGCCCCGCTGGTGCGTCCACTGCCGACGCCGGATGAAGGTGCAGGTCACCCCGGGTGCCTGGACGGCGACGTGCGTGCAGCACGGCACGGTGGAGCAGCCCACCTGGGGCTGAGCGGCCCGAGCCCGGGTCAGGCGACCCGGCGGCGGTAGGCGAGCATCGCGAACGCGTACGCCACCACCAGCAGGCCGAGGCACCACCCGAGCGCGACCCAGATGTCGCCGCCGACCGGCTGCCCGGCGAGCAGGTTGCGAAGGGCGTCGACGATGGCGGTCACCGGCTGGTTCTCGGCGAAGGCCCGAACCGGCCCGGGCATCGTGTCGGTGGGCACGAAGGCAGAGCTGACGAACGGCAGCAGGATGAGCGGGTAGGAGAACGCGCTCGCGCCGTCGGCGGACTTCGCCGACAGCCCCGGGATGACCGCGAGCCAGGTCAGCGCCAGCGTGAACAGGGCCAGGATGCCGGCCACCGCCAGCCACGCGAACACGCCTGCCCCCGAACGGAAGCCGAAGAGCAGCGCGGCGAGCACGACGACCAGGACCGACAACGCGATGGCGGCCAGTGAGGTGATCACGTGTGCCCACAGCACCGCCGAGCGGGCGATCGGCATCGAGTGGAAGCGCTCGAAGATGCCGCTGCTCAGGTCGAGGAAGAGGCGGAAGGCGGTGTACGACACCCCGGAGGCCACCGTGATGATCAGGATGCCGGGCAACAGGTAGTCGATGTAGGAGCCCGAGCCCGTCTCGATCGCCCCGCCGAACACGAAGACGAACAGCAGCAGGAAGGCGATCGGCATGATCGTCGTGGTGATGATGGTGTCGAGGCTGCGGGTGATGTGGCGCAGCGACCGCCCGGTGAGCAGGGCCGTGTCGCCGACGAAGTGGGTGCTCATCGTTGCTCCTCGTCCTGGCGTCCCACGAGCGCGAGGAAGACGTCCTCGAGGGTCGGTTGCTTCTCGACGTACTCCACGGTGGCGGGTGGCAACAGCGCCTTGAGCTCGGCGAGGGTCCCGTTCTCGAGGATCCGGCCGTCGTGCAGGATGGCGATCCGGTCGGCGAGCTGCTCGGCCTCGTCGAGGTACTGCGTGGTGAGCAGCACGGTGGTGCCACCCGCGGCGAGATCCCTGACGGCCCGCCACACCTCGAGGCGTGCCTCGGGGTCGAGCCCGGTGGTCGGCTCGTCGAGGAAGACCACTGGCGGGTCGCCGATCAGGCTCATCGCGATGTCGAGCCGCCGGCGCATGCCGCCGGAGTAGGTCGCCACCTTCCGGTCCGCGGCCTCGGTGAGCTGGAAGCGGTCGAGCAGGTCCTGCGCGATCGGGCCCGCGCCCTTCAGGTGCCGCAGCTTCGCAACCAGCACGAGGTTCTCGCGCCCGGTCAGGATCTCGTCGACGGCCGCGAACTGCCCGGTGAGGCTGATCGACTCGCGCACGTCGTCACCGCGGGCGGAGACGTCGAAGCCGTTGACGCGGGCCGCGCCGGCATCGGCCCGCAGCAGCGTGGCGAGGATGCGCACGACCGTGGTCTTGCCGGCGCCGTTCGAGCCGAGCAGGGCGAAGATGCTGCCCGCCTCGACCTCGAAGTCGACGCCACGCAGCACGTGCAGCTCCTTGAACGACTTGTGCAGGCCCTGGACGTGGATGGCTGCCTCGAGCGTCATCTGGGGCCCCCGGGTTCGGCAGCCTCGACCGCCGCGGTCAGGCGCGCGCGCTCCTTGTCGATCCACCGCGCACCGGCGTAGGCCTGGGCGAAGGTCTCGGCGAACTCCACGGGGTCCTCGCCCACGATGTCCCGAACCGGCGTCCCGTCGAGGGCGGCGCGCTCCCACAGGTCGGTGAAGTCGCCCAGCATCGTGACGAGGGTGTCGCCGTCGGTGACGCCTCCGTAGTACATGAAGTAGCGCTCGAACGCCGTCCCGGTGCTGCCGTACGGCTCCGGGAGGGCCTCGATGCGGGCCTTGTCCCTCTTGTACTGTCTCTTCTGCTCGAGCGACCCGGTGAGGGCCTCGATCCACTTCGCGACCATGTCAGCTGTCTCCTT
>DASQEZ010000023.1:0-3553 GCA_035633415.1 Ornithinibacter sp. | reverse complement strand
ACGCGAAGCGCTCGAGGGCGCGGTCGTCGGCGAGGGTCATGAGAGCTCCTGGCGGGACGTCGGGGGCGAGGGCGGATCCCAGTCTGCGACACTTCAAGGCGTTCGTCACCATCGGGTAGGCCAGGGGAACTCATGTCGCGCACGTTCAGCAAGGTCGGCGTCGTCGGGCTCGGCACCATGGGTGCCGGTATCGCCGAGGTGTTCGCACGCAACGGCTTGCAGGTGGTCGGCGTCGAGATCGACGACGAGGCGCTCGCCCGTGGCCGTGGCCACCTCGAGGCCTCAACCGCCCGCGCCGTCAAGCGCGGCAAGCTCACCGAGGACGAGAAGGTGGCGATCTTCGACCGCATCACGTTCTCGACGTCGCTCGACGACCTGGCCGAGGCCGAGCTGGTGATCGAGGCCATCCCCGAGCACCTCGACCTCAAGCAGACCACGCTCGCGACCCTCGACAAGATCGTGGCTCCGGGCGCGATCCTCGCGACGAACACCTCGTCGCTGTCGGTCACCGAGATCTCCGTCGCGACCACCCGCCCCGCTCAGGTCGTCGGGATGCACTTCTTCAACCCGGCGCCGGTGCAGAAGCTCGTTGAGGTGATCCGCACCGTGGTCACCGACCAGAGCGTGATCGACGACGTGAAGTCGCTCGCCGGCCAGCTGGGCAAGACCCCGGTCGTCGTGGGCGACAAGGCGGGCTTCATCGCGAACGCGCTGCTCTTCGGCTACCTCAACCACGCCGTGTCGCTGTACGAGTCCCGTTACGCCTCGCGGGAGGACATCGACGCCGCGATGAAGCTCGGCTGCGGCCTGCCGATGGGCCCGCTGGCGCTGCTGGACCTGATCGGCCTTGACACGGCCTACGAGATCCTCGACACGATGTACCGCCAGTCGCGGGACCGCCTGCACGCCCCGGCCCCCCTGCTGAAGCAGATGGTCACCGCCGGGCTGCGCGGCCGCAAGAGCGGCCGCGGCTTCTACACCTATGAGGCAGCGGACAGCCCGGTCGTCGTCGCTGACCAGCTGACCCCGCTGGGCAACGGGACGCCCGTTCCCGGTGCCCGCGATGTCCGGACGGTCGGTGTCGTCGGCTCGGGCACGATGGCCACGGGCATCGTCGAGGTGCTCGCCAAGGGCGGCTACGACGTCCTGTACGTCACGCGCGGCGAGGAGAAGGTCCTCGCCGTGCGCGCGGCGCTGGAGAAGTCGCTGGCGAAGGCCGTGCTGCGCGGCAAGCTCGAGCAGTCCGCCGCGGACGAGGCGCTGACCCGCGTCCACGGAACTCACCGCCTCGACGACCTCGCCGACTGCGACCTGGTGGTCGAGGCCGTGGTCGAGGAGCTCAGCGTGAAGGTCGCGCTCTTCGAGACCCTCGACGAGATCTGCAAGGACGGGGCCGTGCTGGCCACGACCACGTCGTCTCTCCCCGTGGTGGAGCTAGCTGCGGCGACGGGCCGTCCGGCTGACGTCGTCGGCCTGCACTTCTTCAACCCTGCCCCCGTCATGCGGCTCGTGGAGGTCGTCCGCACGGTCTCCAGCGGGGACGCTGCGGTCGCGACGGCACGCGAGGTCTGCCGTGTGCTGGGCAAGCACGCGGTCCTCTGCGCGGACCGTGCCGGCTTCATCGTCAACGCCTTGCTCTTCCCCTACCTCAACGACGCCGTGAAGATGCTCGAGGACCACTACGCCTCCGTCGACGACATCGACGCGGCCATGAAGGTCGGGTGCGGCTATCCGATGGGTCCGTTCGAGCTCCTCGACGTCGTCGGGCTCGACGTCTCCCTTGCCATCGAGCGCACCCTCTATCGGGAGTTCCGCGAGCCGGGGTTCGCCCCCGCACCGCTGCTGGAGCACCTGGTGACCGCGGGCTACCTCGGGCGCAAGTCCGGTCGCGGCTTCCGCGACTACACCTGAGTCGTCCCGCAGCGCCGCCGATGTCCCGCAAGAACGCACGTCGTCGTGACGAGCCTGAGGCCGTGCGACCCGTGGGAGCGCCGGAGGTCGTCGAGGAGCACCCCGACGGCGACTGGGTCGTGCGGCGCATCACCGGGGCCGCGTCGACGAAGCCCTACCGGTGCCCCGGGTGCGACCACGAGATCCGGCCCGCGACGCCGCACGTGGTGGCCTGGCCGGCCGATGCGGGGAGCCTCGAGGATCGCCGGCACTGGCACACGGCCTGCTGGTCGGCCCGGGATCGTCGGCGACCCCGCCGATGAGCCACGAGCGCGACCACGCCGGCGGTGAAGCGGTCGAGATCCGGGCCAGCACGGTCCTGCCCGCGCGACGGCTGCCCCTCACCCTGACCACGGCCGACGGGCTGCGCCTGGTGGGCGAGCTGGCGTTGCCCGAGAGTCGGCCCCCGGCGGCCACCTTGGTCTGCCTCCACCCGCTCCCCACGCACGGCGGAATGATGGACAGCCATGTCCTTCGCAAGGCGGCGTGGCGGCTCCCTGCCCTGGCCGGCCTCGCCGTGCTGCGGTTCAACACCCGGGGGACGTCCAGCGCCGCTGGAACGAGCGAAGGGTCCTTCGACGAAGCGGTCGGCGAGGGGCTCGACCTCGAGGCCGCCGTGCTCGAGGCGACCGGCCGGGGGTTGCCGAACGTGTGGCTTCTTGGCTGGTCCTTCGGCACCGACGTGGTGCTGCGGCACGGGCTTCTGCCGGGAGTCGTCGGGGCCGTCCTGCTCTCTCCGCCGCTGCGGCACACCGGTGACGACGAGCTCGGCCAGTGGGCGGCCGACGGCCGTCCGCTGGTGGCGCTGGTGCCCGAGCTGGACGACTACCTCCGGCCGCAGGCCGCCCGGGAGCGCTTCTCCCGGGTCCCGCAGGCTGAAGTGGTGGGGGTCGACGGTGCCAAGCACCTCTGGGTCGGGGAGCCGTACGTGCGGCGTGTGCTCGATGAGGTCGTCGTCCGCGTGGTCGACCCCTCGCTGACGCCGCTGCCCACGACGTGGCAGGGTCCCTACTCGACGCATTCCGACCTCTGACCCCTCGACAGGGAGACCCCCGTGAGCATCGACCTCACCGGCAAGACCGCACTCGTGACCGGGGCCTCGAGGGGGATCGGCCGGGCGATCGCCTTGGCCTACGCCGACGCCGGGGCCGACGTCGCCTTGCTGGCGCGCGACGTCGAGAAGCTCGAGGACGTCGCTGCAGGGGTGCGGGCGGCCGGGCGGCGTGCCCTGGTGGTGCCCTGCGACGTCACCGACGAGGCGGCCGTCCACGCGGCGGTGGCCACGGCGCTGGAGGAGTTCGACCACCTCGACGTGGTCGTCAACAACGCCGGCGGCAACAACTTCTCGGCGCCCTTCGTCGGGATGCGGATGAGCGGGTTCGACAAGGTGCTCCGGCTCAACCTCAACTCGACGGCCTACGTGTGCCAGGCGGTCGGCCCCCACCTGGTGGAGCGCGGGTCCGGGTCGGTCATCAACGTGGCCTCTGTGGCCGGCCTGCGCGGCACGCCTTTCATGGCGCACTACGGGGCTGCCAAGGCCGCGGTGCTCTCGCTGACTCGCACCCTGGCGATGGAGTGGGCCTGGGCCGGGGTGCGGGTCAAC
>DASQEZ010000022.1:0-2872 GCA_035633415.1 Ornithinibacter sp. | reverse complement strand
TTGAGGCCCGTGCCGACCGCCAGGTCCCTGACGTGGGCGACGGCGACGTAGCCCTCGTGCCCGGCGTTCTCGGCGATCCAGCGCAGCGGCTCGGCGCACGCCTTGCGAACGATCGCCGCTCCGGTCGCCTCGTCACCGACCAGGTCGAGGTCGTCGAGCGCCAAGAGGGCGTGGACAAGGGCGGAGCCGCCACCGGCGACGATGCCCTCTTCGATGGCCGCGCGGGTCGCCGAGATGGCGTCCTCGATGCGGTGCTTCTTCTCCTTGAGCTCGACCTCGGTGTGAGCACCGACCTTGATGACGCACACGCCACCGGCGAGCTTGGCGAGGCGCTCCTGGAGCTTCTCGCGGTCCCAGTCGGAGTCGGTGCGCTCGATCTCCTGCTTGATCTGGTTGACCCGCCCGGTGACCTCCTCGTGGTCGCCGGCGCCGTCGATGATCGTCGTGGAGTCCTTGGTCACGACGACGCGACGGGCCTGGCCGAGGGTGTCGAGGTCGACCTGGTCGAGCTTGAGCCCGACCTCCTCGGCGACGACCTGGCCGCCGGTGAGCGTCGCGATGTCCTGGAGCATGGCCTTGCGGCGGTCACCGAAGCCGGGCGCCTTGACGGCGACGACGTTGAAGGTGCCGCGCATCTTGTTCACGACCAGGGTCGACAGCGCCTCGCCGTCGATGTCCTCGGCGATGACCAGGAGAGGCTTGCCGGCCTTGACGACCTTCTCCAGGATCGGCAGGACGTCGGCGATGGCCGAGATCTTGCCCTGGTTGATGAGCACGTAGGCGTCCTCGACGACGGCCTCCATGCGCTCGGGGTCGGAGACGAAGTACGGGGAGATGTAGCCCTTGTCGAACTGCATGCCCTCGGTGAACTCGAGCTCGGTCGACGCGGTCGAGGACTCCTCGACCGTGATGACGCCGTCCTTGCCGACCTTGTCGAAGGCCTCTGCGATCGTCGCGCCGATCTCCTCGTCCTGCGCGGAGAGCGAGGCGACCTGGGCGATCTCGTCCTTGGACTCGATGTCGCGGGCGGTCTTGAGCAGCTCCTCGGACACGGCCTCGACGGCCTTGTCCATGCCGCGCTTGAGGCCGGACGGCGAGGCGCCGGCGGCGACGTTGCGCAGACCCTCGTGGACCATCGCCTGGGCGAGCACGGTCGCGGTGGTCGTGCCGTCACCGGCGACGTCGTTGGTCTTGGTCGCGACCTCCTTGGCGAGCTGGGCACCGAGGTTCTCGTAGGAGTCCTCGAGCTCGATCTCGCGGGCGATCGTCACACCGTCGTTGGTGATCGTGGGGGCGCCCCACTTCTTGTCGATGACGACGTTGCGGCCCTTGGGGCCGAGCGTCACCTTGACGGCGTTCGCGAGCGCGTCGACGCCGCGCTCGAGCGACTTGCGGGCGGAGTCGTTGAACTCCAGTTCCTTGGCCATTGCTGTCCTTCGTGATCGGGATGCCGGGGGCTGCGTGAGCGTGCCGCCGCGGCGGGACTGGTCGTTTCGTGACCGCTACCGGACGCGCCCCGGTCACACCCGGTTGCGGGTGCGCACCGGGGCGCGGTCACGGCATGCGTGGGTCGTGCGTCAGCCGACGACGGCGAGCACGTCACGGGCGGACAGGATGAGGTACTCCTCGCCGCCGTGCTTGATCTCGGTGCCGCCGTACTTGCTGTAGATGACGCGGTCGCCGACCTGGACGTCGAGCGGGACGCGGTTGCCCTTGTCGTCGATGCGGCCGGGGCCGACTGCGAGGACCTCGCCCTCCTGGGGCTTCTCCTTCGCGGTGTCCGGGATGACGAGACCGGACGCGGTCGTCTGCTCGGCCTCGAGGCTCTTGATGACGATGCGGTCCTCGAGCGGCTTGATGGAAACCGACACGGTGTGCTCCTCCCCTGTGGGGTGAGTCGAAGTGGACGGGGAACTGCGCGTCCGGGCCGCGTTCGCCGTCGCGGGGGTCGATCGAGACCCGGGGTGCGCTGGCACTCACCAGGGGTGAGTGCCAATGAGGCAAATCTAGGTCGCGCGTTAGCACTCGGTCAACTCGAGTGCCAATGCGCGGGACGGGCGTGGGGGGCGATGCGCGTCACGGGATGCGGCCCGGCCAGGAAATGGCAGGATGCCCGCCGTGGATGTCGGCATCGTACGAACGCTGGGGTCACCCGACGGTCGGGCGATCCTGCGGAGCCTGCCCCCGTACGACGAGCGCCAGGTGATGCGCCTGCAGGACCGGCTGCGCAAGGAGGGCCACGACCCCGAGTTCGTCGCCGCGCTGCTGACCCAGCAGCGCCTGCGGGCCCGGGCCGCCGCCAAGTTCGGTGAGTTCGCCGGCGACATGCTCTACACCGCCGACGGGCTCGAGCAGGCGTCCCGGCTCGAGGTCGCGGCGACCCATGCCGGGCGGTTCTACAACGCCTCGCTCGCCACCGTGCACGACCTGGGCTGCGGCATCGGGTCGGACGCCGTGGCCATGTCGGCGCTCGGGGTGACGGTCCAGGGCGTCGACATCGACCCGGTGACCGCGGCGATCGCCGACATCAACCTGCGTCCCTGGCCGGACTCTCGGGCCCGGGAGGGGCTGGCCGAGGAGTTCGAGCCGCCGCGCGACCCGCTGCGGTCACGCGTCGGCGTGTGGCTCGACCCGGCGCGCCGGGTGCCCGGCAGGACCGGGCGGCACGGCCGGATCAAGCGCGTCTTCCGGCTCGACGAGATCCGGCCGACGTGGGAGTTCGTGCTCCAGGTCGCGACCGCCGTGCCGGCCACCGGGGCCAAGCTCTCGCCCTCGATGCCGCACGACGCCATCCCGCTGGGCACCGAGGCGCAGTGGACCTCGTACGGCGGCGACGTGCTCGAGTGCGCGGTCTGGTGGGGGCCGCTGGCGC
>DASQEZ010000021.1:0-3354 GCA_035633415.1 Ornithinibacter sp. | reverse complement strand
AGGCCGCCCTCGACGGGGCCGTGCTGCGCGCCCCCATCTCGGGCATCGTCGCGAGCGTCGGGTACGCCGTCGGCGACTCGACCGGCACCGGTGCGACCGCAGGATCGGGTGCGGTCGGCGGCGGCGCCGACCCGGGCGCCGGGGCGGCGACCGACACCACGTCGACCACCACCTCGGGCATCCAGGTCGTCGACACGTCGTCCTGGGTCGTCGAGGCGAGCGTCTCCAGCGGTGACCTGGGGCAGCTGAGCAAGGGTCTCCAGGCGACGATCACACCGACCGGGGACTCCGAGAACGTCTTCGGCACGGTGCGCAGTGTGGGCGTGGTCGCGTCCTCCTCCTCGTCGGGCACCGCCACCTTCCCGGTCGTGATCGGCGTGACCGGCACCCCGGAGGGCCTCCACGCCGGCACCACCGCGACCGTGGCGATCACGGTCAAGCAGCTCACCGACGTGCTCACCGTGCCGACCCAGGCGGTGCGCACCACGAACGGCGAGACGACCGTGCAGCTGAGCAAGGACGACACGGTCACCAGCACCCCGGTGACCGTGGGCGGCGTCTACGGCACGTCGACGGTGATCACGAAGGGTCTGGCAGAGGGCGACCAGGTGGTCGTGACGGTTCGCTCCTTCCCGCGTCCCTCGGGCGGTGGGTCGACCGGGTCCGGGCAGCAGGGCCAGTTCCCGGGTGGCGGCCAGTTCCCCGGCGGCGGCCAGATCCCCGGCGGTGGCGAGCTCCCCGCTGGTGGCCCCCCGGGCGGGGTCGGCCAGTGACCCGCACCCCGATCCTGCGGCTCGACGACGTGGGCAAGGTCTACCGGTCCGGCAGCCTCGAGGTCGCGGCCGTGCGCGGCGTCAGCCTCACCGTCCACGAGGGCGAGTTCGTCGCCATCATGGGGCCGTCCGGCTCGGGCAAGTCGACCCTGATGCACGTCATCGGCTGCCTCGACACCCCGACCACAGGGACCTACCACCTCGCCGGCGAGGACGTCAGCGCGATGCGCGAGAGCGCCCTCGCCGAGGTCCGCAACCGCCGGATCGGCTTCGTCTTCCAGCAGTTCAACCTGCTCTCCACGATGTCGGCCTGGCGCAACGTCGAGCTGCCGCTGGTCTACGCCGGCCTGCCACGGGCCGAGCGCAGGCGCCGGGCCGTGGACGCCCTGACCCGCGTCGGCCTGGCCGATCGGGTCGAGCACCGTCCGGGCGAGCTGTCCGGGGGCCAGCAGCAGCGCGTCTCCGTCGCGCGCGCCCTGGTGACCGACCCGCAGCTCATCCTGGCCGACGAGCCCACCGGCAACCTCGACTCGACCGCGACCGCCGACGTCCTCGACCTCTTCGACGAGCTGCAGGCGCAGGGGCGCACCATCGTGCTGATCACGCACGAGCACGATGTCGCCGCCCGTGCCCAGCGCGAGGTGCACATGCGCGACGGCCGGCTGCTCGAGGTCGACCGGGTGGGTGCGCCATGACCTGGACCGAAACCGTGCGCACCGCCTGGGACGCCATCCGCACCCGGCGGATGCGCTCGGCCCTGACCGTGCTCGGCATCCTCATCGGGATCGCCGCCGTCATGCTCACCGTCGGCCTCGGGCAGGGTGCTCAGCAGCAGGTCGCCAGCCAGATCGGCAAGCTCGGCTCCAACCTGCTCATCGTCTCCCCCGGCTCGAGTACCAGCCTCACCGGGATACGCGGTGGTCGAGGCTCCGCGACGACCCTCACCACCGCGGATGCCGCAGTCCTCGCCGACCCGGAGGTCGCCCCGGACATCCGTGCGGTCGCCCCCACTTCGAGCACCTCGACCACCCTCACCGCGAACGGGACCAACTGGACGTCCAGCGTCGTCGGCACGACGCCCGACTGGCTGCAGGTACGCGCCCGGTCCATCACGTCGGGCCGGATGTTCACCGAGGCCGAGCTGACCAGCATGCAACCCGAGGTGGTGCTCGGCTCCACCACCGCGTCGGAGCTGTTCGGCGCCAGCGACCCGGTCGGCCAGAGCGTGATGATCGGTGCTCAGCCCTTCACGGTCATCGGGGTGCTCGACACCGTGGGATCCACGGTCGGCGGCGACCAGGACGACCAGGCGATCGTCCCCGCCACGACCTACGCCACCCTCGTCTCCCCGTCGAGCGGAACCAGCGTCTCCACGATCTACCTCGAGGCGACCAGCGCCGACACCCTCTCCGCCGCGTACCAGGAGGCGACCAACGCGCTGCTGACCAGCCACGGGGTCACCTCCGACGACGCCGACTTCAGCATCAACAGCCAGGAGTCGATCGTCGAGACCGCCACCAGCACCTCGCGCACCCTCACCGTGCTCCTCGGCGGCATCGCGGCGATCTCGCTGCTCGTCGGCGGCATCGGGGTCATGAACATCATGCTCGTGTCGGTCACCGAGCGGATCCGCGAGATCGGCCTGCGCAAGGCGCTCGGGGCCACCCCGCGGATCATCCGCCGCCAGTTCCTCACCGAGGCCACCGTCCTCGGCCTCATCGGCGGCCTGCTCGGACTCGCGCTCGGCGTCGCCGGGTCCCGCGTGCTGCCCTCCATCCTCGACCAGCCGGTCCCCGTCTCACCCCTCGCGGCCGGTCTTGCCCTGGCCATCTCCCTCGTCATCGGCGTGGTCGCCGGGGTCTACCCCGCCAGCCGCGCCGCCCGACTGTCCCCCATCGACGCACTGCGAAGCGAGTGACCATGCCCCACGTACCTCCCCTGTCCCGAGCCGCTCTCGGATTCGCCACCGCCGGCATCGGCATCCTGGCCCTGACCGGCTGCGGCTCGTCCGGCGAGTCGTCGGGCACTCCCACGACCTCCGCGTCCGCGCTCGGTGGAGGCGGCGCACCCTCGGGGCAGGCCGGCCGGGCGCCCGGTGCCTCCGGCACCATCGCCGCGGTCGACGGCACGACCCTCCAGGTGCAGGGCAACGGCGAGCAGGTTGCCGTGGTCTACACGTCGACGACCACGATGACCTCCCAGGTGGAGACGACGGCTGCCGAGCTCGCGGTCGGTGACTGCGTCAGCGTCCGAACCGCATCTGACACCTCGACCGCGTCGACCAGCCCCTCCACCGCGAACGCGGACACCGAGACGCTGGCGGCCACCACGGTGACCGTCCTGTCCGCCGGCGGCTGCGACGACGTCACTCCTGGCGGCGACGGGGGTGGCGGAATCCCCGCTGGAGGCTTCCCGGAGGGCGGCACGCCTCCGTCCGGGATGCCGTCCGGCGCCCCGTCCGGTGCCCCGTCGGGGATGCCGTCCGGCGGCCCGCCCGGCGGCCGCGGCTTCGGGGGCCTCGGCGCCCTCGGTGAGGTCACGGCCGCGTCCTCCGGGTCGTTCACCCTGGCCCGGACCGTGC
>DASQEZ010000020.1:0-42949 GCA_035633415.1 Ornithinibacter sp. | reverse complement strand
CGCGGTCACGGTGACGGCAGCGGCATCCGCCGCGCTCCTGGCCGCTGCCTCACAGCCGCTGCTCCGCCGCATCGACCGCCCCGACCTCCACCCCGAGGCCGCACCGGGCTCCGGGACGACGACCCACACCGTCGGCTGACCCGCCCGGGCGCGGGCGCGACCCACGGGCCGAAACCTTCGACACGGCGCGGGGTGCATCCACCGGGCCCCTGTCCGGGGAAGAGGTGATGTCACACCTCCTCCATCGAAGGGAACCGAGCATGCGCACAGTCCTTACGGGAGCCGCGGCCTTGGCCGTCGCCGCCCTGCCGATCGTCGCGTTCGCCACGCCTGCCGCTGCCGCGGACGACGCCTCCGTCGTCGTCTTCCACGGCGTGCCGGGCCTGACGGTCGACGTCTACGCCAGCGCCGACGCCACGTACACCGCGGAGGAGGCCCTCCTCACCGACTTCGAGCCCGGCACCATCACCGACCCGGTGAAGATCCCCGGCGGCACGTACAACCTCGCGGTCTTCCCGGCGAACGCCGACCCCTCGGGCGACCCCGCCATCGAGGCGGAGAACGTCACCGTGCCGGCCGGCGCCAACATCACCGTGGCTGCCCACCTGGACGCCGCCGGGGCGCCCGTGCTCACGCCGTTCGTCAACGATGTCAGCAAGGTCGATGCGGGACAGGGCCGGCTCGTCGTGCGGCACACCGCCGCGGCACCGGCCGTCGACATCCTCGCGGGCGGCACCGCGGTCTTCAGCGACCTGACGAACCCCAACGAGAAGATGGCCGACCTGCCCGTCGGTACCGTCTCGGCGTCGGTCGCCCTCGCGGGTACGACCGACCCGGTCATCGGGCCGGCCGACGTGCCGGTCCAGGAGGGCACCGCCACGATCGTCTACGCGTGGGGCTCGGCCGAGGACGCCAACCTCGCGGTGGCGGTGCAGACCATCACGGGCCTGCACAGCTCGCCGTCGGGCGTTCCCTCGGGCACGGCCGACGTGCCGGCTGACACGACCCCCGTCGTGCTCGGTGGGCTCGCCCTGCTCGGGGCGCTCGTCGCCGCGGGTGCGGCCGCTCGGGCCTCCCGGGCCCGCGCCTGACCGGCTGACCGGCTGACCGGCCGGCCACTCTCGACCCTGCCGGGAGCCGGGGGTTCGCGTCCAGCGGACCCCCGGCTCGTGGGCCGGTGACCCGGCGTCACCGGCCGTACCCGTACCCGACCCCGACCCCGACCCCGACCCCGACCCGTGAGGATGATGCCGTGAAGCGCGGAACCCGCTCTGCCCGATGGGCCGCGGTGTCGGCGGTGTCCGCGGTGACCGCCCTCGGCGCGGTGGTCGCGCTGGTGCTCTGGGCGTCGGGTCGCCCCGGGCCGTCGGCGGGGGCGGACCTCGCCGACGTGCGCCGGACCGCTTCGGCGCCGAGCGCCACAGCGACGCCGACGGTGCCAACCCCCGCGCCCAGCCCCTCACTGCCACAGCCCCGGGCGCGCGACGCCTCGCTGGGCTCGCTCCAGGTCTCACCGGCGCCGGCCCCGACCAGGCTCGTCATCTCGGGCATCGACGTCGACGCCCGGGTCGACGACGTCGGCGTCGAGGACGACGGGGCAATGGTGATCCCCGCCGCCCCCACCAGCGTCGGGTGGTACCGGTACGGCTCGGCGCCCTCCGACGCGCGGGGCAACACCGTGATCGCCGGCCACGTCGCGACCCGGGAGGACGGCCCCGGCGCCCTGGCTGCGCTGCGGGGTGCCGCGCCGGGCATGCGCGTCACCGTGACGACCGCCGACGGGAGGGACCACGACTACGAGGTCGTCGGGCGCCGCGCCATCGTCAAGAAGGCCCTGCCGGTCGACGAGATCTTCGCCCGCGACGGCCGTCCCCTGCTCGTGCTCATCACCTGCGGCGGGGAGTACCTCCCCGAGCTGCGCAGCCACCGCGACAACATCGTCGTCACCGCGGCCCCGGTCGGCTGACCCGGTTCGGGCCGGTGCCGCACGACGCGGCCCGGGTTGGCCACTCCCCCTCCACTAAGGCACCAGGACCACCCCGCGGATGCCGTCAGCCCGCCTCACGCTCGACGCTGAGCACGTCGCCCACCTGGCACTGCAGGACCTCGCAGATCGCGGTGACCGTGCTGAAGCGCACCGCCTTGGCCCGGTTGTTCTTCAGCACCGAGAGGTTCACGACGGTGACCCCGACCGCCTCCGCGAGGGCCGCGAGCGTCATCGCGCGCTCCTCGAGCAGCCGGTCGAGGTGGCACACCACGCGGTGTGGCTCGTCGACCGGCATCAGACCAGCCCGTCGACGTCGTCGCGCAGCCGGCTGCCGGCCTTGAACGCCTCGGCGAGGAGTGCGACAACCATCCCGGAGAGCAGGGGCCACCACGGGAAGTCCAGGCGGAACCCGGGCTCGAGTGCACCGAGGTCCAGGGTTCCGAGCAGCGCTCCGGTGACGGCCATCTCGAGGAAGAAGACGACCGTGGAGCCGAAGACGAGCAGGCCCGCGAGCCCCCGCAGCCGCGTGACGTTGGCCGGCGTGAAGGGGTCGCCCCCCGCGATGCTCCGCATCACCCGCAGGAGCAGCCAGCACCCGAGCAGCACGCCGCCGGCCACGAGCGCCCCGGGCACGATCGAGAGGATGCGCTGCCCCACGCCGGCAACTGGCACGAGCAGGTCATAGGTACCGAGCCCGTGCTCGACCCCCGCGGCGTCGAGGCCGGGCACCACGACGGGGCTGAACACCTCGGTCGGGACCGGCGCGCCCTCCACCCAGCGCAGCACCGGGTGGACCACGCCACTGACGACCGTCACGATCGCGAACAGGCCCAGCAACGCGATGAGGCCCCATCGGTCGGAGCGGTCGAAGGCCAGGAGGTCCTTGCGCTGCGCCCCGGAGCGCCCGAGGTCGTCGGTGTGGTTGGTCATGGCATCTCCCCGATCGCCGCATGTATCGAATGTCGATAACAACGACAGACGATATGCATATCGAGAGTCGATGTCAACCTCCTCGACCTCCTCGCCGCGAGTGCGGAAGTGGTCGCTCTGGCAACCACTTCCGCACTCGAGACGAGACGGCGGCAGGAGGATGGGGGGGTGGGGCAGGATGGGGTCATGAGCGAGCAGCCCCGCGGTGAGCAGGACCAGGACGACTCCGAGGGCCGCGCCGTCCCCGCCACCGTCACGAGCGACGGGGAGCGGGTCGTGGTCGTCACCCCCGACGGCATGGGCGTGGCTGCGCACGGCGAGCAGCCCACCGACGGTGGCCGCGAGCGCCCGTCCAACCCGGCCGACCTCGTCGAGCAACCGGCCAAGGTGATGCGAATCGGCTCGATGGTCAAGCAGCTCCTCGACGAGGTGCGCAGCGCGCCGCTCGACGAGAAGGGCCGGGCCCGCCTCGCCGAGATCCACCAGCGCTCGATCGCCGAGCTCGAGGACGGCCTGGCCCCCGAGCTCGTCGACGAGCTCGAGCGGATCACCTTGCCGTTCTCGGACGACTCGCCCTCCGATGCCGAGCTGCGCATCGCGCAGGCGCAGCTCGTCGGGTGGCTGGAAGGCCTCTTCCACGGCATCCAGACCGCGCTCGTCGCGCAGCAGATGGCCGCGCAGGCCCAGCTGCAGCAGATCCGGCAGCTGCCGCCCGGCACCAGCCACCAGGGGATGCCGCCGCCGGGCGCCCCGGGGATGCCGCAGGCCCACCGCCCGCACGGCGAGCCCGGCCACGCCGAGGGCACCGGCCAGTACCTCTGAGCCCGGGCCCTGCCGCGGGTCGTCGGCCCGCCCTACAGTGACCGGATGGACGTGCCGCCGCCCGCGATGGACCCCGCCGTCTTCGACGCCCCGCTGCGGCGTCAGTTCGACGCGTTCCTCGACGACCACCGCCAGATCCTGCTCGACTGCCTCGACGGGCTGACCGAGGAGCAGGCCCGACGCCGGCTCGTTCCCTCCCGGACCACCCTGCTGAGCCTGGTCAAGCACGCGACGTTCGTCGAGAGGGTCTGGTTCGACGAGGCGGTGACCGCGCGGCCGAGGTCGGAGATCGGCATCCCCGAGTCGCAGGGCGACTCCTTCGACCTCGACGAGGCCGACACGGTCGCGACCGTGCAGTCGGCCTACCGCGCGGCCTGCGACGACTCGCGGCGGGCGACCGCGGGCCTGGGCCTCGACGACGTGCTGCCCGGGAACCGGCGCGGTCCCCTTCCCCTGCGGTGGGTCATGCTCCACATGGTGCGCGAGCTGGCCCAGCACTGCGGCCACGCCGAGATCCTGCGTGAGCAGGTGCTCGCGGCGGACACGCGACCGTCCGTGCGAGCCACGTCGGTGACCGTGATGACGCCCGATCCGCTCCTGCTCGCGGACTTCTACGCCCGCCTGCTCGGTGCCGACGTCACTGCCACAGAGCGCCCACAGCCCGGCGGCCCTGCTGCAGCCGGGTTCGCGCAGATCCGGATGCCGCACCTCACGGTGAACTTCGAGTACGAGGCGCAGTGGACGCGCCCGGTCTGGCCGGCGGAAGCGGGCCACCAGAGCGCCACCCAGCACCTCGACCTCTGGGTCGACGACCTCGACGCGTCCAGCGCCTGGGCGACCGAGTGCGGAGCCACCCTCGCCGGCACCCAGCCGCGGGACGACGTGCGGGTCTTCCTCGACCCGGCCGGCCACCCGTTCTGCCTGTTCCTCTGAGCGCGGCTGGGGCTCAGGTGCGGTCGACGCGGACCGAGACGGGCCGACCGAGGACGTGCAGCCGCCCCTCGCGGCCGTCACTGGCCGGCGGGATCGGGTCGCCGGTCGAGGTGCTGGCCCGGCCCGCGGCGATCAGCGGCACGAACAGCGCCCGCGACGCCCTGGGCGGCAAGCCGTCGCCGAGCCCGCAGCGCCACCTGGCCCCCGAGCCCCCGCCGAGTCCGGCGAGCAAGGACCTCACGCCGCCACCACCGCCGGCCCGTGGGCGTCGATGGTGCGCAGCGGCGACAGCCAGCCGAAGACGCTGGCGACCAGCCCGATCGACACGACCACCACGAGGGCCGGCCTCAACCCGATGAGCCCGGCGAGCGCACTCGCCCCGAGCGCGCCGCCCGTCCACCCGACGCCGAAGGACAGCATCCGCCCTGCGGTGTCGACCCGGCCGAGCAGCGCCTCGGGCGTGACCTGCGGGCGGTAGGTCATCGAGTTGAGCACCACACCCTGGTAGGCGACGCCCACACGACCATCACGGCCACGGCCACCTGCCACGTCGACGCAGTGGCGACCACCTCGGAGGGCGTCGCCACCCCCTGCGCAGGGCCGGCGCGTCCGCTCACAGGGCCGACGCGGCGGCCCGGCCCGCAGTCCTCCCGGAGAACAGGCATCCCCCGACGAAGGTCCCTTCGAGCGCGCGGTAGCCGTGCACGCCACCGCCCCCGAAGCCGGCGACCTCACCGGCGGCGTAGAGGCCGGCCACGGGATCGCCGGACGGCCCGAGCACCCGGCCGGACAGGTCGGTGTGCAGGCCGCCGAGGGTCTTGCGCGACAGCACCCGCAGCCGCACGGCGACGAGCGGGCCGTACTTCGGGTCGAGGATGCGGTGCGGCGGGAAGGCCCGCTTGGTGATCCGGTCGCCGCGGTAGCGCCGGGCGACCCGGATCGCAGCGACCTGGGCGTCCTTGGTGAACGGGTTGTCGACCTGGCGGTCGCGCTCGACGACCTGGCGCTCGATGTGCGCGGGGTCGAGCGGGGCCTCGGGGGTGAGGTCGTTCATCTTCGCGACGAGCTCACCGATGGTCGCGGCCGTGACCCAGTCCTCGCCGTGGTCGAGGAAGGCCTGCACCGACGGGGTCACCTTCGTGATCGGCCGGCGGAGGACGTCGCGGTAGCGCTTCTCGGTGAGGTCGAGGTTCTGCTCCGAGCCGGAGAGCGCGAACTCCTTGCCGGCCAGGGCGCGGTTGAGCACGAACCAGGAGTGGTCGAAACCGGTGTGCCGCAGGTGGTCGAGGGTACCGAGGGTGTCGAACCCGGGAAGGTAGGGAGCGGGCAGCCGGTTGCCCCGGGCGTCGAACCACATCGAGCTCGGGCCGGGCAGGATGCGGATGGCGTGGCCCGGCCAGATCGGGTCCCAGTTCCGCACACCCTCGACGTAGTGCCACATCCGGTCGCGGTTGACGACGGAACCGCCGACGGCCTCGGTGATGGCCAGCATCCGGCCGTCGACGTAGGCCGGCACCCCGGTGAGGAGGTCCTCCGGCGGGGTGCCCAGCCGCTCGGGCCAGTTGGCCCGCACGAGGTCGTGGTTGGCGCCGATGCCGCCGGAGGTGACGATGACCGCCTCGCCCCCGTACTCGAAGTCACCGACGACGTCGCGGTTGCTCTTGACGCCTCGCGGCGAGCCGTCGGGCGCGAGCACGGCGCCCCGCACCCCCGTGACCGCGCCGCTGGTGCGGACCAGCTGGTCGACCCGGTGGCGCGGCCGGTAGAACACCCGCCCGGCGGCCATGTGCTCGCGCACGCGGTGCTCGAAGGGCGCGACGACGCCGGTGCCGGTGCCCCACGGGATGTGGAAGCGGGGCACCGAGTTGCCGTGCCCACCGCTCGTGCCGTCGCCGCGCTCGGCCCACCCGACCACCGGGAAGAACGAGATGCCCAGGCCCTTGAGCCAGGAGCGCTTCTCGCCCGCGGCCCACTCGACGTAGGCGCGCCCCCATCGGCGCCCCCAGTGGTCGGGGCCGGGGCTGCCGTCGGGCTGGGTGAGGCGGTCCCACCCCGCGGTGCCCTCCCAGTCCTGCCAGGCGAGCTCGAAGGAGTCGGAGACGCCCATCCGGCGCTGCTCGGGGCTGTCGACGAGGAAGAGCCCGCCGAAGCTCCACCAGGCCTGCCCGCCGAGGTTGGCCTCGCTCTCCTGGTCGAGCAGCACCACGGACCGGCCCGCGTCGGCGAGCTCGCACGTGGCGACGAGCCCGGCCAGGCCGGCACCCACGACGACGACGTCGGCATCCATGGGCAGACCCTATGCCCCGCGCACCCACACGACGCCACCCTCGACCGAGGTCGCGAGGTGGGTGAGGTCCGGTACGACGAGGTCCGCGACCGGCTCGAGCTCCTCGCGCGCCGTGGTGCCCAGCACGGCGATCAGCGCGCGGCATCCGGCAGCGCGGGCGGCGCGCAGTCCGGCGACCGCGTCCTCCACGACGAGGCAGTGCGCCGGGTCGACCCCCAGCCGCCGTGCACCTTCCAGGAACGGGTCCGGCCACGGCTTCCCGCGCTCGGTCTCCGATGCCGTGACGACCACCGCCGGGTGCGTGAGCCCGGTCGCGGCGATGCGGGCCTCGGCGAGGTCGCTGGTGCCGGACGTGACGATCGCGGTCGGCACCCCGCCCTCGGCGAGGGCAGCGAGCAGGGTGGCCGCGCCCGGCAGCACGACGATGCCGTCGACGTCCGCCACCTCGATCTCGAGGATCCGGTCGAACGCCTCCTCCCGCCGCTCCTGCGGGAGCAGGCCCGCGATGACGCCCGCCGCGGGGATGCCGTGGAACCCCAGGAGCCGTACCGGGTCCACGCCGTACTCCCCGCACCACCGGACCCACGAGCGCTCGACCGCGGCGATCGAGTCGATGAGGGTGCCGTCCAGGTCGAGCAGTACCCCCGCGAACGGCTCGCCGAAGGGCGCGACGGTGGACGCGGGGGAGGTGACCGGCATACCGGTCAGCCTAGGGTTTCCTCCTCGACCGTCTCGGACGGCCCGACCGGCCCCATCCCGGGCGGCGGTCCGGCCGGGCCGGCGGCAGCGGTGGGGCGCACCGTGAACGGCTGTTCGATGAGGTGCGGGATCGGCAGCGGACCCTGAGGCACGGGGATGCGGGTCGGGCGCCCGTTCGAGGTCTCGACGAGGTCGGAGGAGATGTCGTAGTCGCGCACGAGCTCCTCGGTGACGATCGGGTAGACCGTGAGCACGCCCTCGGGGTCGAGGCGGACCCGGAGGAAGCCCTTGCCCTCCTCCACGGCCTGGCCCATCATCGCCCAGGACCCGATGCCCTCGCTCTTGAAGGCGACGATCCACACGCCGAGGGCGGTCGCCCCGAGGAGGCCGCCGATCACGGCGACCCCGAGGATGATCGCGAAGAACTTCGGCCACGCGGACAGCGGCCCGATCGGCCCGACCGGGAGCAGGGCCAGACCCACGAAGCACGCGCAGGCCACGAGCAGCTGGCTCATCGTCAGCACCATCGCGCTGACCGACAGCAGGGGCGGGCGTCCACGCAGCTTGGGGAAGAGCGCGATGAGGAAGACGAAGACCATGACGCCGACCAGCCCGGCCGCGAACGTGAACAGCTTCTCCGGGCTGGCCCGCAGGTAGGCGTCGACGATCCGGCCGCTGCCGGCGACGCTGACGCCCTGCCAGAAGGTCAGCAGGATGGTGATGAAGATCAGCACGTGCGCCGCGGCGAAGAAGCTGAAGACACCGGGGTTGCGGCGCACGATCCACTCCTTGCGCCACGGCCAGCCGAGCCGGGACACCTGCGAGCGGGAGTCCTTCTCGGACGGGTACCTCGCCGGCTGCACCTGGAAGGTCGCCTCGTTGTCGCCCTCGCGCCAGCTGCGCGACTCCTTGGGCAGCAGGCGCAGCTCGGTGGCCAGGCCGTGGGTGACGTCGAGGTAGGCGCCGCCGATGCCGCAGGTCACGAGCTGGCGCTGGTTGCCGGCGGGCGCCATCGGGTCGTCGAGGTCCTCGGCGTAGCGCAGGTAGTGGTGCTTGTCGCCGCTGAGCCAGAGCCGCGCCTGGGCCCCGGTCGCCTCGCGCCGGTTGGTCCCCGGCACCCGGCGGGAGGTGACGAAGTTGCGCTCGAACCACTCCAGCGCGTTGAACGCGTCGGGCTTGCCGGAGGCCGCGTGCACCCAGGCCGGCGTCGCTGCGCAGACGATGACGCTGTCGCCCTCGGCGAGGTTCGCCGTCAGCGTCTCCTCGAAGTAGGACAGCTGCGGGTCGTCGAAGTAGGAGTCGAGCTGGCTGTCCAGACCGACCATCCACCAGCCGTGGGGCAGCTTCAGGGTCCAGTAGCTGCGCTTCTGCTCGGTGCGCCAGCCCCCGACCGAGCGGCCCTGGGTGAACAGCCGCAGGAACGCCGTCAGGCCGTCGTACCAGTCGTGGTTGCCGGGCAGGACGACCATGAGCGGCTGGGGGTCGGCCTCGGGCAGCGCGGAGCGGTAGGGCCCGACCATCCGGTCCTCGTAGGCCCGCGACGAGGCCGTCGGGTACACCTGGTCACCGCCGAGCACGAGCATCGCGCCCCGGGGCAGCGGGGCGTCGAGGCCGTCGACCGCGAGCCGCTCCTTGGCCATCAGCGCCGCGACCGTGAAGGTCGCGTCGAACCCGTCGCCGATGTCGGCGGTGTAGTCGAACCAGAAGTCCTCGCCCGGTGCCAGCGGGGTCGCCGGCACCTCGATGATGGCGCTGTCGAAGACCTTCTGCAGCTCTCGCTTGTCGGCGTAGTTGCCGAAGATCTCCGACAGGATCGAGCTGCCCATCGTCTTCAGCTCGCTCGGCGCCAGCCAGCGCACGGCGTCCTGGGGCACGAAGTTCAGCTCGGTGCCGTGCTCGGCCAGCTCCTCGCGCTTCACGGGCGGTCCTCCTCGTCGCGTACCACCATGCCGCCGTAGACGTCCCACAGCTGCCCCAGGAACAGCGTGCCGAACTCGTTGAGCGCGCGCACGGGGTCATCGCCCCAGGTGCGGAACGTCGTCAGCTGTTTCATGAAGTCGGGCACGTGGATGGTGATGATGCCGGCGGCCACGACCTCGCCGTCGTCGGTGCCGGGCGGCAGGTGCCCCTCGCGCACGGTGACGTACAGGGTCGAGGTGTCGCGCCACACGTCGAGACCACCCTCGTCCCGCACCCGCTTGACCCCCGCGAAGGTCAACGGGTTGCCCCCGGGGCCGGTGAGCCACAGCCGGTAGAGCATCTGCCGCTGGTCTGGGTCGTCGGCCTCGACGAAGAGGTTGAACCAGCCCCGCTCGACGTCCAGCCGGCCCCCGAGCAGCTCGCTCTCGACGTAACCGGTGGCCGAGCCCTGCCGCTCGGGCTCCGCGACGAAGCGGTCGATGTCGTCGACCGAGATGGTCAGCTCGAACATGAGCCGGTCCCGGCCGTCCTTGCCCTGGGCGAACCCGGTGCGCGGGTCGTCGACGTGCAGGGCGGCGAACCCCTTCATCTTCTCGGTGAACCGCAGGCCGCTCGCCCCGGGTGCGACGGCGTCGGCCGTCGCCGGGGCGGATGCCGGGTCGCCGGGTCCCGCAGCGGCGTCGGCGGCGCTCACCCGCGCAGGGGCGGGGACCGACCCCGACGGCCAGGTCTCGAGCAGCTGCGTGCAGGCCCGGTCGGCCACGGCCGCGATGGTGAGCGATGGGTTGGGGCCGACCGGGCCCGGGAGCAGCGCGCCGTCCATCACGTAGAGGCCGGGGTGGCCGAACACCTCGCCGTAGGCGTCGCACAGGCCGTCGGTGGGGCCACGACCCATCGACGCGCCGCCGATGGGGTGCACCGTGATGACCCGCTGGGCCCACCAGAGCGGGTTGTCGACGAAGGTGCCGCCGAGCTGCGCCGCGATGGCCCGCATCGTCTGGCGCACCCCGTCGAAGTAGTCGGTGGAGGTCTCGATGGTCCAGTCGACCGCCAGCCGGCCCCGATCGTCGATGCGCAGCACCCCGTCAGGGATGTCGCGGCCCATACCGAGCAGCGGCAGCGAGGAGGCCGTGAGGCGACCGTCGCCGAGCAGCGTCGCCAGGTCGGCGCCGAGGGTGGAGTCGCCCGAGTCGAGGGCGTCGTCGACGACGCGTCCCACGGCGAAGCGGGCCGCCCGCGAGATCATCCCGACGCCCTTGGCCGTCTCCGCCAGCCACATGCCGAACGGGGGGTAGCCGGCATCCTGAACGTAGTGACCGCGCCCGGCGACGTCGTCGCCGTCGATGGCGTCGGGGATGCGGACCGCGCTCGTGATCACCGGGCCGATGTGGGCGTCGAGCTCGCGGTCGGCGCCGTCCTTCGCGGCGCCGATCACCAGGCCGAGCAGGTCACCGTTGCCGGAGAAGCGCCGGCCCAGGGCGTCGCCCAGCCCCGGTAGGGACGCCCGGTTGCGCAGGAGCAGGAGTGCCGTGCCGAAGGTGCCTGCTGCGAGCACGAGCCGGTTGCACCGCAGCACGTGGGTGGGCAGGTCGGCCCCGGGCTCGCCGTCGGCCGCGGTGTGCACGACGTAGACGACTTCGTAGCCGCCACCGTCGAGGGGCCGGAACCCCTTGACCTCGTGACGAACCCGGATGTCCGCCCCACGGTGCCGCGCCGCGGACAGGTAGGTGTGGTCCAGGGTGTTCTTCGCGCCGTCGTTGCAGCCGAGGTCGCACTCGCCGCACAGGCGGCACGTGGCACGCGGCATCCCGTGGATGTTGCCGTACGCCGGCGGCTCGATCTCGCCCAGCCGCACCGGCGGCTCACCTCGCCTGCGGGAGAAGCTGATCGCGAGCGGCGGCATCGTGAGGGCCAGCCCGGCGCCGGCGGCGGCCTCCCGCATCGCGGCGGTCTTCGGGGTGTCCGGATAGGGGTAGGTCGTGGTGCCGATCATCTGCTCGACCGCGTCGTAGTGGGGCTCGAGGTCGGCTCGGGTCACCGGCCAGTCCTCGTACCCCCCACCGGGGATGGGGTCCTCCCGGACGAACCACTTCTCGTCCTTGCGGAGCAGCACGTTGGCGTAGATCAGCGACCCCCCACCGAGCCCGCTCGCGACCAGGCCGTCGATGCCCTCGAAGCTCCACACGTCGAACAGTCCGTGGCGACCGGCCTCGGGCTCCCAGAAGTTGCGGGCCGTGCCACGAGGGTTGCGCGGGAACGACCCCGGCGGGTACGCCTTGCCGCGCTCGAGGACGACCACCGACCGCCCGGCGTCCGCGAGGCGGTACGCCGCGACCGACCCACCGAACCCGGATCCGACGACGACGACGTCCGCGTGCTCGGTGGTGGGGCTGTGGACCATGGCGTGGGACTCCGCTCGACGGGAACTCGCGCTGACACGGAACCGGGAGGAGATCTGTCCGGCCCGGTTCCGCCATGGCCAGTGTGCTCTCCACCGGGGTCGCTCGGCCAGCGTTGTCGCGAGGTCTGTCTACGGTGTTCCCTCCTCCGGCAAACGCCGATACGCTCCGCTTGCAGAGGGTGTCGCCCGACCGGCTCGGGGGCCCGACGGCCCTCGGCCACGGCTGCTCGCCAGCCGAGGACGGCGGTGACCATGAGCGGCTCCGGGGCGCCGGTCGACGCAGCGTCCACCGTGCCCGGCGAAGGCCCGGGCGTCGAGTTCACCGAGACCATGCGTGGGTTCGTGTCGACGACGGTGACCGACGACTTCCACGCCGGGTTCGAGCGCGGCCGGGCCGACGGCTCCCCGCTCGAGTTCACGGTCACCGTCACGGCACCCGATGTCGACGGGCTGGTCGACGACCCCGAGCACGAGGCCCTGCTCGCCGGGTCGGTCACCGCTCCAGCCCTGTCCCCCACTCCGATGACCGTCACCGACGGCCGGTTCAACCTGCTCCTGCGCGACCCCGACCTCGCAGGGGCCCGGCGGATGCTCTACGCGATGCCGCTCACCACCGACGACGGCCGCCGGCTCTTCCTGGAGGGGTTCAAGCAGGTCCACGACGACGACGGCTTCGACGTCTGGGGTGACACGACGACGCTCTTCGTCACGGTGCACGAGGGCGCGGACGCCTCGGGCGCCGTCGTCGCCACCGGTGTCGTGACGATCCACCCCGACGACTTCGCCCGTCAGCTGCGTGGCATGCACGCGGTCAACGCCGACGGCATGCTCGACGAGCTGAGGGCCCTGACCCGCTTCGGCCGGCTCTTCGCCGGCTCGCTCACCGAGGTGTTCGGTGGCATCCTCGCTCGCCCGAGCGCGTTCAACCCGGATGCAGCGCCCCGGCAGCGACGCGAGCTGCGTTCCGGCGCACCGGAGGTCCACCCCTTCCGCACCGACGACGGCGTCGCCCTACGCCTCGTTCGCTACCGGGGCGGCACGAAGGGGCCGGTCATCCTGAGCCCCGGCTTCGGCACCACCGGCGCCGCCTACACGCTCGACACCACCGACACGACCTACGTCGAGTTCCTCGTCGAGCACGGCTACGACGTGTGGGTGCTCGACTACCGGGCCAGCCCGGCCCTGCCGTCCGCGTCCACCCAGTTCACGCTCGACGACATCGCGCGGTTCGACTACCCCGCGGCGGTCGCGGCGGTGCGTCAGGTGACCGGAGCAGAGTCGGTCCAGATCATGGCCCACTGCATCGGCTCGCTCACGATGCTCATGTCGATCGCGTTGGGCCTGGAGGGCGTTCGGTCGGCCGTCGCGTCGGTGGTCACGCTCCATCCGCGGGCCGGTGTCGTCAACGAGCTGCGCGCCGGGCTGTACGCCGCCGACGCGCTGGGCGGCCTGGGCCTCGACACCCTGACGACCGACGCCTCCGACGACCCGTCCTGGGCCGAGCGCCTCTACGACACGGCGCTGCACCTCTACCCCGCCGGGGACGAGCAGTGCGGCAACGCGTTCTGCCGACGGGTGATGTTCATGTACGGCGAGGTCTACGACCACGACCGGCTCAACGAGGCCACGCACGAGAACCTGCACGAGGTGTTCGGCGTCGCCAACATGCGCACCTTCCAGCAGATCACCCGCACGCTGCGAGCGGGGCACGTCGTCGCCGCCGACGGTGCCGACCTCTACCTTCCGCAGGTCGACCGGTTCCGGATGCCGATCTCGTTCCTCCACGGGGCGAACAACCGCCTCTTCCTGCCCGAGGGCAGCAAGCTCACCCACGACTTCCTCGTCGAGCACAACGGACCTGACCTCTACACCCGGCACGTCATCGACGACTACGCGCACATGGACCTGTTCATCGGCAAGGACGCCGCCCGCGACGTCTACCCGGTGGTCACCGCAGAGCTCGACAGGCACAACTGACCAGAACAACGGGAGCGTCATGACCGAGCACGCATCGCTGTCGCCGGACCCCTCGTCGACCGCTGACCCCCATGGCGGGCAGGACCCCCTGCGTGACCTCTTCTCGTACCCCCTGATGTCGGCCCTCACCGAACGCCGTACGCGGCGGATCCCGCGGGGCCACTCGGTGCCGGCCGGACCGCTGAGCCACGACAGCACCAACGAGCCCGCGCCGCTGACGCCGCTCGAGGAGGCCCTGCTCATCACCTGCATCACCGGCATCACCGGTGTCACGACCCACGACGGCCCGCTGGTGAAGCCCAACGGCAAGCCCGAGCTCGGCACCCCGTTCCTCAACATCATGGCCCGCACCGGCAGCAGCGCCGACAACGCGCAGGCCACCCACTTCTTCATGATCAACGACGACGGCATCTTCCTCCTGCGTCACCCCACCGGCGCCGAGGCGTTGGCGATGCTCAACGAGATGCCGCGCAAGTGGTCGGACTGGAAGGAGTCGGACTGGCTCGACGTCGCGGAGCGCTGCAAGGTGCGGGTGTCCAACCGCCGGGTCGAGTTCCCGCGGGAGTGGCCGTACTACCTCGGCTGGAACGCGCAGGCGTCCAACGTGCCCGGAACCACGCTCTTCTACCCGGTCGTCGACTGCACCTGGCAGTACATCAACGCGCTGCTCATCCTCGCGACCGAGCCCGAGGGCAAGCGCTCGATGCTGATGGACGACTGGCGCCCGTTCCACCCCAAGGGAGCGGTCGAGTGGCTCGCCAAGATCGGTGGTGCACTGCACCTCGCACCGAAGATCCCGTACCAGCCGATCGGTGGGCTGAAGTACATCCGCAACGGCTTCGTCAACAAGGACAACGTCGCCCCGCTCGGCTTCGCCAACACGCTGCGCACCGACTACGAGGCCTTCTTCTACTTCCAGAACCTCATGCTCCTCGGCCAGGCCATGGGCCTCGGCGGCTGGATCCACGGCGCCGTCTTCACTCCCTACATGTGGCAGAGCGACCCGGCGAAGGGATGGCACGGCCTGGGCTTCCGGCTCGAGCAGCCCAAGGAGCTGTCGCCGTGGGCCCCGGTGCCGGCGTCCCAGCCCAACCCCGTCGGGATCGACGGCATCCTCGAAGGGCTCACCCCGCCCTACGTCTCGTCCATGGACGAGGCGGTCGAGCGTGTGATCGAGACGAAGTACGGGGCGGGTGGCGCGGCCTACGGCAACAGCGAGGTGTTCTCGAGCCCTTACCGCGACGCGGCCGACGCCAAGGCGTACACCGACACGGGGACGCGGTTCACCCCACAGCAGGTGCAGTACATCAAGGACGCCTGCAACTACGTCTACGAGACCTACGGGCGCTTCCCCGCACACGTCGACGCCTTCTACTCCCCCGGCATGTGGCTGCAGTTCTCGCACCTCGAGATGGAGTACTACGACCGCTTCTTCGACCCAGGCCAGTTCACCCGGCAGGCGTCCCACGACGGTCTCTGGCACCCCTGAGCCCAGATCGCTGAGGTTCCCCGCCGTCACTGTGATGTCGGGGTTGACGGGCCGTGTCGGGGAAGCTCCCCCGCCATGGATGAGGTTCCCCGACGTCGCTGTGCTGGCGGGGAACCTCACGGCCGGACGTCCTGCCTCCCGGGCCCGCGTACTCAGGGTCGACCCTGAGTACCGGCCCCGGATCTGAGGGT
The DNA here is from genome assembly GCA_035633415.1 of Ornithinibacter sp. Taxonomy (GTDB): domain Bacteria; phylum Actinomycetota; class Actinomycetes; order Actinomycetales; family Dermatophilaceae; genus Fodinibacter. The sequence continues at coordinate 27,313 of DASQEZ010000020.1, read as the reverse complement.
CGATCCCCGGTCGACCCCTGATGTGTCCGCGTGGCCGACTGGGCCACCGTGGGCGGATGAGGACCCCCGCCGGCGCCATGACCAGGTTCGCCCTTGCCGGCGGTGCGGCGGCGGCCCTCGTTGCCCTGGCCCTGCCGCACGCCACCGGTGCGCGATGGCACGACATCGGGGCGGCCCTGTCCCGCCCGACGGCATCGCAGCTCGCCGTGCTCGGCGCGCTGTGGTTCGCGGGTCTGTGCGTGCACACGCCCTCCCTGACCGCGGCCCTGCCGGGGTTGTCCCACCGGCGGGCGCTGCTGCTCAACCTCAGTGGGTCCTTCGTGTCGAACCTGCTACCCCTCGGCGGGGCTGCCGGCACCGTCGTCAACTGGCGGATGGCGCGCACGTGGGGGTTCAGCCCGGGCGCATTCAGCCGCTGGGCGGTGGTCACCAACCTCGCCGACACCCTGGTCAAGCTCGCGCTCCCGGGACTCGTCCTGTGCTGGTTCGCGCTGGGCTCGTCGGCACCACCGCGCACGGTCGGCACGGCGGCGGCGGCCGGTGGAGCCCTGCTCGTGGTCGCCGTGCTCGCCGTCGTGCTCGTGGCCCGCGACGACCGGCCGCTGCGCCGGGCCGGGCGCTGGGCCGACCGGGCGGCAGCGCACGTGCGCGCCCTCCCCAGCGCACCGGAGGGCTACGGCGAACGGGCAGCCCGCTTCCGCACGGAGTCGGCGCTGCTCGTCCGTGACGGCTGGGGTCGCCTGCTCGGGGGCAAGGTGGGGTACGCCGCGTTGCAGGCGCTGCTCCTCTGGGCCTGCCTGCGGGTGGTCGGCGACCCCGTCGCACCCGTCGTCGTCGCATCGGCCTTCGTGGTCGAGCGCGTGCTCTCCATGGTCGTCCTGACCCCCGGGGCGACGGGCGTCGTCGAGGTGGGGATGGCGGGTGTCCTGGGCGCGCTCGGCGCGGAGCCCGCCGCGGCCGCCGCGGGGGTGCTCCTCTACCGCGGCCTCGTGGTCGGCATGGAGGTACCGGTCGGTGGCCTGGCGCTGCTCGGGTGGTGGGCCGGCCAGCGGCGGGGCGCCTGGGGAAGCGGCCGGCGTCAGGTCGTGGGTGCGGTCCACCCCGTCCGCCCCCAGCTGCTCCTGGTGCCGGTGCCCGTGGCGGCCCTGAGCCGCGGCTTCACCTCGCTCCCGTCTCAGAGGTACTCGGCGAAGAAGGCGGCCACCTCGTCGGGCTGATCCGTGACGTAGCGGTACCCCTCGTACCGGCCCGACGACTCGTACTCGACCACGGGCAGCGCGTTCGGCGTGGCGGCAGCCATCGCGCGCACGTCGTCCATGGTGCCCCACGGGTCACCGGTGCCCTGGACGTAGCGAACCACGGTGTCTCCCAGCTGAGCTGCCGGCACGGCCGGGTCCTCCTGACTCGGCAGCGGTGCTCGCAGCACCCGGTAGAGCAGGTCCATCGATCGGACCATCAAGGGCCCCGGGCGCCCGAGCTCGTCGCGCGCGAAGTGGCTGTTGAAGTGCGACACGACGGCGGGCTGCACCGCGAGGATGGCCTTGATGGTGCCGCACTCGGCCGCGCCGTAGATCACCGCGTTCCCGCCCATCGAGCAGCCCAGCGCCCCCACCCGGTCCGGGTCGACGTCGGTGCGGGCCCGCAGGAAGTCGACCGCCGCGACCACGTCCTGCCACTCCCGCAGGCCGAACGTCACGGGCAGGCGCGAGCCGCTCTCACCGTGGTTGCTCAGGTCCATGAGCAGCACGGAGATGCCGGCGTCGTGCAGCGCCCGAGCGGCCGGCAGGAAGTCGACGTCGGTGTCGGTGAACGGCACGCACCCGGCGACGTTGCCCAGCCGGTTCCACAGCCAGCCGTGCACGACCACGACGGCCGGGCCGGCATCCGGGCCCGCAGGCAGGAACCAGCCACGCAGCCGTACGCCGTCGGCGGCGGCGAACTCGACGTCGCGATAGGCGAGCCCGACGTCCCGCGGCGTGCGGTCGGGCACGTGCCGGGCGGAGAACAGCATCAGCCGGGTCAACACGATGGGCTTGAGCAGCCGCCCGCCGAGGCCACGACGGGTCGAGGAGGCCGCCATCCGCGCCTCAGCCCGCCGTGACGTTCCCGGCATCCGGCGTCGGAAGCGACCGCGCGGGCACCGGGTGGAACGTGACCCGCAGGCCCGAGGTCGGCAGCGGGAAGAGCTCGTTGCTCAGCTCGAGGTCCTGCTCCGGGAGGTCCCAGGTGGCCCGGCGCAGCAGCAGCGTGAGGTAGAGCTTCACCGCGACGGTGACGATGTCCTCACCGGGGCAGCGGTGCCCGCCGCGATCGCCGTCCCCGTGCGGCACGTAGCTGCCCGGGGCGAGCGCAGCCTCCCGGTCCGGGAGGAAGCGGTCGGGGTCGAAGCGGTCGGGGTCGTCGTGGACGTCGTCGCTGCGCATCGTGATGTGGATGGCCGCGATCGCCCCCCAGCCCTTCGGGATCCGGTAGCCCTCGACCTCGAGGTCCGAGGTGGCCTTGCCGAAGAAGTTGGCCGAGTTCATCGCGAAGAAGCGCCGCAGCTCCTTGGACAGCTGGCCCAGGAACACGAGCCGGTCGAGCTGCTCCATGGTGACCGGGCCCTCGGGGGACACCTCGAGCACCTCGCGGCGGGCTCGCTCGATCAGCTCGGGGCGCTCCCCCAGCGCCATCGTGATGAGGGTGAGCGGCACGAAGTAGCCACCCTGGCTCGCGAAGACGAGGTGCAGCAGGTCGCCGCGCAGCTTCTCGGCGGGCACCCCGTGCTCGTCGGCAGCCGCGAGCATGCGCGAGACGATGTCGTCGTAGCTGCCCGCGCGGTGCCGGGCGATCGCCTCGTCGATGATCGCGATCATCCGGTCGCGCGACTTCGTCGCCTTGCCGTACGGCGTGCCCGGGATGGCGACCGGCACGGTCGAGAACGCCTTGCGCATGGCCGCGTTGAGGTCGTGGATCTCCTGCGCGTGCTCCTCGGTCTCGACGCCCGTGTACATCGCACCGGCCAGCCGCGCGCTCACCATCTCGAGGTCGGGACGCACGAGCGCCGTGCCGTCGGCCAGCCAGCGGTCGACGGTGGCCTGCATAATCCGTTGCATCCGCGGCACGTACGCGGTGATCGCCTCCCGGGTGCGGATGCCGTGCAGCATCACGTCCTTGCGGCTGCGGTGCTCCGGCCCGTCCTCGAGGGCCAGGGACCTCAGGAAGATCTGCTCGACGGAGATCGGGTCGCTGTTGCCGCGCTCGATGGCGGGGTCGGTGGCGAACCGGTGGAACGCCTCGGCCCCCGAGAGCACGACGAAGTTGATGCCGAACAGGCGGGTCTTGAAGATCGGTCCGTACTTGTCGAACCGGTCGGTGTAGAACTTGTGGTTGTTGCTGGCGATGGCGGTCGTCTCGCCGAGCCACGGAAGACCGAGCCGGCCGGGTGGCACCCTCCCCCCGCGACGCGTCACCGCTGCCTCCTCTTCTTGAGGTAACCGGTGACGGGCGAGGCGAGCCGCGAGCCGCGGAAGACCCAGTTGATCATGTGCTGGTTCCACTCGTGGAGCCAGTACTCCTTGATCAGCAGGTCGTCGTCGAGGATGAACAGACCGATCGCCCGGCCGGGCAGCACCTTCAGGGGCGTGTGCAGGTCGTACCTGATGACGACCGACGTGTAGACCTCGCCGACCATGATGTCGAGCACCCCACCGGTGAAGACGCCGTCCTGCACGAACTGGGTGAGCTGGGCGTAGAGCCCCACGATGTCGTCGGTGGTCGTGTAGTCCCCGGACATGTGGTTCTGGCCGGGGTAGTGGATCACCGCGTCCGGGGCCAGGAGCGAGCGGAACGTGACCATGTCGCCGGACATGAGGGCGTCCCAGTACCTCTGGATCACGGCACGGCGTGCGTCGACGTCGACCAGGTCGGCCATGGCGCCTCCTCGGTGGTGGTGGTGGGTCCTACGAGGCCTGGGCGCCGGTGCGCTTCCACGGCGCGAAGGCGTTGGTCGAGCCCGCGAGGGTCCTCGACAGCTCGGGGTAGTGACGCAGCAGCACCGAGATCATCGTGTTGTCGGCGATCCAGTCGAGCCCGGTCTGCGTGTAGTACTCCGCCGTGTAGCAGTCGGTGAGGAACCGGTCGCTCTTCAACCGCCGTGAAGCCATCAGGATGAAGACGCGAAACGCCGTGTCGCTGAACCCGAAACCGTCGGGCGGTGTCTCGGCGTGCATCCCGATCTGCAGGTCGACCCGCTCGACGTCGCCGTAGATCGCCTCGAGCTCGCGGGCCCACACCGGGTTGTCGGTGAGGTCGTCGAACGACGAGGCCGGCTTCAGGTGGAGCTGGCGGCGGAACTCGTTGTAGCGGGGCACCCCTCGCTCACGGTCGCGGATGATGTCGACGGCGCCGAGGTCGAGCCGCACGCCGTCGGGCAGGGTGAGGTCCTGCAGCCAGCGCGGGAAGTTGTGCAGGCAGACGGCGCCGGGGTGCTGCACGCCGAAGGAGTAGAAGAGGTCACCCGGGGTGACCTCTCCGGTCACGAACCCCTCGGCGTTCTTGAGGATCACGTCCGCGAACGGCGCTGCCTCGAGCAGCCGGTCGTCCTCGACGTTGTGCACCTCCAGGACGTCCGGCAGCAGCGGGTGCAGCCGGTAGACCGAGACGAACTCCTCGGTGAGCTGGTACGGCGCGCCGTGGTGGTGGGCCGGCGAGCCGGGGATGCCGCTGACCTCCTCGTTGCTCCCGAGCCGGCCGAAGCGGCGGTGCAGCCGCTCGCCCATCAGACCCCACCAGTTGACCCGCATGCCGAGCTTGAGTGCCGGGTGGGCCACGATCGCCGGGGTCCACTCCACCGTGTGGATCTTCGCGATCAGCGCGGAGTTCACGAGCTGTGCGGTGCCGAAGAGCTCGTCGTCGCTCAGCTGCGGGTGGGCGACCTTGAGGGCGTCGCAGATCGCGTTGTGCTCCAGGGTGAACAGGGTGTGCAGCATCCCGAGCCCGACCCACCAGTTCTCGTTGAAGCCGGTGACCGCGGTGCCGGTCGACACGTCGACCGGGAGTCGGCCGTTCTCGACGATCAGCTTGCCGTCCTGGAAGCTGCGCACGCGGCGCTGCTTCTCCGGGGTGCTCCCGTAGATGCCGGAGGAGTCCCACCAGTGCGACTCGCTGTTGACGTAGGTCGGGGGGAGATGGGCGTCCTTGTCGCTACGGGTCGGGTCCTGGCGGGTGCGCGGGACGCGCATCGGGTTCTCGTGCCACTCGTGACCAACGGGCAGGTCGACGTCGATGGTGTCGACCGGTTCGCGACCGTGGGAGAACCAGTCGTGCGTCTGGAACTGGATCCAGGCGGCGGCCAGGAGGTTGAGCGTGGTGGCGGGCACGAACTCGCCGCGCCTCATCAGCTGCCTGCTGATGACGTGCGGGTTGGGCTCCATCAGCCCGGGCATCGCCTCCGGAAAGGCCTTGTCGAGGGCGACGTTGCGACCGAAGCGGGTTCCGCCCATCCCCATGTCGGGGTCGCTGAGGTCGTTGAACGAGCCGTCCGGAGTGCGGAACCGGGCCGCGAGGGCCGGGCACTGGTCGGGCGTGACCGCTGCCCTGCGCAGCGACGGGTCGGGCGTGCGCGTGTCGGTGAGGTTGTCCGCCCGCAGCTGGATGCGCAGCGCCATCAGGTTGAACATGCCTACGAGCCAAGGAAGCCGGTGCCACTGCCTGCGGTTGTTGACCCGCGAGAAGGCCGACACCAGGGTGCGTGCGGGGAACGACGGCTTGCTCATGGAGTCAACTCCAGCCTGCTCGACCTGCGTGGGGTGTGGACGCGACGGCGAGCCTCATCCTAGGGCGGGGGGACGGCCCCCGAGAAGAGGCCGGAGTGGGTGCAGTACCGGCATCCGTGGACCCAACCGTGGCCGTCGGCGAGGAGACCCGACCTAGGGTGGTGCGCATGCCCGAGCCCACGAGCGATCCGTCGACCGCGACGGGACCGGTGGGTCGGCCACGCACCGCCGTGCTCAGTGCGACGGTGGCGGTGCTTGCCCTCGTCGGGGGGTGGACGTGGGCGGCCTCGGCGCAGCCGAGCGGCTTCGACGCGACGGCCGAGTCGATCAGCGCACTCGCCGCATCGGCGACACCCCACCGGTGGATCATGACGACCGGTCTCGTCGTCACCGGCCTGGCCCACCTCGTCACCGCGTGGGCGCTGGCGCCGGCCCGGCGCACCGGGCGCATCCTGCTCGCCGCGGGCGGCGTGGCCACCATCGGTGTCGCCGCGCTGCCGCTGCCCTCCCGGGTCGAGTCCTCGGTCGCGCACACCGCCGTCGCCACGATGTCCTTCGCGCTGCTCGCCGTGTGGCCCTGGTTCGGCGCCCGGCCCGACGGCCCGGTCGCCCTCATGCGCGGCGTGGCGCGACCCGCAGCGGTGGTGCTCGCCCTCACCGTCGCCTCACTCGGGATCGACCTGGGAGGCTCGGCGTTCGGCATCCACGAGCGCCTCGTCGCCTTCCTCACGGTGAGCTGGCCGCTGGTCACGGCGATCAGCACCTGGTGGTGGGCGGGGCACCGGGTCGGCTCGCGGCGGCTGCGCCACGTACTCGCCGTCGTGGGCCTCACGGCGGCCTGCGTGGTCGCCGGCACCGCCGCGACGACGGTCGCCCCCGCCACCGCGCAGACGACGCACTACCAGGCGAGCGTCGCGCTCGACCCGAACCCCCTGCACAGCGGTGAGCTCGTCGCGACCACGGCGTTCGGCGACCTGCGACTGGAGTTCCAGGGCGCCGCACCCGGCATCCGCACGGTGCCGCAGGTCAAGGCCAGCATCACCGAGGTGCTCTCCCGGCCCGGGGTGAGCCTCGCGTCCCTGCGGCCCGGCCCCGAGGAGCTGAGCGCCGCGATCCGCGACGCCGCGGCCTCGGTGATGATCCGCTTCACGATCGGAGCGCTCGCCCTCGTCGTCGCCGTCCTCGCCGGGTACGCCGTGATGCGGCGCCGCCGCCCACCCGCCGTTCTGGTCGCGGCGGGGCTCGTCGGCTGGCTGGCGGCCACGGCCGTGACCGGCCTGGCGATGTACACCACCTACCAGCCCGACCGCCAGGAGACCTTCACCTCGACCGGCGTGCTCGGCACGCTGCAGCGCAACCAGGGCATCCTCAGCGACGTCGAGACCCGGGCCAGCCAGGTGGCGCCGTACCTGCGCAACCTCATCGCCCTGTCGACGGCGCTGCAGCAGAAGTACGACGCGGCACCCCTGGAGTCGGACACCTCGCTGCGCGTGCTCCTCGTGAGCGACATCCACGCCGGCAACCAGTACGACCTGATGCGCACGATCGTGGAGGAGGAGGGCGCCGACGTCGTCGTCGACGCGGGCGACCTCGTCAACTTCGGCAGCGTCGAGGAGGCCGAGGCCACGGACCTGTTCGCGGGCATCGAGTCGGTCGGCGTGCCCTACCTGTTCGTGCGGGGCAACCACGACGCGAGCAGCGCGAACGACACCGCGCTGCTCGACCGCCTCTCGCGGGTCCCGAACGTCACGCTCCTCGAGGACGGCGCCGGCGTCTACACCGAGGTGACCGTGCACGGCGTGCGGATCGCCGGGTTCAACGACCCCCGGTGGTTCGGCGACTCGGGCACCGGCTCCCCCGCCAAGCAGGTACCGGCGCGCGAGGCGTTCACGGCGGCGTACGCCGGCCGGCCAGCTCCCGACCTCCTCGTCGCCCACGAGCCGTGGGCCGTGCAGGGGCTCGACGGCGGGGTGCTCGTCAACGGGCACATGCACTCGGTCGACCTCGAGGGCAACCGCGTGCAGGCCGGGACGTTCACCGGTGGGGGACCCCTCACCCACTTCCTCGCCGACGCCGGAGGGGAGGAGCTGGTCGGGCAGCCGTCGGCGTTCGACGTGCTGACCTTCGGCACCGACTGCCGGCTGGCCTCGCTCACCCGCTACCGGTTCCGCGACGTCATCGAGGGCCGGCCGGCCTACGACGACGTGTCGCTGGTCAACGGTCGAAGGGTCGACGGGCGCGAGGCCGACCCGGCGCGCACGTGCTCCACGGACCTCCCGCTGACGACGGTGCCCGTTCCCTGAAGGCGGCCGGCCGTGAGTGCACTCACGGCGCGCGTCACTCCTTGAGGTCGGGGAACATGTCGTCACGCCACTCGGTGCCCTCGGGGGCGCCATGGGCGGAGGCGAGGTCCTCCTCGCGCGCCCGCAGCTCGACCCGGCGGATCTTGCCGGAGATCGTCTTGGGCAGGTCGGAGAACTCCAGGCGGCGCACCCGCTGCCAGGGTTGGAGGTTCTCGCGCGCGTACTTGAGGATCGAGCGGGCGGTCTCCTCCGACGGCTCGTGACCCGGCGCGAGCACGACGTACGCCTTCGGCACGGCCAGGCGCACGGCATCCGGCGCCGGCACCACCGCAGCCTCGGCGACGGCCGGGTGCTCGATGAGCACCGACTCCACCTCGAACGGGCTGATCTTGTAGTCGCTGGCCTTGAAGACGTCGTCGGTGCGGCCGACATAGGTGATCCAGCCGTCGCCGTCGCGGGTGGCCACGTCGCCGGTGTGGTACCAACCGCCGGCCATCGCCTCGTCGTTGCGCGACGCGTCGCCCTGGTAGCCGGTCATCAGGGGCAGCGGGTGGGCGGCGAGGTCGAGACAGAGCTCGCCCTCGCCCGGGCCGTCGACGCGCATCCCGGTGAGCGGGTCGACCAGCACCACCGGCACCCCCGGCAGTGGCCGCCCCATCGAGCCCGGGATGAGCGGCGACCCGGGGGTGTTGCCGATCGCCGCGGTCATCTCGGTCTGGCCGTAGCCGTCGCGCAGGTCCAGGCCCCAGGCGCGGCGCACCTGCTCGATGACCTCGGGGTTGAGCGGCTCCCCGGCGCCCACCACCTCGCGCAGCACGCCGGGGCCCCCGGACAGGTCGGCGTTGATCAGCATTCGCCACACCGTCGGTGGCGCGCAGAAGCTGGTGACCTCGTTCCGGCGCAGCACGTCGAGCAGCAGGCCTGCGTCGAACTTCGCGTACGAGAGCACGACGATCGTCGCCTCCGCGATCCACGGGGCGAAGAAGCACGACCACGCGTGCTTCGCCCAGCCGGGGCTGGAGAGGTTGAGGTGCCGGTCGCCGGGCTGCAGCCCCAGCCAGTACACGGTCGAGAGGTGACCGACCGGGTACGACACCTGGGTGTGCTCGACGAGCTTCGGGCGGGCGGTCGTGCCGGAGGTGAAGTAGAGGAGCAGGGGGTCACCGGGCGCGGTGTCGGGATGCGGCAGCGGCTCGACGTGCACGGCATACGCGTCGAGCAGGTCGGCCCACCCCTCGGCCGGGCCGACGCTGACCCGCACGAGGTCGCCGGCGAGGTCGGCGAACTTCCCGGTCTGGTCGGGTGTGGTCACGACCGCCCGAGCCCGGCTGCGCGCCACCCGGTCCGCGAGGTCGGCGGCACCGGCTGCCGTGGCGGTCGGCACGATCACGGCGCCGAGCTTCATCACGGCGAGCATGACGTCCCAGAGCTCCACCTGGTTGCCGAGCATGAGCAGCACCGGGTCGCCGCGGCCCACGCCGAGGTCGCGCAGCCACCGGCCCACCCGGTCCGAGCGCGCGGCCATCGCGTCGAAGCTGACCTCCTCGCTCGAGCCGTCCTCGGCCACGACGAGGAGCGCCGGCTCGTCGTTGCCGCGGGCGATGGCGTCGAACCAGTCGACGCCCCAGTTGAACCGGCCCCCGACGTCGGGCCAGGTGAACTGCTCGACCGCCTGCTCGTGACGGCCCCGGAGGGAGACCAGGAGGTTCCGTGCTTCGCGGTACTGCTCCGTCGCGCTCATCGCCCCATGCTGGCACCGCGTGCCCGGCAGTGGTACCTAGGGACGCGCGACGGCCCGCTGGGCGGCGTGCGCCTTGGGCCGGTCACCACAGCTGAGTGCCGCGTCGGGCAGGGCCTCGGTCACGACGTCGACGACGACCCGCTCCGGCATCGAGCCACGGCCGAGGACCTCCACCGTGGTGCGGTCACCGTCGACGTCCACGGCTCCGGGCACCACGTCGTCGGCGGATGCCGGGCCGTGCGCCGCGAGCACAGCGACCAGGGCCGCCTGCACCGCCGGCTCCCACCGCGTGGTGCCCCGCAGGTGCCCGGCGTCGGTGCTGCCCCGGCGGTGGCTGGTGACGATGTCGACGGCGGTCGCCGGCTCGAGCCGCCCGAAGCAGACCCCGTCGGGCAGGGACAGCAGCGTGCCGGCGAACCGGTGCCCCCCCAGGTGGGTGCACTCCCAGACCTCCTCCGGCAGGGCCCGGGCCAGGGTGGCGACGATGGGTCGGCCGCGCACGGCGCAGCAGGCGTCACGGGTTCCGTGGGTGCAGACCAGCACCATCGGCTCGGCGTCCTCGTCGCTGCCGGAGAGCCGGGTGCCCAGGGCGTGCGCCGCCTCGAGGAGGTCCTCCGCGGTGCGCCAGGTGCCACGCACCCAGGTGCGGCGCACGGTGTCGACCGCGTACCAGGCGCGCGGGTCCTCGCCGGGCGCACGGCGGCCGGGCCGGCGGACGAGGAGCACCTTCCCGCCGAAGGAGGCGCAGGTCTTCTCCACCTCGGCGCCGACCGGGCCGAGGAGTGGAGGGGTGTCCATCGGCTTCTTGGCCCACGGCCCCTGGTGCTCGACGAGCAACCAGCGCGAGGCCACCGGGGCGGTGCCGGCCTGCGGGTCGCCCCGCGACAGGGACGCCGCGGAACAGCGCGAGAGATCGGTCAGGGCCACCCCGCGATGCTATGCGAGGTGGCCCCGGCCCGATGCGCCGCGGTCGGCTCAGGCGCGACCGTGGGCGGCGCGGCTGCGACGGCTCACGCTGTCGATGATGACGGCGAGGAGGAGGACGGCACCGGTCACCATGAACTTGACGTTCGACTCGACGCTGAGCAGGTCCAGCCCGTTGGAGATCGACTGGATGACCAGGATGCCGAGCAGCGCCGAGTACGCCGACCCGCGACCACCGAACAGGCTGGTGCCGCCGATGACCGCCGCCGCGATCGCGTTGAGGTTGGTGTCACCGCCGCCACTGCTCTGGTTGGCCGAGGCGAGGCGGGATGCCGCGAAGATGCCGCCGAGCGCCGCGAACGTGGAGCACAGCGTGAACACGGACAGGTAGATGCGCTTGACGTTGATGCCGGCGCGGCGAGCCGCCTCGACGTTGCCGCCCACGGCCATCACCGAACGCCCCCACGTGGTGCGGCGGATCGCGAGGTCCATGATGACGACGAGGAGCAGGAACACCAGGAACATGTACGACACGCCCCGGTCGCGGTTGAGCACGGCGACGGCGACGACGAGGATCGCGGCCAGGCCGACGGCGCGCAGGGCGAGCCGGCTCAACGGTGTCGTCGACAGGCCCGCCTCGGCCCGGCGGGCGTTGCGGCGGAATGCTGCGAACGCGTACACCGCCGGTGCCAGGACGGCGAGTGTGTAGGCCAGCCACAGCGGGAGGAACTGCTGCGAGGCGAAGCGCACCAGGCTCGACTCGAACGGCAGGTTGATCGTTCCCTGGTCGCCGAGCACCCGCAGCTGCAGCCCGAGCAGGGCCAACAGGCCCGCGAGGCTGATCACGAAGCTCGGTACCCCGAACCGGTTGAACAGGGTGCCGTAGGCCAGGCCGACGACCGCCCCGGCGCCCAGCGCGACGAGCACGGCGACGATGACGCCCGCCTCCTTGGAGACGAAGAGCACCGCGAGGATCGCCGCGGACAGCCCCGCCATCGACCCGATGGACAGGTCGATCTCACCGAGGAGGAGCACCAGCACGACGCCGATGGAGATCGTGCCGACGGCCACCATCTGCAGGGTCAGGTTGACCAGGTTGCGGCTCGAGAGGAACGCGGGCTCGAGGCTGTAGAAGACGCCCCAGATCAGGATCAGCCCGATGACGACGGGCGAGGAGCCGAGGTCTCCGCTGCGCAGCCGGCCCCAGGTCGCCGATGCCCAGCCGCCGACACCCTGGCTGGCGATGAGGCGTTCGTCCTGCAGGTCCGCGGGGCGCAGGTCCGCGGGCACGGCGGTGGGGTCGCCGCCCTCGAGCTCGGATGCTGCCGTCTTCGGGGTGTCGGGGGTGCTCACGACTGCTCCTCCTGCGGGGCCTTGCGCGCTGCGCGCGCCGAGACGGCGTTGGTCGTCGCGCCGGTGATGGCGGCGATGATCTCCTGGACGTTGGTGTCGGCGACCCGGAACTCGCCGTTGTTGCGCCCGAGCCGCAGCACGACGACGCGGTCGGCGACGGCCATGACGTCGGACATGTTGTGGCTGATCAGGATGACGGCCAGGCCGTTCTCCCGAAGCCGCTCGACGAGGTTGAGCACCTCGGCCGTCTGGGCGACACCCAGCGCCGCCGTCGGCTCGTCGAGCATGACGACTTTCGGTTTGCCGAGCAGCGAGCGGGCGATGGCGACGGTCTGGCGCTGACCGCCGGACAGGCTCGCCACGGGGATCCGCACGCTCGGGATCTTGGCGCTCAGCTCGCGCAGGAGCCGCCAGGACTCCTTCTCCATGATGACCTCGTCGAGCGCCCGCTTGCGCACGACCTCGCTGCCGAGGAAGAGGTTGCCGACGACGTCGAGGTTGTCGCACAGCGCGAGGTCTTGGAACACCGTCGCGATGCCGAGCTCCTGGGCCCGCGCCGGTGAGTCGATCTCGACGGGGCTGCCGCCGAAGACCACCTCGCCCTCGTCGGGCGTGTAGACGCCGGCGATGGCCTTGACGAGCGTGGACTTGCCGGCGCCGTTGTCCCCCACGAGCGCCACCACCTCCCCGGCCTCGACACTGAACTCGATGTCCTTGAGTGCCTGCACGGCGCCGAAGCGCTTGGACACTCCGGTCATCGACAGCACGGGGGCCGGGGAGGTGGTGGTCATGCTCGGCTCACTCCTTCGTGAGGGTGGGGCTGGGTATGCCGGGTGTGGCGGTGGTCAGCTGATGCCGGCCTTGGCGCACGCGTCCGCGTACTCCGGGGTGCAGATGTCGGCGACGGTGTAGAACTGGTCGGCCACGACCGTGTCCTTGATGTTGTCGACGGTGACGACGACCGGGTCGAGCAGGGTGGCGGGGACGCCCTCCTTGTCGGCGCCGGCGGTCGGCTTCTGGCCGTTGGCGAGGGCGATCGCGTTCTTGGCGGCGTCCTCGGCCTGCGGCTTGATGGCCTTGTAGATCGTCAGGGCCTGGTCACCGGCGAGGATCCGCTGGATCGCGGCGAGCTCGGCGTCCTGACCGGTCACCGGCGGCAGCGGGTTGACGCCGCCACCCTTGAGGGCCGCGATGGCGCCGCCACCGGTGCCGTCGTTGGCCGCGTAGACGCCGGTGAGGTTCGCCTTGACGGCGCCGATCTGGCTCTCCATCCAGGCCTGGGCCTTGTCGGGGCTCCAGTCCGGGGTGTCGAACTCGGCGGCGATCGTGTAGCCGCTGGTGTCGAGCACGCTGTGCGCGCCGGCCTTGAAGTCGGCCGCGTTGGCGTCGGTCGGTGAGCCGTTGATCATGACGATGTCGCCGGAGGTCTTGCCGGCCTTCTTCATGGCCTCGACGAGGCCGGTGCCCTGCAGCTCGCCGACCTTCTTGTTGTCGAAGGACACGTAGTAGTCGGCCCCCGCGATGAAGCGGTCGTAGGCGATGACCGGGACGCCCTGGGTCTTGGCGTTCTGGACGATCGTCACGGCGGACTTGCCGTCGACAGCGCTCATCACGATGACGTCGGCGCCCTGGGTGATGGCGGCCTCGGCCTGCTGCTGCTGCTTGGCGGCGTCCTGGTTGGCGTTGCTGTAGAGGACCTCGCAGTCGGGGCAGCCGGCCTTGACCGCAGCCTCGAACATCGGCTTGTCGAAGGCCTCGTAGCGGGCGGTCTTGTTCTCCGGCAGGAGCAGGGCGATCTTCTTGGCGCCGCCACCGGAGGCGCTGGCGCTGCCGTCGCTCCCGGAGGTGTCGTCGCTGTCGCCACAGGCCGACAGGCCCGAGACGGTGAGGCCGAGAGCGAGTGCGGCTCCGGCGAGGCGGAAGGTTCGAGTGGTCATGCGGTCTCCTAGGGCCATGACATCCGCAGCCTCTCTGGTGCGGGCGCTTCGGATTCAACTCGCTTACGCCGTTGAGGTCAAGCCTTGAATACAAGGTTTTGAGACAACGATTCGGTCACGGTTGTCAGCCGACCGTCAGTGCTGCACGGTCGGCATCCTCGCGCACCTGGTCCGCGAGCGCCAGAGCGCCGAGCACATCCGCGTCCTCCGGGGCCAGGCTGGAGGTGAGGACGGACACGGAGGCGGCGGCGCTGGGGATGGCGCAGCGTTCGATCGCGTCGCGCATCGGCTGCAGGATGACCTCGCCGACCCGGGCCATCTGGCCCCCGAGGCAGACCACCTCCGGGTTGAGCAGGTTGACCACGCCCGCGACCGCCACCCCGATGTGCCGCCCCGAGTCCTCGAGCACCCGGCGGCATCCGGGGTCGCCGTCGAGCGCCCGGCTGATGACGTCGCGCAGGGTCAGCGCGCCGTGCGAGTCGCGCAGCGCGCCGAGCACGGCCTGGGCACCGACGAAGGTGTCGAGGCACCCCCGGTTGCCGCACCGGCAGACCGGCCCGTCCTCGTCGATGGTGACGTGCCCGATCTCGCCCGCCGTGCCGGCGCTACCGCGGAACAGCTCGCCGCCGATGATCAGCCCCGCCCCGACGCCGTAGGACGCCTTGATGAAGACACCGGTCGAGACTCCCTGCAAGGCACCGAACTTCGCCTCTCCCAGCGCAGCCAGGTTCGCGGTGTTGTCGAGCAGCACCTTCGTGCTGAGCGCCTCCTCCATGGCCGCCGCGACCGGCACGCCCCGCCACCCGGGCAGGATGCCCTCGGAGCCCACCTGGCCGGTGACCCGGTCGATCGGTGCGGGCAGGCCGATCCCCACGGCCCGCAGCTCCGACATCGAGTGCGCACTGTTCTGGAGCAGCTCGAAGAGCAGTCGCGCCCCTCGGGTCATGCCCTCGTCGGCCGCGTGGTCGGCGGGCAGCGGCATCCGCTTGTGGCTCACGATCTCGGCGCCGCCGGTACCGACCGCGACCCGCACGTCGCGGTCGCCGAAGACGATCGCCGCCACGAGCCCGTGCGAGGCGGTGAACGAGACCTGCACCGCGCGGCGGCCGTTGCGGATGCTCGGTGAGAGCTGCACGGCACCCGCGGCGTCGAGCTCCTTGACGAGGTTGGACACGCTGGCGGCGCTCAGCCCGGTCACCCCGGCGATCTCGACCTGGGTCAGTGCGCCGTTCTCGCGCACGGCGTCGAGCACCCGCAGGCGGTTCATCTCGCGCAGGGAGGCCTGCGAGCCCGGCGCCGGGCCCGTTGAGTTCACGGGGCAAACATAAGACCTCCGGGGCCCGGGCGGAAGGACCGCAACCCCCCGCTCGTCTCGACAAGCGCCTCGGGCCACCTCCCCCTACTGTGAGCCGCACCACACTCGACCGTCACAGGAGGACCCATGGCCCGACGTCGTGCCCTGCTCACCGCTGCGTTCGCCGCGGTGACGGCACTCGTGATCTCCGCGGCTCCGGCCCACGCGGCAGCGCCCTCGTACGTCGCCCTGGGCGACAGCTACTCGTCCGGCACCGGCACCCGCAGCTACCTCGCCGACGGCACCAGCTGCCTGCGCTCCGTCTACGCCTACCCCTCGCTCATCGCCTCGGCCAAGGGCTACGCCCTCAACCTCCGGGCGTGCTCCGGCGCCAAGATCACCGACGTCACCAACGGTCAGCTCTCCGCCCTGTCGTCGAGTACCGCCTACGTGACCATCTCGGTCGGTGGCAACGACGCCGGCTTCGCCGACGTGCTCACGACGTGTGCACTTCCGGCCTGGCTGAGCAACTGCACCGGGGCCGTGGACCGGGCCCAGTCCTACATCCGCACCACCCTGCCGGCGGCCCTGAACAGCCTCTACGCGAACATCCGCTCCCGCGCACCGCGGGCGAAGGTGACCGTTGTCGGGTACCCGAGGATCTTCAACGGCGAGGACTGCAACCTGCTCACCTGGTTCTCGCCGACCGAGGAGAGCCGGCTCAACGCGACGGCCGACCTGATCAACTCGACGACGGCGGCCCGCGCCTCGGCCGCGGGCTTCTCGTTCGCCAACCCCACCTCGCGGTTCGTCGGGCACGCCGTGTGCGACAGCCCCGAGTGGCTCAACGGCCTGTCGAACCCGATCGTCGAGTCCTACCACCCGAACCGGAGCGGTCACTCCAGCGGCTACACGCCCACGGTCAGCCCCCTGGTCACGGGCGCCACGGTGACCGCCACCGCCGCGGTGCTCACCAAGGCCCGGGCGTCGTCCGACCGGCTGGCCCGGCAGCAGCGTGCGTATGCCACGGCCGACCGGCTCATCGCGCCCGAGGTCGTGCACACCCCCGACCTCACGACGGCCAAGGCCCGTGCCGCGGCAGCGCGGGCCGGGGTCGACCTCGGCTCGCGGGCCAGCATCGACGCCGCCGACCGGCTGTGGTCGGCGCGGCAGGCCGCGGAGCTGGCCCGACGCTGACCCGCTCCCCACACCGTCGCCCCGGCCGCTGCGAGGTCGGGGCGACGGGCTGCGAGAGCCTTTCGATGCAATCCCGCACGGCACTGATCCTTTTGCCTTGCCCGTGCGGCGCGGCGTTGGCGCCGTCGCGGGAACTTGGTTCGATGGGAGGTGAGAGTCCGTGACCGCCACGAGCGAAAGGACCTGCCCCGATGACTGCTCTCTCGTCCGCAACCCTGACCACCCTGTCCGCCTCCACCCCGACGTACGACAGGGGGGCGGCATCCGTGGGCATCGTCCACTTCGGGTTCGGCAACTTCCACCGCTCGCACGTCGCGATGTACCTCGACCGGCTGATGGAGACCGGCTCGGGTCTGGACTGGGGGATCTGCGGAGTCGGGGTGCTGGAGCAGGACGCCTCGATGCGCGACGTGATGCGGGCGCAGGACTGCCTGTTCACCCTGGTGGTGCGGCATCCGGACGGCTCGCTCGAGCCCCGGGTCGTCGGCTCGGTGCTCGAGTACCTCTACGGGCCGGACGACGCGACCGCCGTGCACCAGCGGCTCGACGACCCCGCCGTGCGGATCGTGAGCCTCACCGTCACCGAGGGTGGCTACCTGAAGAACCCCGCCACCGGCGACTTCGACGCCGAGAACCCCGCGGTCGTGCACGACCTGGCGCACCCCGAGGACCCGCGCACCGCCTTCGCCTACATCGTCGAGGGGCTGCGCCGGCGCCGGGACGCGGGCGCCGCCGCGTTCACCGTCATGTCCTGCGACAACCTCCAGGGCAACGGTGACTACGCCCGGCAGGCGGTCGTGGGCTTCGCCCGGCTGACCGACCCCGACCTCGCGACGTGGATCGACACCTCGGTCGCGTTCCCGAACTGCATGGTCGACCGCATCACCCCGTCCACGACGGATGCCGACCGCGAGGCCGTGCACCGTGAGTTCGGCATCGAGGACGCGTGGCCCGTTCCGGCCGAGCCCTTCACCCAGTGGATCGTCGAGGATGAGTTCCCCTCCGGTAGACCGGCGCTGGAGACCGTGGAGGTCCAGTTCGTCGAGGACGTGCGGCCCTACGAGCTGATGAAGCTGCGCCTGCTCAACGCGAGCCATCAGGCCATCGCCTACTTCGGCGCCCCGCTGGGCTACGTGCTGGTCGACGAGGCGCTGGGCGACGACCGCATCCGCACCTACCTCGAGCGCTACATGGCCGACGAGGCCGCGCCGACGCTGGGCGAGCTGCCCGGCATCGACCTCGAGGGCTACATGGCCACGCTCATCGACCGGTTCAGCAACCCGCGGATGCGCGACACCCTCGTGCGGCTGGCCACCGACGGCTCGAACCGGATGCCGACCTTCACCCTGCCTGCCATCCGGGAGAACCTGGACGCGGGCCGCCCGGTGCGGCTCGGCGCGGCGATGGTCGCGGCGTGGGCGGAGTACTGGGCGCTCATCGGGCGCGGCGAGATCGTTCCTCCCGAGGTGCCGGATGACGTGCACGCGGCGGAGATGGCCGCGGCGGCCGGTGACCCCCGCCCCGAGGCCTTCGTCGAGATCGAGGTCCTCTTCGGTGACCTGGCGCAGCGCGACACCTTCGTGCACGAGTACCTCACCGCGCGGCGCTCGCTCGTCGAGCGGGGCGTGCACGCGACGCTCGACGACCTGCTCGGCTGACCGGCTGGGCCGTCCGCGGGGCGACCTGCCGCCTACGGGGCGCCGGACGGCCGCTCAGCGGCCCGAGCCGCCTTCAGCCCCAGGCTGAGCACCTCGTTCGGAGGCTTCTGGGAGGACTCCATCCGACGGTAGCCCGACGGGGTCGTACCCACCTCGGCGAGGAACTGCCGGTTGAAGTTCGCCATGTTGTGGTAGCCGCTCAAGGTGGCCACCCGGGTGATCGGGTGGTCGGTCGAGTCGAGGAGCCGGCGGGCGTGCGCCACCCGCAGCTTCTTGACCATGTTGCTGAAGGTGAGCCCGGTGGCCCGCTTGAAGTACTTGGAGAAGGTCGGCTCCGACATGTATGCGAGGCGCGCCGCCGTCGTGAGGCGGATGTCGCCGGTGAGGTTGGAGAAGATGTAGTTGAGCCCGGCCTCACCCGCGCTGCGGGCACCGTCGTCGTCGGGGCGACCCATCCACTCGCTGGCCACCGTCTCCCACTCACCCTGGGGTGCGTTGGCCATCAGACCGAGCAGCTTGAACAGGTGCCCGACCCGCTCGGGCCCGTGGGTGCTGACCACGCAGGTGATCTCCTCCGCGGCCCGCCAGGCGGTGGCTCCGGAGAACACCAGGCCGCGGGTCGACAGCTTGAGCACGGCGTCGACCTCCTGCAGCTCGGGGAGCAGTCGCATGCACTGCCGGATCCACTCGTCGGTGAACTGGATGACGGCGTCGCGGTCGACCGCCACCTGCCCCGGCTCGAGGTCGCTGACCCAGTCGTGCGGCAGGTTCGGGCCGATGATGCTGACGTGCCCCGGGCCGAAGGTGCCGATGTGGTCTCCGGCGATGAAGCTGCCGTGGGTTCTGGTGATGAGGTGGATCTCGTACTCCGGGTGGGCGTTCCAGCCGCAGATCTCGCTCGGGAAGTCGTGCGTCATGGCGCGCACCGAGTGCTGCGGGTGCTTGGGGATGACCTCGCGGCGGGGGATGCTCGCGGCGTAGGGGCTGACCGGCTCGTCGTCGCGGTGCTCGGGTCCGGGCGCCCGCGCCCCCGGCGAGGATCGATACAAATCCGTCATCTCGCGCCCCTTCGGCCACCCTGCCCGTCCGCGAACATCACGGTCTGGTAACGGCGATGGTGCCGTGCCGGCCGGACCGCGTCGTCCGTGCTCGGAATAATAGTACCGACAGCCGCGCGTTGGCGCCCTTGTCGCTCGTTTGTAGGGCGTCCTACCTTTGCAGTAGTTCACGCAGCCGGGGCCGAACCTCTCAAGAAGAACTCCCATTCAGATTTCACTCATCTGTCATGCCTTCAGCCGCGCAGGACGAAACGAAGTACCCCTACCAAAGGAGTTAGGATGCTTTCCAACAAGCGCACATTGACCGTAGGTGTCTTCGCGCTCTCCTCCGCCCTCGTGCTGGGCGCCTGTTCCGGAGCCGGCAGCTCGTCCTCGGGCGACGGCAGTGCCTCCGGTGGCAACGTCACCCTGAACCTGGCCACCGTGAACAACGGCCAGATGAAGGACATGGAGCAGCTCAAGTCCGAGTACGAGAAGGCCAACCCCGGGACCACCGTCAACTTCCAGGTCATGGAGGAGGGTGACCTGCGCAGCGCGGTCACCGCAGACGTGGCCAGCGGAGCCGGCCAGTACGACATCGTCACCATCGGCGCCTACGAGACCCCCCAGTGGGGCGCGAACAAGTGGCTCGTCGACCTCACCGAGGACCTCAAGGCGGACGCGGCGTACGACGTGGATGACATCCTCCCGCCGGTCCGCGACGTCAACAGCTACGAGGGCAAGCTCTTCGCCGTCCCGTTCTACGGCGAGTCCTCGATCCTCATGTACAACAAGGAGGTCCTCGACAAGGCCGGCGTCACGCTGACGGCGAACCCGACCTGGCAGGAGGTCTCCGACGCGGCGAAGAAGGCCAAGACCGCCGACATGGCGGGCATCTGCATGCGCGGCAAGCCGGGCTGGGGCGACCTCTTCGCTCCTCTGACCACCGTCGTGCAGACCTTCGGTGGCAACTGGTACGACGCGGAGTGGAACGCGACGGTCAACACCCCGGAGTGGAAGGAGGCCATCACCTTCTACAAGACGATGCTCGACGAGTCCGGGCAGGCCGACCCCGTCTCCTACAGCTTCAACGAGTGCCTGACCGCTCTCAAGGAGGGCAAGGCCGCGATGTGGGCCGACGCCTCGGTGGCAGCCTCCATGCTCGAGGCCGCCGACTCCCCGGTGAAGGGCAAGATGGGCTACGCCCACATGCCGGTGAACAAGACGACCGAGTCCGGCTGGCTGTGGAGCTGGAACCTCGCCGTGCCGGCATCCACCAAGAACCAGGATGCCGCGATCAAGTTCGTCAAGTGGGCCACGAGCAAGGAGTACCACAAGCTCGTCGGCGAGAAGATCGGCTGGAGCAACGTCCCGCCGGGCGCCCGCACCTCGACCTACGAGATCCCCGAGTACAAGGAGGCCGCCGCGGCCTTCGCCCCCATCACCCTCGACGTGATGAGCTCGGTGAACCCGAAGCAGCCGGGTGTGAACCCGCAGTCCTGGGTCGGCATCCAGTACGTCTCGATCCCGGAGTTCCAGGACGTCGGGAACCAGTGCGCCCAGCTGGTCGCCGACTACATCGCCAACCGGACCTCGGTCGACGACGCCCTCGCCAAGTGCCAGGACATCGCCCAAAAGGGCGGCGACGCACACAAGAGCTGAACCTTCGCTCAACCGGTGTTGGGGCCGGCCGCGTGCGGCCGGCCCCAACCCCTAATCCCTCTGATATCTCGCAACGAAGCGAAAGACCGAGGAAAGCGCATGACCACCACGGAGCTCGACACCGTAGAGGCGAAGGCCGCGAAGGACAAGAGGCGTATTCAGTCGCGCCACGCCTGGACCGCCCGCGGACTTCTTCTGCCCGCATTCATCTTCCTCATCCTCCTGACCCAGATCCCATTCCTGGTCACCATCGGTTTCTCACTGATGGAGTGGAACCTGCTGTACCCCGCCGACCGTGGTTTCACCGGGCTCGACAACTACCGGACCGCGCTGACCTCGGGTGCCCTGTGGCCCTCGATCGTCGCCACGGTGTTGATCACGGCGTTCTCGGTGGTGCTCTCGCTGCTGCTCGGCCTGCTCTTCGCCGTGCTGCTCGACCGCAACCTGCCCGGGCGTGCGATCGCCCGCACCCTGATGATCACGCCCTTCCTGATCATGCCGGCGGCGGCATCCCTCGTCTGGAAGTACTCGATGTTCGACACCAACATCGGGATGCTGAACTGGGCGTTCGCGCAGGTCGGCCTGCCCAAGGTGTCCTGGAGCACCGAGCACCCGATGGCGACGGTGGTCATCGTGCTGACCTGGATGTTCACCCCGTTCATGATGCTGATCCTGCTGGCCGGCCTGCAGGGCCAGTCCAAGGAGACCCTCGAGGCCGCCCAGGTGGACGGCGCCGGCGCCTGGCGCACCTTCACCTGGATCACGCTGCCCCACCTGCGGATGTACATCGAGATCGGCACCCTGCTGGGATCGGTGATCAT
This sequence comes from Ornithinibacter sp., assembly GCA_035633415.1. Classification (GTDB taxonomy): domain Bacteria; phylum Actinomycetota; class Actinomycetes; order Actinomycetales; family Dermatophilaceae; genus Fodinibacter. Next base: position 5,630 of record DASQEZ010000020.1, on the reverse strand, counting down.
CCTGCAGGTCTTCGACCCGATCGCGATCCTCACCAAGGGCACCGGCGGCACCAAGACGCTGGCCTACCTGCTCTACGAGCGGGCCTTCATCGGGCTCAACGTCGGTGAGGCGGCGGCGTACGGCGTCGTCACCGTCATCCTCACCATCATCGTCGCCACGATCGCACTCAAGACGACCTTCAAGGTCTTCATGGCTGGAGGAAGCCGATGAGAACCACCGTCAAGAACTCGATCATCAACATCGCCACCTGGCTGCTGGTGCTGCTCTTCTTCTTCCCCGTCTTCTGGATGTTCCTCAACGGCTTCAAGCCCGAGTCGGTGGCCTCCTCGATCAACCCGGTGCTGTTCTTCACCCCGACCCTGGACGGCTACCAGCTGGCCATGGACCGCGGGATGGCGGCCTACATGCAGAACTCGTTCATGGCCTCGATCGCCGCCACCGTGGGTTGCGTCCTGCTCGCCATCCCCGCCGCCTACGCGCTCAGCCTGCGCCGGGTCAAGGCGGTCGAGAGCACCCTGTCGTTCTTCATCTCCACCCGGTTCATGCCGGTGGCCGCCGTCGTGCTGCCGCTGTACATGATCCTGAAGAACCTCGGCGGGCTCGACAACATCTGGGTGCTGGCCATCGTCTACATGTCGATCAACCTGGCCATCACGGTCTGGATGATGCGCTCGTTCTTCCTCGAGGTGCCCTTCGAGATCGTCGAGGCCGCCCGCGTCGACGGTGCGGGGCTGTTCCGGGAGATCGTGCGGGTCGTGCTGCCGATCGTGCTCCCCGGAGTCGCGGCGGCCGCGCTGATCTGCTTCATCTTCAGCTGGAACGAGTACTTCCTCGCGACCCTGCTGACCAGCAACGTCGCCCGCACGACGCCGCCGTTCCTCGGCAGCTTCGTCGACGGCCGCGGCCAGTTCCTCGCGGTGCTCTCGGCAGCGGCCACCCTGGCCGTGCTCCCGGTCATCGCGGCCGGCTGGATCGCCCAGAAGCAGCTCGTCCGCGGCCTGTCCATGGGCGCCGTCAAGTGACCACCCATCCCACCCCCACACCAGGAGCCCACCGATGAGCGCGCCGTCGCGCAGCCTGCAGGACACCGTCGTCGTCGTCACCGGAGCCGGTGGCGGCATCGGCGGGGCCACCGCCCGCCTCGCCCTCGAGGCCGGAGCCAAGGTGGTGGCCGGCGACCTCCGCGAGGATGCCGTGCGGCCCCTCCTCGACGACTTCGGCGCGGATCGCGTCGCCCTCGCCACCGGCGACGTGCGACTGGAGGAGACCGGCGACGCGCTGGTCGCGGCCGGCGTCGCGGCCTTCGGCCGGGTCGACTCGGTCGTGGCCAACGCGGGCATCGGCTTCTACGGCGGCCTCCTCGACGTCGAGGCCGAGTAGATCTCCCTGATGATCGACGTCAACCTCAAGGGCACGATCTGGCTGGCCCGGGCAGCGGTGCGGCAGTTCCGCATCCAGGGTGACGGCGGCGACATCGTCGTCATCGGCTCGGTCGCCGGGCTGCTCATCGGTGGCGGCAAGGAGGCCGTCTACGCGGCCACGAAGGGCGCCCAGATCAACCTCGGCACCGCCATGGACCGTGAGCTGCGCGCCGAAGGGATCCGCACGACCGTCGTCGCACCGGCCGGGGTCAACACCGCGTTCGCGGCGGCCGACGGCCGGTTCGGCGGCGGCGACCCCGCGCAGGGTCCCTTCATGGAGCCCGCCGACATCGGGGGCGCGGTCATCTACACCTTGTCCCAGCCGCGCCGGATGCGCACCGAGCTGTGGACGATGTGGAGCCTGGCCGAGCAGCACTGACCCCGGGTGCGACCGATGAGTGCACGGTCGGCATCCGGGCCCGCCGGCCCGGCCCTTCCCCTGCGGGGTCGGGCCGGCGGGAGGCGTCCAGCGCTGAACGGGCCCAGCGCTGGGCGCCCCTCCACCTGTCCGGCCCACGACGAATGCTGAGAGAGTGACCCACATGCCTGACCGCCCGCTCGTGGCCGGGGTCGACACGTCGACCCAGTCGTGCAAGGTCGTCGTCTGCGACGCCGAGACCGGTCGGGTCGTGCGCACCGGCCGCGCGTCGCACCCCGACGGCACCGAGGTCGACCCCCGCCACTGGTGGGCGGCCTGGCAGGAGGCCAGTGGCGGCGGCCTCCTCGACGGGGTCTCGGCGGTCGCCGTCGGCGGTCAGCAGCACGGCATGGTGCTGCTCGACGAGCACGACGACGTCGTGCGGGACGCCCTGCTGTGGAACGACACCCGGTCGGCGCCGGCAGCGAGCGACCTGGTCGCCGAGCTCGGCGCGCAGGCCTGGGCCGACGCCACCGGGCTGGTCCCCGTCGCGGCGACCACGGTCAGCAAGCTGCGCTGGGTCGCGACCCACGAACCCGACAGCCTGGCCCGCGCGCGTACCTGCGTGCTCCCCCACGACTGGCTCACCGGCCGCATCCGGGCCGACGGCGCCACCGCCCCGGACGGGTGGACGACCGACGGCGGCGACGCGTCCGGCACCGGCTACTGGTCGGCGGGCAGCCGGGAGTACCGCCCCGACCTGCTCCGGCTCGCGACCGGCGCGGATTTGGCCGTGCCGCGGGTCGCGGCGCCGGCCGAGGTGGTCGGGCACACGGCATCCGGGCTGGCGGTCGCCGCCGGCACCGGTGACAACATGGGCGCCGCCCTGGGCCTGGGCCTCGACCCCGGCGACGTCGTCGTCTCGCTCGGCACGAGCGGCACGGCCTTCGCCCGCAACTCGCGCGGGTCGGCCGACCCCACCGGCAGCGTCCAGTCCTTCGCGGACGCCGAGGGCGGTTTCCTCCCGCTCGTCTGCACCCTCAACGCGGCCCGCGTCACCACGGCCGGGGCCGCGATGCTCGGCACCGACCACGTCGGGCTCGACCGCCTCGCGCTGGCCGCGGCGCCGGGCGCCGGCGGGCTCGTCCTGCTGCCCTACCTCGACCACGAGCGCACCCCCAACCTGCCGACGGCGACCGGCTCGCTGCACGGGCTGACCCGCTCGAACGCGACCCCGGAGAACCTCGCCCGCGCGGTCCTCGAGGGGATGCTCCTGAACCTCGCCGCCGCGGTGGATGCCGTGCGCGCCGTCGGCTGCCCCGTGCAGCGGGTGCTGCTCATCGGCGGGGCCGCGGCCTCGAGCGCGGTGCAGGACATCGCCCCCGACCTTTTCGGGGTGCCGGTCGCCGTACCGAGGCCGGGCGAGTACGTCGCGGTGGGGGCTGCCCGCCAGGCCGCCTGGGCGCTGTCCGGTGCCGAGCACCCGCCGCGCTGGGAGGTCGACGTCGACGTGACGATCGACCCGGACGACGTCGAGCGCGGCGCCGAGGTCCGGGCCCGCTACGACGCCACGGTCGCCGCCACCTACCCCACGACCGGTTCCTGACCCGTGTCGCCGGGCGCGCCGGGCGAGGGGGCCCCGCGATGAGGGCCGTCGTCTACGACGCCCCCCGCACGTTCAGCGTGCGCGAGGTGCCCACCCCCGCGCCCGGGCCCGGCGAGGTGCGCGTGCGCGTCATCCAGACCGGGCTCTGCGGCACCGACCTGCACCTGCACGACGGTCAGTTCATGGCGGTGTACCCGATGGTCCCCGGTCACGAGACCCTCGGTGTCGTCGATGCTCTCGGCGACGGTGTCGAGGCGGTGGAGGGGGTCGCCGTCGGCGACCGCGTCGTGGTCAACCCCAACGCGAGCTGTGGCCGGTGCGCCTACTGCCGTGAGGGCCGTCCGCTGCTGTGTGACGACCTCACCGGCATCGGGTCGAGCCTGCCCGGCGGGTTCGCCGAGTACCTCGTGGCGCCGGCCGTGCAGGTCTTCTCGGTCGACGGGCTGGCCGACGACACCGCGGTGCTCGTCGAGCCGACCTCCTGCGCGGCTCACGCGGTCGACGTGATCGCACCCAGGCACGGCTCGACCGCACTGGTTCTCGGGGCGGGTCCGACCGGCATCCTGCTCGCGCAGCTGTTGCGCGCCGCGGGAGCGGCCTCGGTGACGGTCGCCGCACCCACCGCCTTCAAGCTCGACCTCGCGGCCTCCCTGGGGGCCGACCGCACCCACCTCATGGACCGTCGCGACCTCCCCGGTGACGTGCGCGCCCTGCTGGCGTCGTCCGGTGGCGCCGGCTACGACCTGACCGTCGACGCCACGGGGGCCGCGGTCGTGGCCGAGGTGCTGCTGCCGCTGACCCGCAACGGTGGAACCGCGGTGTTCTACGGGGTCACCGACGAGGCCGACCGGGTCTCGATCTCCCCGTACGACATGTTCCGGCGCGAGCTGACGATCAAGGGGTCGTTCGCCGAGATCAGCTCGTTCCCGGCGGCGATCGCCGCGCTTCGCGCCGGCCGGGCCCGCACCGACGGTCTGATCACGCACCGCTTCGCGCTCGACGACTACGGCTCGGCGCTGGAAGCGCTGCGCAGCGACCGCACGGCCCACAAGATCGTCGTCACCCCCTGACGTCCAGCGGGTGACGCTCGTCCGCACACCGTGCCGGACCCGTGGGAGCCATGGCCGCCTAGGGTGAACGGATGAGCGCAGACGCACGAGAGTTCGACATCGTCCTGTTCGGCGCGACCGGGTTCGTGGGGCGGCTGACCGCCCTGCACCTCGCCGCCGAGGCCGGCCCACGGGTACGCATCGCCCTGGCCGGGCGCTCACTGACCCGGTTGCAGGACGTCGCCGGTGAGCTCGGGCCCGTCGCGAAGGACTGGCCGCTCATCGTCGCCGACGCCACCGACGAACAAGCGGTCACCGACCTCGCCGCCCGCGCCCGCGTCGTCGTGACGACCGTCGGGCCGTACGTGAAGTACGGCGTGCCACTCGCCGCCGCGTGCGCCGAGGCGGGCACGCACTACTGCGACCTCACCGGCGAGGTGCTCTTCGTGCACCGCAGCATCGCCGCGAACCACGAGACCGCCAGGCGCACCGGCGCCCGCATCGTGCACGCCTGCGGGTTCGACTCGATCCCGAGCGACCTCGGGGTGTGGCTGACCGCCGAGGCGGCCCGGGCCGACGGCGCCGAGCTCGGCCGCACCCACCTCGCCGTGCGCAGCATGAAGGGCGGCTTCAGCGGCGGCACCATCGACTCCGCGCGCACCCAGGTCGACGAGCTCAAGGTCGACAAGGCCGCCCGTCGTGTCGTCGGCGACCCGTGGGCGCTCGCTGACGGAGGGCGACCGCCGCGCCCGGCCGGCGGCACGGCATCCCCCACACCGCGCAAGCGTGGTGGCCTGGGCGGGCTGGTCGACACCGTGGTCAAGGCCTCGCCGGTCAAGCGCGACGCCGACAACGGCCACTTCACCGGGCCGTTCGTCATGGCCGCGTTCAACACCCGCGTCGTCGCCCGGTCGGCGTCGCTGCTCGGTTACGGCGACGGCTTCCGGTACGTCGAGTACTCCGACTACGGTGCAGGGCCCGTCGGCGCGGTGACCGCCGGCGGGGTGTCGGTGGCACTGGGGGTGGGGCTGGCCGGGTTCGCGTTCGGACCCACTCGCGCCCTGCTCGACCGGGTGCTGCCCAAGCCGGGCGAGGGGCCGAGCGAGGAGGCCCAGGCCACGGGGCGGTTCCGGATGGAGGTGACGGGGCAGGCGACCAACGGCGCCCGCTACCGCACCACCGTGGCGGCGCCGTA
>DASQEZ010000019.1:0-2898 GCA_035633415.1 Ornithinibacter sp. | reverse complement strand
ACGACGACCGTGGGGCCGGGACTCATGCGAGGTCCGGTGCGGGCGAGTCGCCGAGCGAGGCACGGGGGTGCGGCACGGTGGCGCCAAAGGTCCTGGTCAGCTCGAGCTCCTCCTCGACGACGGCGGCGAGGCGCCGTACGCCTTCCTTGATGCGGTCGGGCTCGGGGTAGCAGTAGGACAGTCGCAAGGCCGAACGCGCCGCCGGCGTGTCCTTGGTCGCTCCGGCGTAGAACGCCGTGCCCGGGACGTAGGCGACCCGCGCGGTGACCGCCCGGGGCAGCATCGCGCCGGCGTCGAGACCGGCGGGAAGGGTCACCCACGAGTAGAACCCCCCGCCCGGGTGGGTCCAGCTCACCCCGGGTGGCATGAGCACCTCGAGGGCTCCGAGCAAGGCGTCCCGGCGCTCCCGGTAGAGCTCACGGAAGGCTTTCACCTGCTCGAGCCAGGGCTCGCTGGCCAGATAGGTGGCCACCGTGAGCTGGCTGTACGCCGAGGGGCACAGCACCGAGGCCTCGGCGGCCAGCACGAGCTTTTCTCGGACCCCGTGCGGCGCGACGGCGTAGCCGACCCGCAGCCCGGCCGCGAAGATCTTGGAGAACGACCCCAGGTAGATCACGCCTTCGGGGTCGTCGGCGCGAAGAGCCCGTGGCACGACACCGTCGAAACCGAGCAGCCCGTAGGGGTCGTCCTCTAGCACGAGCAGTCCGGCGGCCTGAGCTTTCGCAAGGACGGCTTGGCGCCGCGCGACGCCCTGGGTCACGCCGGCTGGGTTGTGGAAGCTCGGCACCGTGTAGAGGAACTTGACCCGCTTCCCGGCACGCGCAAGCGAGCCGAGCGCGTCGGAGAGGGCTTCAGGGAGCAGCCCCTCCTCGTCCATGGCCACCTGGACGACCTCGACCTCGTAGGCGGCGAAGGTCGACAACGCCCCCACGTAGGAAGGCGCTTCCGCGATCACGACGTCCCCGGGGTCGCAGAAGACCCGGGTCACCAGGTCGAGCGCCTGCTGCGAGCCGACGGTGACCACCACGTCGTCGGGGTGGGCGTGGACACCGACCGTCGGCAGCACCTCGGCCGTGATCTGCTCGCGCAGCCCCACGTCACCTTGGCCGGAGCCGTACTGCAGGGCCTGCACGCCGCGCTCGGAGATCAGCCGCTGGGCCGTCTCGGCGACGACGTCCAGCGGCAGCGCTGCGACGTACGGCATGCCCCCGGCGAGCGACACCACCTCGGGGCGGGAGGCCACGGCGAACAGGGCGCGCACCTCCGAGGCGGTCATGCCCTTGGTGCGGGCGGCGTAGGCATGCACCCAGGGGTCGAGGCGGGACCCGCGCGGGTCGTGCGCCGGCGCCTCTGCCACCCTCGCGGCGCGCTCGACGTCCTCTGCCATACCTCTACGATGCCGTACGGCGCCACCTGCTGCGCCGACCAGGGGCGAGGAGGACCGGATGCGTGTCGTGCGAACCGCCGCCGTGGTCCTGGGTGCCGCGGCGCTCGGAGCCTTCCTGGTGGCGCTGCTGGCCCCGCGCCGTCGGATCCCGGCCAGCCCGGTGCCGGTCTATGTCGCCCCGCCCCCGTCGGACGACGCCGCGGTGGCCGTGGTGGACGCGGTTCCCGTCAAGCCTCCGTCCTGACCGGACGCCAGCCCGACGCACTCCGCGCCCCCCCAAGCACCCCACCAGCAACCCAGGAGCCCCGTGTCCGTCGTCGGTACCGAGCCTGACAGCGCTCCTGCCGAGCACGGGGTCTTCGTGGCGCTCGCCCACCTCGTCATCCGGCGTCGTCGGCTCGTCCTCGTGCTCTTCGTCCTGGGTGTCCTCGGATCCGCCTTCCTCGGGGGCCCGGTTCTGGGTGCTCTGAAGACCGCGGGGTACGACGACCCGACCAGCGAGTCGGCCCGGGCGCAGGCGGCCCTCGACGACCAGTTCGGCGTGCAGGAGCCGGTGATCGCCCTGGCGGTCCAGACCCCCGCCGGACTCGACGAACCGGACGCCGCGCGGCAGGCCGTCGCCCTGGTCGGCGAGGTCGGCGCGGTCCCTGGCGTCACCTCGACGGTCTCCTACTGGACCTCGGGACGCCCGGAGGCTCTGGCCGGCGTCGACGGGCTCACCGGCCAGGTGCTGGTCTATGCGGTGGGAACCACCGAGCAGGAGCAGACCGAGCTCGCCGGTGAGATCGCCGCCGAGTTCGGCGGGCCGCAGGGCGACCTCGTGGTCTACGTCGGCGGCTTCGCCACCGTGAGCGACGCGATCACCTCGGCGGTCAAAGCCGACCTGGCCCGCGCCGAGTCCCTGGCGATCCCGATCACCCTCGTGCTGCTGGTCGTGGTCTTCGGCAGTCTGGTCGCCGCCGGGTTGCCGTTCACGGTCGCCGTCGGCGCCATCATCGGCAGCCTGCTCGTGGTGCGCCTGGTCACGCAGGTCGCCGACGTCTCGATCTTCTCCCTCAACCTGATCACGGGCCTCGGCCTCGGCCTCGGGATCGACTACGCCCTCCTGGTGGTGAACCGCTTCCGGGAAGAGCTCGACGCGGGCCGAGACACCGAGGACGCCGTGGTGCGCACCGTGGCCACGGCCGGCCGGACCGTGGTGGTGTCCGGGGTAACGGTCGCCGTCGTGCTCGCGTCGTTGTTGTTCTTCCCCCAGTACTTCCTACGCTCCTTCGGGTACGCCGGCATCGCCGTCACGCTGCTCGCCGTGGTCACGACGCTGACCGCACTCCCGGCTCTGCTCGCCGTGCTGGGGCCGCGGGTGGACCGGCTCAAGGTCCGCCGCGGCGAGCTTGCCCCGCGTGATGAGGGCGCATGGTCGCGGATCGCCCGTACGGTCATGCGACGCCCCTGGCCGGTCATGCTCGGGGTGACCGGCGTTCTGGTGGTGCTGGCGCTCCCGGCGTTGTCCG
>DASQEZ010000018.1:0-6340 GCA_035633415.1 Ornithinibacter sp. | reverse complement strand
CGCGAAGGCGCTCGGGTGCGGAGTCGAGATCACCGTCAGCGAGTCGACCCGGTCCGCGTGGTGCGCGCCGAGGTACCACGCGACCGCGCCGCCCCAGTCGTGACCGACGACGTGGGCGCTGCTCAGCCCGGCGGCGTCCATGACCGCGAGGGCGTCGGCCGCCAGGCCGCTGACCCGGTAGGCGGAGACGTCCTGCGGACTCGCCCCGGGCGAGTAGCCGCGCTGGTCCGGGGCGAGGGTGCGCAGACCGGCGCGGTGCAGGGTCGGGGTCACCTCGGCCCAGCAGCGGGAGTCCTGCGGGAAGCCGTGCAGCAGGATGACGGGCTCGCCGCGGCGCGGCCCCTCGTCCCGCACGTCGAGAGCCAGTCCGTCACGCTCGACGACGTCGATCATGTCAGGGCGCCTGGCCCTGCGACCGGGTCGATCGGATGGGGCTGCGCGACAGCGGCGTCCGGGGAACCCACGGGGTCATGGGCGTAGGCCGGATCGCGGCTGCCGACCTTGCGTGCGGTCGTGAGGTGACCTCCGAGGTATCCGGAGGCCCCGGTCATCACCGCTCCGGCGAGGGCCGTCGTCACCCCGAGCGTGTGCCGCCGGCGCGACCGGGCGACGAAGGAGGCGACGTACAGGGTGCTCGCGACGGCGTTGAGCGCCCCGTGCAGGGCGCCCACCCGCTGGCCGGCCGCACGCTCGACGTGGGCCAGCTCGGCCAGCCCGGTCAGCGCGGTCGGTGCCGAGGCGGCGAGCCCCGCGCCGACCAGCCACCGGCTGGCGGCACGGTCGGATGGCCGACCCCGCAGGTCGAGCGCGGTGGCCGCAGTCCAGAGGCCGAGCGGGAGGTCGGTGAGCAGGGGGTGCAGCGCGTGACCGATCAGGCCGGAGCGCAGCACCTCGCTGCCGGGCCACCGGTCGACCTTCGCGGCCAGCGTCGTGTAGACCGATCGCAGTCCGTCCAGGGACTCGCTCTGCTCGAGGCGCTGGGTGACCCCGACGAGGGCGTCCTTTCCGGCGGCCACGGCGTCAGGCGATGACCGCGTCGAGGGTCTTCTTCAGGGCGCTGGGCTGCTCCGGGCGGCGGGGCGCCTTGGCCTTGGCCTCGGCGAGCTGCGCGCCGATATCCCGCAGCTGGGTGCGGGTGAGACCCTCGCGCACCTTGGGGAACCAGTCCTGCTCCTCCTCGTCGATGTGGTGGTCGACGTTCTCGATGAGCACGGTGGCCTTCGCCACGAAACGCTCGTCCTTCCACGTCATCGGCACCAGCTCCATCACCAGCAGGTCGGCGACGTGGTGCTCCTCGTACGACTCGAGCACGTCGTCCTCGAGGTCGGGCAGCAGGGCACGCACCTGCGGGTACATGACCTCGTTCTCGATGTAGGTGTGCACGGTCAGCAGCTCGATGATCTTCTCGACGAGCTTGCCCTTGCGGGCCGGGGTGGTCGAGGCCTTCTGGAACTCGCGGAACAGCGCGCGAACCTCCTTGTGGTCTTCCTTCAGCATGACGATGGCGTCCTGGGACATGTCGGCTCCTTGTGGCGTGGGGGTCGGGTCGGCGCGCGCGGCGCACCGGCCATGGCACGTTCGTGACGTACCCCATCGCCGCAGACCCAAACCGGGACGGCGCCGTCCCGCGTGGGTGAGCACGCGGTCGGGTAGACAGGAACCACGGCCGGTGAGCACGGCCGTCTGCGACGACGAGGGAGAAGGCCTGATGCCGGGGACCACCTGCGACGCCGTGGTGGTGGGGGCCGGGCCCAACGGGCTGGTCGCGGCGAACGCGCTCGCCGACGCCGGCTGGGACGTCGTGCTCGTCGAGGCCCAGGACGAGGTCGGTGGAGCGGTGCGCAGCGCCGAGAGCGTGGCGCCCGGCTTCGTCACCGACCTGTTCAGCGCCTTCTACCCGCTGGCTGCCGCCAGCCCGGTCATCCGCGACCTGCACCTCGAGCAGCACGGCCTGGTCTGGACCCATGCCCCGGACGTGCTCGCGCACGCCCTGCCCGACGGCAGGTGCGCGGTGCTGCGGCGGGCCGCGGGCGACACGGCATCCGGCCTGGACCAGCACCATGCCGGCGACGGCGAGGCGTGGCTGAGGATGGTGGCGGGCTGGGACCGCGTCCGCGACCCGTTGCTCGACGCCCTCTTCACACCGTTTCCGCCCGTGCGCTCCGCAGCCCGGCTGCTGCGTCGCTCCGGCGTGGCGGGCACCCTCGACCTCACCCGGCTCGCGCTGCTGACGGTGCGCCGGTTCGGCCACGAGGAGTTCGGTAGCGAAGAGGCGCGAGTTCTGCTGAGCGGCAACGCGATGCACAGCGACGTCTCGCCCGACAGCGCGGGGAGTGCCCTGTTCGGGTGGTTGCTCGCGATGCTCGGCCAGGACGTCGGCTTCCCGGTACCCGAGGGCGGCGCCGGCCTGCTGGCCACTGCCCTGCGCCGCCGTGCCGAGTCGCTCGGCGTACAGGTGCGGTGCGGGGTTCCCGTCACCGAGGTACTGGTCGAGTCGGGCCGGGCCCGCGGAGTTCGGCTCGCCGACGGCACCACCGTGCGAGCTCGGCACGCGGTGCTGGCCGACGTGCCTGCGCCGGTGCTCTACGGCGACCTCGTGCAGCCATCCCAGCTGCCCGGTCGCTTGGTCGACGACGTGCGCCGGTTCGACTGGGACGACGCGACCCTCAAGGTCAACTGGGCGCTCGACACCCCGATCCCCTGGTCTGCACCGGGCGCGCGTGGGGCGGGCACGGTACACCTCGGCGTCGGACACGACGGCCTCGTCGACGTGGCCGCCGACCTGTCCGTCGGCCGGATGCCGCGCCACCCCTTCATCCTGCTCGGCCAGATGACGACCGCCGACCCGACCCGGTCCCCCCACGGCACCGAGTCGGTCTGGGCCTACACGCACCTGCCCCGCGCACTGTCGGTGGACCAGGGCGCGATCGGGGTCCAGGTCCAGCGCATGGAGGACGCCATCGAGCAGGTGGCCCCGGGATTCACGTCCGCCGTGCGCGCCCGTCAGGTCCAGTCGCCCGGTGACCTGCAGGACGCCGACGCCAGCCTGAGTCGCGGGGCCCTGAACGCGGGTACCGCGGCCCTGCACCAGCAGCTGGTGCTCCGCCCGACCCGAGGCCTCGGGCGGCCCGAGACGCCGGTGCCCGGCCTGTACCTCGCCGGGGCGTCCGCCCACCCGGGCGGCGGGGTCCACGGGGCCTGCGGCTGGAACGCCGCGGTCGCGGCGCTGCGGCAGCGAGGACCGCTCGGGGTGGTGCGCCGCGCGCTGGTGCGCACCGCCTGGTCGCGGGTGTTGCGCGACCCCGACGCCTGACAGCGCACCCGAGGTCCTCCATCCGGCATCCGCCATGACCCCGCACGTGCCGGGTTATTGCCGTCACGTCGACGAGATGACCGCAACAACCCCGCACGTGCGGGCTGCTCGACGGTCGGGTTACCGAGGGGCTCAGTGAGCCCCGCCGGCGAGCCAGGCGCGGTGGCGTCCCTCGGCGACGAACGCCAGTCGTCGCAGGGCCTCCCGGTTGCGGGGCAGGATCATCACCTGGCGCAGCGGCATCGGCACGATCCGGCCGGGGCCGGTGACCGCGTCCTCGGCGATCGACACCGTGCAGCTGCCCGGCCGCGAGAGGACCCCATGAGTGAGCGCCCGGACCACATCCCCGCCCAGCAGCAGAAGTGGCCCGGCAGCGATGCCGACCTCGCGCCGCCGGCCGACCACGGGGCCGAGTCGTGGACGGCGCGAGACCGGCTCCGCGGCAGGCGCGCTGTCATCACCGGCGGAGACTTCGGGATCGGGCGGGTCGTGGCCATCGCCTTCGCCCGAGAGGGAGCCGACGTCGTGATCGCGCACCTCCCCGAGGAGGAGCAGGAGGCCGGGGCCACAGCCGACCTGATCGGCGACGAGCTCGCGGACTTCCCGCCCGAGCAGCTGGAACGCACCTTCGCGACGAACGTCTTCAGCCCGTTCTGGCTCGTGCAGGCGCTGGCTCCGCATCTCGGGAGCGGCGGCAGCGTCATCATCACCACCTCGGTGCAGGCGTACTCCCCGTCGGACAACCTTCTCGACTACGCCGCGACCAAGGCGGCACTGAACAACCTGGTCGTCAACCTGACCCAGCAGCTCGGCCCGCAGGGCATCCGCGTCAACGCGGTTGCCCCGGGCCCCATCTGGACTCCTCTGATCCCGGCCACCATGCCTCCGGAGAAGGTCGCCGTTTCGGCTCGGACACCCCGCTGGGGCGACCGGGGCAGCCCGTCGAGGTCGCTGCGGCATACGTCTTCCTGGCCTCGGACGAGGCGAGCTACGTCTCGGGGACGGTGCTCGGCGTCACCGGGGGCAAGCCGGTGTTCTGACCCGGGCGGCGTGGCCTCCGGGTGTGGGGGCCGGGCGAGCGGGTAGGGCACACGGTGTCGCCCGGCCGCGGGTGCTGCGTGCAGCACCCCCATGGTCGGCGAGGAAGCGAGGAGTCCGTGCAACCACTACCAGAGACGACGGCAGCGCTGGCAGCACTCGAGCTGGCCACGGAGGACGACGACGCGGGCCTGGTCGGCCAGTTCGACGACGCCGCGTCCGCCACCCGCCGCATCGCGCCGCACTGCGTGGGGCTCACCCTGTCATTCGTGCAGGAGGGTCTGTGCTTCACCTGGGTCACCACGGACGAGGAGTCGGCGGAGCTGGACGCCGTCCAGTACCTCGAGGGTGGTCCGTGCGTGCACGCGATGGACCGCGGCAACGTGGTGGTCGACTCGGACGAGGGGCCGCTCGACGAACGCGCGTGGCGCACCTTCGCGGCGGCGAGCGCACGTGCCGGTGTCTCCAGCACGCTGTCCATCCCGCTCCTCGACGACGGCCACGTGTACGGCGGGGTCAACCTCTACGGCGACACCCCAGGCGCCTTCGACGGCCGCCATGAGGCCCTCGCCGCGCTCTACGGCGGCTGGGCCGAGGGCGCCGTCACGAACGCCGACCTGTCGTTCACCACCAAGGCCCGTTCCCGGACGGCCCCCCGGGTGCTCGCGGACGCCACGAGCAGCAACATGGCCGTCGGCATGATCATGGCGGCGCACGAGGTGCCCGAGGCCACGGCTCGCAGCACCCTGAGTGACGTGGCCGCACGCGCGGGCATCTCGGAGGGACGGGTCGCCGAGATCGTCCTCGCCACCCGACTGCACTGACCCCGGCCACCAGTGAAGGTTGCACATTGCTCGGGGGCTAAACCCCCCGTTGCCCGGGGTGGCGTGGGAAGTTGTGGAGGTCTCGGGTGGATCCAACCAGTCGTCTTCCTCATGACAATGGTCCAACAGTGGTGCCAACCTCCTCAGCAAGGAAGAGCTCTGGCAGCCATGACGACCATCCTGACCACCCAGAACCCCAGCGACACGACCGAGTTCGGCCACGCCCACGCAGCGGATGACGAGCTCGATGCCCTCGCCGCCGACCTGGCCGCCGAGAACGACCCGGTCCGACGTGGCGAGCTCGTCGAGCTCATCGTCCTGCGGGCGCTCCCCCTGGCCGACGCGCTGGCGATGCGCTACCGCGGGCGCGGCATCGAGACCGACGACCTGCTGCAGGTGGCCCGTACCGCCCTCGTCAAGGCGATCGACCGGTACCGGCCGGGTGCCGGCCCGGGCTTCGCCGCCTACGCGAGCCCGACCATCTCCGGTGAGATCAAGCGCTGGTTCCGCGACCAGGGGTGGGCCGTGCGCCCGCCCCGCCGGCTCCAGGAGCTGCGCGCCGGTCTGGTGGTCGAGGAGGAGCGGATGCGGCACCAGCTCAACCGCGACCCGCGGGACGCGGAGCTGGCGCAGGCACTCGGGGTCACCACGGCCGACATCGGCGAGGCCCGCAGCTGTTCGGCCGGCTACCACGCGGTCTCGCTGGACACGCCCACACCGTCGGGATCCAACCTCGCCGACCTCATCCTGGTCACCTCGGGCCCGGCAGGCACCGTCGAGCTGCGTGATGCCCTGCGCAGGGCGCTGACATCGCTCACCGAACGACAGCTCCTGGTGGTTCAGCTCCGGTACGTCGACGAGCTGACGCAGGGCGAGATCGGCGAGCGCATCGGGGTGAGCCAGATGCAGGTGTCCCGCATCCTGCGCGCCATCGTCGAACGCCTGCGCGCCGACGTGCTCGCAGACGACCTCAGTGCGGAGCGCGAGTCCGCTGCCTGACACGTTGTGCCAGAGCGACATCCGAGCATGACTTCAGGTGTCGAGCAGTCCGAGCTCTCGCGCCCGGAGGACGGCCTGGCGTCGGTTGGCGACTCCGAGCTTCGCGTACAGGTGCCGCAGATGTGACTTGACGGTGTTGACCGAGACGAACAGCGCGTCGCCGATC
>DASQEZ010000017.1:0-2600 GCA_035633415.1 Ornithinibacter sp. | reverse complement strand
ACGGTGCTCGCCGTACAGGGCTTTCGCAGCCCGGCGTCGGTCGGTGGGACCTCGGCCCAACCGGCAGTTGCGACGAAGACGGGAGCCTAAGCGTCGTGCCTCAGAAGTGGTGTCCCTGCCGCTTTGAGCACACGGCGTCATGCCCGCGACCGTGCTCGACCCGACCTGCAGCCCGGCATACGCTCTCGACATGCCCGAAGGCCACACGCTGTTCGCCCTCGCCCGCGACCTCCACGAGGCCTTCGCGGGCACGACGCCCGAGGTCACCAGCCCGCAGGGCAAGTTCGACGACGGGGCCGCCCAGCTGACCGGGCACCGACTGCTGCGGGCGACGTCACGCGGCAAGCACCTCTTCGTCGAGTTCGCCGACGACCGCTGGCTGCACGTGCACCTGGGCCTGATCGGCTCCTTCACGGTCGACCAGCACGAGTGGACCGCCGAGGTGCCCGCCGTCGGGCAGGTGCGGCTGCGGCTGCGCACCGACCAGCACGTCGCCGACCTGCGCGGACCGAACCTGTGCGAGGTCGCCACCCCCGAGGTGGTCGACGCCGTGCTCGACCGCCTCGGGCCCGACCCGCTGCGGCCGGACGCCGACCCCGACGTCGCGTGGGCGCGCATCTCGAGGTCGTCGCGCACCATCGCCGAGCTGCTGATGGACCAGTCGGTGCTCGCCGGCGTCGGCAACGTCTACCGCTGCGAGGTGCTGTTCCGGCACCGCCTGTCGCCCGACACCCCGGGCCGCAGCCTGCGCCGCGCGTCGTGGCGCCTGATCTGGGGCGACCTCGAGCGGCTGATGCCCCTGGGCGTCACCACCGGTCGCATCGTCACCGTCGAGGACCAGGTCGTCGACGTCGAGGCCGCCCTCGGCCGCGGCGAGGTCCCGCACCTCACGGAACGCTCCTCGTACGTCTACAAGCGCGGCGGGATGCCGTGCCTCGTCTGTGGCTCGAAGGTGCGCACCCGGCTGGTCGTCGGCCGCAACCTGTTCTGGTGCGGCCGCTGTCAGCGCCGCCGCTGACCGGCCGCTGACCCCGTCGGTCACCCGTCGCGGGTGTCGCGGGATGGGTTCCCATTCGATCAGGGTGCTCACATGGGCACCATGGCGGTCGTCGTCTTCCTCGTCCTGGTCCTGGCCTTCGCGGCCACCGCCCGGGCACTCGGCCGCCTCGACGTGTCGGCCCCTATGGCGTTCGTGGTGGCCGGGGCCGGGCTCTCGCTCGCCGCTCCCGCCCTCGACGAGATCGCCAAGGAGGGCCTGACCCTCCTCACGGAGATGACCCTGGCGCTCATCCTGTTCCACGATGCTGCCCAGGTGCGTCCGCGCCGGATCGCCGCCGACCGCGGCCTGGTCGCCCGGCTGCTACTGGTCGGGCTGCCCCTCACGATGGCTGCCGGTTGGTTGCTCGGCGTGGTGCTGTTCCCCGGCCTGCCAACGATGATGCTCCTCCTCCTGGCGGCGGCGGTGGCCCCCACCGACGCGGGACTCGGCGCCGCCACCGTGCTCAACCCGGTCGTGCCGGTGCGGGTGCGGCGGATGCTCAACGTCGAGAGCGGCCTCAACGACGGGCTGTGCACCCCGTTCGTGCTCTTCGCCATCGCCGCCCTGGCCGGCGAGGAAGGCCTGGGGCCGGTCGAGAGCATCTGGGCCGCGCTGGGCGACCTCGCTGTCGGCATCGCCGTCGGCATCGCCGTCGGCGCCGGCGCCGGGTTGATCCTCGGCTGGTCGCGCGAGCACGGGCTCAGCTCTCGACACACCCGTCCGCTCGCGGCGCTCGTGCTCCCCGTCATCGCGTACTTCGGGGCCGAGCTGGCCGGCGGCAACGCCTTCGTGGCCGCGTTCGTCGCCGGCTCCGCGTTCGCCGGGGTGGCCCGGTGGGCCGAGGAGGAGGAGACCCTCGAGCTCACCGAGGCGCTGGCCGACCCCCTCGGGTTCGCCGTCTGGTTCGCCTTCGGGTTCATCGCCGTCCCCGTGCTGGTCGAGAACGTGGGCTGGGCCGAGGTCACGTTCTCCGTGCTCGCCCTCACCCTGCTGCGGATGGTGCCGGTGGCGCTCGCCCTACTCGGTACCGGCCTGAGAGCGCCGACGGTGGCCTTCGTCGGGTGGTTCGGGCCACGAGGGCTGGCCTCGGTCGTGTTCACGCTGCTGGCGCTTGAGGCGCTCGAGCTCGACGCGAACCTCACCAGAGTCGTCGCGACGATCTGCCTGACCGTGCTGCTCAGCGTGCTCGCGCACGGGTTCAGCGCCGACCCACTCTCGGCCCGCTACGGGGCCTGGGCGCAGCGCACCCGGCCCACGCAGGAGATGCTCGACTCCATCGAACCCCGCAGCCGCCGCTCGCTGCACCGCCGCAGCCGCGAGCGGGATGCCGTGCCGCCGGCCTGACGGCATCCGCACAAACCCTCGACAACGGGGTCGACCGACGCTATGCCGAGAGCGAACGCGGAACACGGGGGCCCGACCACCGCGTTGAATGCCTCGTAACCGCGCCGCCCCCGGGTGACCGCTCAGCGACAAGGAGCGGCCCCGACCCAGGCGGCGCGACTAGCATCGAGGGGACTCGACGTCAGGAGACGCATCATGTTCGAACGGTTCACCGACC
>DASQEZ010000016.1:0-19762 GCA_035633415.1 Ornithinibacter sp. | reverse complement strand
CGGCGTTCGGCTCGTACCGCGACATGTTCGGCACCCGCGGCTTCTGGGCGGAGTGACCCCCGCCGTCGGCGCCGGCGCTGGTGCTCATCGGCGGTCGACGGGCGCGGTCCACGCCTCCACGACGGGCTGGCGCAGGATCGTCTCGAGGCAGCGAACCAGTGGGCGAACCCTCACTCGCCGCGGCAGAGTGGGGGCTTTCTGCGCTGTGCCTCCACCTGCTACGTGGAGGTGCCATGGCTGCACCTGCTTGCTGAGGCACGTGCACCAGCCTCGTTTCACGATCTCGGGAAGGCATTCCTCATGAGGTGTGAACGAGGCCCAGCGGAGTCGACCTCCACGGGGCCGAGGGGTCAGCAGCTCTCTGACAAGCACTACAACCCGAGGACGGCCGCTGCCCCCGGGCATGGTCGACACCGGCACCGCTGCCGATGCCTCGGCGCCAACCTCACCGGCCACGACGTGCCTGCACCCCTCTCGGTGCGCTAGCGCGTCGACGGGCGTGCCGGGCCGGGCCCCCTAGTCCTGTAGGGCCGCCTCCTCGCGGGCGCACGCGATCGTCCCGTCGAGGTCGAGCCCGTGGGTCGAGCCGCCCCGGGCGCCGTACTCCTGCAGCCGGGACGCACCCCGGTCGAGGAGCCGGTCGGCGCCGACGGGGTTGCCCCGGGCCGCGTGCGTCAGGCCGACACACAGCTGCGCCAGGCCCTGCCAGAAGTCGCGCTCGTCGTCGGGCCCGGCCTTCCAACGGGCTTCGAGCACCTCGTGCGCGGCGAACGGCCGGCCCTGGAGCACCAGCGCGCGAGCCGTGGCGAGCGCCTCCACCGGGGGCAGCGGCTCCTCGGGCACCGGCTCGACCCCGGCCTCCCCGTACGGCAGTGGTCGGCCGAGACCGTCCCGGGGCCGTTGCTGTCGGGGGCGACCGGCCTCGTCGCGGTCCCGGGTCCCGCTCACGGCCGGGCCCCGTCGAAGCGACGGCGACTGGTGAGCGCCTCACGAAGCTCGTGGTCGGCATCCACCAGGGCGCGCCGGACGCCGGGGGTGAGGTCGTCACGGGCGAGCATCGCGGCCGAGGCGGTGGCGGTCGCATCGTCGACGAGCCGAGTCGGGTGGATGGCGGTGACGACCCGCGAGAGGGCGTCGTCACCCATCCGTGCCGACAAGCCGACCACGAGGTCACCCACCTGTTCGACCCAGGGGCGCACGAGGTCGGGGTCGGGGGTGACCCAGAAGCCGTCCGCCAGCGCCAGCGCCGCGTAGTTCGACAGCTCGGAGTCGTCGCGCAGCCGGGCCCACGCCCACCGTTTTGCCGCAGCGGTCGGCCGCACGGCCCGCACGCCCAGGGCGGCGAGCGACCCGGCGAGGGAGCGGTCGGCGGCCTCGGCGCGCTCGATCTCGTTCTCGCCCAACGCATCGAGGGAGGCGAGCCGCCTCAGCACTCCCCACCGGAAGTCGTCGTCCCCCCGCAGCACACCGGGGATGCCGTCACCGGCCGCCCAGCGCCGCAGCCGCTCCGGGTCGGAGCCGCTTCGAGCCCAGACCCTGGCGGCGACGACGGCGAGCGCGTCGCCGTGCTCGCCGACCGCCACCGACCGGGCGAGCAGGACGTCAGCCGCGGCGGCGACCCGTGCCAGCGCGCGCTCCTGCTCCGACGGCGGCAGGAACATCGGCACGACCCGGCTCGTCGCGACCAGCGCCGTGCGCGACAGCACCGCAGCCGAGGTCTCGCGGGGCCAGGCAGCGGCGAACACGTCCACCGCGACGCGGGGGTCGACCTCGGCGCGGCTGACCGCACCGAGCAGGGCGACCCACAGCACCGCCCGGGCCTGCTCGTCGGGCACGTCGGGCAGCCGCGTCGGAAGCGCGGCGACGGTCTGGGGATCGAGCGAGACCTCCGCCCAGGTGAGGTCGCCGGCGTTGGGTACGACCAGGGCGTCGGCGGGCAGGGACTCGAGCCCCGGCACACGGGTGCGCTCGCCCTCGACGACGACCTCGACCCGGGCGACCTCGCGGCCGCCGGCGAAGGCCGCGACATCGAGCGTGTGGGGGCGGTCGGCCGGGTGTGCGGCCGGAGGGGTGCGGGTCAGCAGGCCGCCGACCAGCGCGAGCCGGTCGGCCCCCGCCGTCTCGAGCCAGGCCGCGCTCCAGCGCTCCAGGGAACGGCCCGACGCCGACTCCATCGCCGCGAGGAACTGGGCGAGGTCGCCGTTGCCGAACTGGTGCGCGTGCAGGTGCTCGACCACGCCGGCCACGAACGCCTCGTCGCCGATGTGCGCGATCAGCTGGCGGATCACCGAGGCTCCCTTGGCGTACGAGATGCCATCGAAGTTGCCGAGGGCCGACAGGGCATCGGGAGCCGGCGACCCGGCGACGGGGTGGGTGCTGGGCGCCCGCTCCGCGGCATACCCCCACAGCTTGCGGACCACGCCGAACTCGACCCATGCGTCGCGGAACTCGGTCACCTCGCAGACCGTGCGATAGGCCATGTACTCGGCGAACGACTCGTTGAGCCAGAGGTCGTCCCACCAGGTCATGGTCACGAGGTCGCCGAACCACATGTGCGCCATCTCGTGCGCGATCGTGTTGCTGCGCGAGAGCACCTGGTCGGGGGTGGCCACCCCGCGGAAGATCATCGTGTCGCGGAACGTCACGCACCCCGGGTTCTCCATCGCGCCCGCGTTGAACTCGGGCACGAACACCTGGTGGTACTCCCCGAACGGGTACCGGATGCCGAACAGCCGGTGGTAGTGGTCGAAACAGGCTCGCGTGGTCGCGAGCACGTGCTCGGCCTGCGCGAGCAGGTGGGGCTCGAGCGAGCGCCTCGCGTGCACCCCGAGCGGGATGCCGTCGTGCTCGGCGCGCACCGACGCCCACGGCCCCGCGCACACCGTGACGAAGTACGTCGCCAGCGGCGGGGTGGGGGCCAGCATGGTGCGGCCCGGCGCGACGAGGGTGGCGCCACCGTTGCCGAGCACGGTCCACTCCGCCGGGGCGGTGACGGCGAGCATGTAGGGCGCCTTGAGGTCGGGCTGGTCGAAGCAGGCGAACACCGTCGGGGCGGCGTCGAGGAACAGGTGGCCGTAGACGTAGTCCTCGCCGTCGGCGGGGTCGGTGCTGCGGTGCAGGCCCTGCCCGTCGTGGCTGAACGCCATGGTCGCGTCCACCTCGAGCACGTTCTCGGCGGCGAGGTCGGCCAGCTCGAGCCGGCCGTCGACCAGGGATGACGGGTCGAGCTCCCGACCGTTGAGCGTCACCGCGTGCAGGGTGCGCGGTCGCACCTCGACGAACGTGGCGGCCCCCGGGGCGCGGCAGGTGAACCTGATCGTCGTGCGGGAGCCGAACAGCTCCGGCCCCCGGTCGAGGTCGAGGTCGACCTCCATGGCGTCGACGGCGAGCAGGGTGGCCCGGGCGACGGCCTCGGTGCGGGTGAGGGACGGCATACCCCCACCCAACCAGAGGGACCTGCGCCACACTGGGCGCAGCGACGCGCCGCGGGGCCGTCGACCTGACGAGGGAGCGGCGATGAGCGGTCTGACGATGGTCGTCATCGGGCTGGTGCTGGGTCTGGCCGGTGGGTGGTCGATCCGCACCGTCCTGACCGTGATGGGGTTCGGCACGGGGTGGCTGCTCGCGAACGTCTTCGACGCCAGCCTCCTGGTGACCGCCGTGGTCGCCGCCGTCGGTGCCCTGCTGGCGTGGGTGCTGGTGCGCGTGGCGGCGACCTTCGTGTTCTTCGTCGTGGGCTCCCTGGTGGGCCTGCTCGTCGGGGCGCGCCTGTTCCGCCTGCTCGAGGGTGGCGACGGGAACGTCCTGCTGGCGGTCGTGTTCATCCCGGCGATCGGCATCGCCGGAGGCTGGCTGGCCGAGAAGACCCGGGAGGCCTTCGTCGCATGGGGCACCTCGATCGGTGGTGCCGCACTGGTGCTCGCGGGCCTCGGCGTGCTCGTCGGCTCGCTGTCGTGGCTGCGCGACCCGAGCGAGACCTGGCAGGCGGTGCTCGGGGTGGTGGCCTGGGTCGCGCTGTCGGTGTTCTTCCGGCTCAGCCAGAAGGCCGTGGGCAGCCGGGAGTAGCGCCACCGGGTTGGGTCACAACTGGGTCACGGTGCTTGCGGATATTAAGTTAGTAAAGTTTACTAACCGTCATGACCAGCGCAACGCCGCGCCGCGTGCGGCCCTCGGCAGCCGTCCTCCCCACGGACGGACGCCGCCAGAACCTCTCGCTCGTGCTGCAGACCCTGCGGCGCCTCGGGCCCACCAGCCGGGCCCAGCTGGCTCGTGAGGTGGGGGTCACCAAGGTGACCATGTCGCACCTGGTCTCCGAGCTCATCGACGAGGGCCGGGTGCTCGACGTCGGCACCGCGGAACAGGACGGACCCGGCAAGCGCGCCACCCTCGTCGACCTCGACCGCGGCCGCCTGCTCACCCTCGCCGTCGACCTGTCCGTGCCGGCCCGGCTGCAGGCCGCGGTGCTCGACATCACCGGCGAGGTGGTGCTGCGGGAGGAGCGCGCCGCTGCCGTGGACGCCGCCCAGGGTCGTGGGGTCGACCCCGCGGTCGTCGTCGAGCTGGTGCTCGCCACGATGGCCCGCTCGCCCTACCCCGTGCTCGGCATCGGCATCGGCACCCCCGGTCTCGTCGACCGCAACGGCACCGTGCGCACCGCCCCCAACCTGGGCTGGACCGACGTGCCGCTGCAGGCCCTGGTCGCCGACGCGACCGGCCTCGCGGTGCTGGTCTCCAACGACTCGGATGCCGCGACGCAGGCCGAGCTGAGCGCCTCCCCCGGCAGCGAGGACATGGTCCTGGTGCACGTCGGTCGCGGTGTCGGCTGCGGCATCGTCACCGGCGGTCGCCGGGTCTCCGGCGCGCACCACGCCGCCGGCGAGATCGGCCACGTCACGGTCGGAACCGACGGGGGCGAGGACTGTCCCTGCGGCAAGCGCGGCTGCCTCGAGACGTGGCTGTCGATCCCCCGGTTGCGCGCTGCGCTCGACTCCCCCGACGGCCACGAGGTCGTCGAGGCCGGCGGCGAGCGCCTCGGTGTGGCACTGGCCCCGATCGTGGCCGCCCTCGACCTCTCCGAGGTCGTGCTCGCCGGGCCGGAGGAGCTGCTCGCCCCGGTCCTTCCCGTCCTCGAGCGGACGCTGGCGCAGCGGCTGCTCGCGGACCCCGATGCCCCGCTGTCCGTCCGACTGGCCGGGTCGCCGCAGGACATCGTCCTGCGCGGCGCAGCGGCAGTGGTCCTGTGGGACCAGCTCGGGGTCGTCTAGGCCCCAACCGTCTTCACCACCTCGCACCACGTCGAGAACCACCAACAACAGCACCACCACCACCCGCACCTCGGTGCACTCCCCGGGGCCGACCGGCCCCACCGCCCGAAAGGAAGACCGAATGACTCGGCGCCTGCCCCTCGTCGCGCTGACCAGCGCGGCGCTCGTCCTGACCGCGTGTGCGAGCGGTGGTGACTCGTCGGACACCCCGGCCGCCACCAGCTCGACCTCGAACGCGGACAAGACGATCACCTTGTGGCTCGCCGGCGGGGACACCCCCGACGAGCTGCGCACCTACCTCACCGACACGTTCAAGGCCAAGACCGGAGCCACCCTCGCGATCGAGGAGCAGTCCTGGGGTGACCTCGTCACCAAGCTGACGACGGCGCTCCCCGACGCGGAGAACACCCCCGACGTCGTCGAGCTCGGCAACACCCAGTCGCCCACCTTCACCAACGTCGGTGCCTTCCTCGACATCTCCGACCAGTACGACGCGCTGGGCGGCGACAAGCTGCTGCAGTCCTTCGTCGAGGCCGGTTCGGTCGACGGCAAGAAGTACGCCCTGCCGTACTACTTCGGCTCGCGCTACATGTTCCAGCGCAAGGACGTGTGGAAGGAGGCCGGTGTCGACACGCCGACCACCCTCGACGAGTTCAACGCGGCCGTGACCAAGGTCGCGCAGGACAACCCGCGCGACATCAAGGACTTCTCCGGCTTCTTCATCGGCGGCCAGGACTGGCGCAACGGCATCTCCTGGATCTTCGCCAACGGCGGTGACCTCGCGAAGAAGGAGAACGGGCAGTGGGTCTCGACCTTCTCCGACCCGAACAGCCTCAAGGGACTGCAGCAGCTCCAGCAGATCCAGAAGACCGCGAGCAACGCGCCCGCCGACGCCAAGGACCAGACGCCCTGGCTCTACGTCAACGACGCCGACGTGATCACCGACGCCGACGGCAAGGCCACCGGCAAGACCACCCTCTCCGCAGCCACGATCATGGCTCCGGGGTGGGCGCACTGGTCGATCGGTGACGCGGTCAAGAAGGACGGCAAGGTCGTGCGCGAGTGGGACCCCGAGAAGTTCGGCACGTTCGTCCTGCCGGGCAACGACGGCAAGCCGGCCCCGGTCTTCGCCGGTGGATCGAACATCGCGATCTCGGCCAAGTCGAAGAACCCCGAGCTCTCCAAGGAGCTGATGAGGATCATCTTCTCCCCCGAGTTCCAGACCAAGCTCGGTGGTGCCGGCCTCGGCCCGGCCAACTCAGACCACGTCTCCTCCCTCGGTGACGACGAGTTCGCCAAGGCGCTCATCGCCTCGGCCTCCAACTCCAAGCTGACCCCGGCCGCGCCGGGCTGGGCCGCCGTCGAGGCCTCGATGGTCCTCGAGGAGTTCTTCGGCAAGATCGAGGGCGCCGGTGACCTGGCCGCCCTGGCGAAGGAGTACGACGCCAAGATCACCCCGATGCTCAACGGCAAGTGAGCACCTCCCCGGCGGCCGGTTCCCCTGTGACCGGCCGCCGGGGAACCACCCCCTGACCTGAGGAACACCGCATGAGAACCGGGACGACTCCGGCCCCGACCACTCCCCGGACCGCGACACCGCCGCAGCCGCCGACGAAGAAGAGGCACCGGCTCCCCCTGGTCCTCATCGTCCCGACGCTCGTCCTCCTCGTCGCGGCGCTGGGCTACCCGATCGGCTGGCAGGTCGTCACGAGCTTTCGCGAGTACGGCCTCATGCAGCAGTTCGGGGCTCCGGCCCCGTTCGTCGGCCTGGACAACTACGTCTCCCTGGTCACCGACCCCTACCTGTGGACCGTCGTCGTGCGGTCGATCGTGTTCTGCGTCGTGACCGCGGTCGTCACCGTCGCCATCGGCGGCGGGATGGCCGTGCTGATGAACGCTCTGGACACCTGGCCGCGCATCGTGCTCCAGGTCGCTCTCCTCGTCGCCTGGGCGATGCCCGTCGTCGCCGCGATGACCGTCTGGATCTGGATCGTCGACTGGCGCCGGGGCCTGCTCAACTGGGCCCTCGTGCGGCTCGGGTTCGACGACGCACAGGGCCACAACTGGCTCGCCGAGCCGCTGTCCTTCTTCGTCGTCGCCTCGGTGATCATCATCTGGATGAGCGTGCCGTTCGTCGCGCTGTCGATCTACGCGGGCCTGACCCAGGTGAGCACCGAGGTGCTCGAGGCGGCGTCCCTCGACGGTGCGACCGGCATCCAGCGGCTGCGCCACATCATCGTGCCGATCATCGCCCCGGTGCTCTCGATCGTCATGCTGCTCCAGCTCATCTGGGACCTGCGGGTCTTCACCCAGATCAAGCTGCTGCAGGACGCCGGTGGCGTCACCAACGAGACCAACCTGCTCGGCACGTACGTCTACCAGCTCGGCACCGGCAGGGGTGACTTCGGTACCGCAAGCGCGGTCAGCATCCTCATCCTCGGTCTCACGATCGCCCTGAGCTGGTACTACGTGCGCTCACTCATGAAGGAGGACGTGTGATGCGCCGCTCCCGCACCACCCGCACCCTGCTCACCACCCTCGCCCTCGTGCTCGCCGGAGTCTGGGCCTTTCCCGTCTACTGGATGCTCAACTCGGCCTTCCTGCCCAACGTCGTGCTCCAGTCGACGACCCCGACGTTCCTGCCGTTCGGCGGGTCGATCGACAACCTGCGCGCCGTCGCCACCGACGACGCCTTCGTCCAGGCACTGACCATCTCGCTCGTGGTGACCCTGACCACCGTGGTCGCCGCGATCCTGGTCGCCTTCCTCGGCGCCCTCGCCATCAGCCGGTTCCGCTTCCGCGGCCGGACCTCGTTCGTGCTCGCCCTGCTGCTGATCCAGATGCTGCCCGCCGAGGGCCTGTTCATCGCGCAGTACAAGATGATGAGCTCACTCGGCCTGCTCAACCAGGCGATCGGCCTGGCCGTCCTCTACACGGCCGCGGTCGTGCCGTTCACGATCTGGATGCTGCGCGGCTTCGTCGCGGGCGTGCCGGCCGACCTCGAGGAGGCCGCCATGGTCGACGGCCTCTCACGCACCCAGGCCTTCCTGCGGATCACCTTCCCGCTGCTCGCCCCGGGGCTCGTCGCGTCCGCGGTCTACGCCTTCCTCCAGGCGTGGAACGAGTTCACGGTCGCGCTGGTCATCATGACCGAGGAGCAGTCACGCACCCTGCCGCTGTGGTTGCGTGGGTTCGTGCAGGCGAGCGCGAGCCGGGAGACCGACTGGGGCCAGGTCATGGCGGCCTCGACCCTGGTCGCCCTGCCCGTCATCATCTTCTTCCTCATCGTCCAGGGCCGGATGAGCAGCGGGCTCGTCGGCGGGGCGGTGAAGGGATGAGCCTCCCGGCGGACGTCGCGGCGACCCTCCAGCCCGGCTTCCCGGGCACCGACGTGCCCGGTTGGCTGGTGCGCGCCCACGCCGAGGGACTGGTGTCGGTCTGTCTCTACGGCCAGAACGTCACCGGCCCCGACGGGTTGGCCGCGCTGTGCGCCACCCTCCACGCGCGGATGCCGGGCGTTCTTCTCGCCGTCGACGAGGAGGGTGGCGACGTCACCCGGCTGCACTACCCCACCGGGTCGCCCGCCGTCGGCAACGCCGTGCTCGGCCGGCTCGACGATCCGGGCAGGACGCGCGCCGTCGCGGCCGGCATCGGCCACGAGCTGAGCGAGCTGGGCATCGGCCTGGACCTCGCGCCCGACGTCGACGTCAACTCCTCCCCCGACAACCCCGTCATCGGCGTGCGCAGCTTCGGCGACGACCCGGCCCTCGTCGCCCGGCACGCGGCTGCGTGGGTCGACGGGCTGCAGTCGACCGGGGTCGCGGCCTGCGCGAAGCACTTCCCCGGCCACGGCGACACGGTCGTCGACTCGCACCACGGCCTGCCCCGGGTCGACGTGACCCGCGAGGTGCTCGAGGAGCGCGAGCTCGCGCCCTTCCGGGCGGCCGTCCGGGCGGGGGTCGCCTCGGTCATGACCTCACACATCGTGGTCTCGTCGATCGACCCCCACCGCCCGGCCACGTTCTCGCGCACCGTGATCGGCGTGCTGCGTGACGAGCTCGGCTTCGACGGGGTGGTCGTGAGCGACGCCCTCGACATGGCCGGTGCGAGCGCCGAGACCGGCATCCCCGAAGCCGCCGTGCGCGCCCTCGTGGCCGGCGTCGACCTGCTCTGCCTCGGCTCCGGCACCACCCGGGAGACCTACGACGCCGTGCACGCCACCGTTCTCGCCGCCGTGCGCTCCGGGCGCCTCCCCGAGGGCCGCGTGAGCGAGGCCGCCGCCCGGGTACGCACGCTGGCGACCGCCACGGCCGAGCGGATGCCGCGCCCCGGCACCCGCACCGACCGTGCCCCGGCGACCCTCACCGATGAGTCCGTCATGCGCGCCTTCCGCCTGAGCGACGCGGCCCGGGCCTGGCTGACCGGCCCCGCGCCCGCCGCCGTGGTGCAGGTGGGCAGCACCGCCAACCTCGCCGTGGGCGACGTGTCGTGGGGCCCCGCCGCGCTCGGCGCCACCACCGCCGAGGCCGAGGTGCCCACCGGCGCGAGGGTCGCCGTCGTCGGTCGTGCCGTCGGTGTCGGCCACCCGGCACCGGCGGTGGCCGAGCGCCTGCGGGCGGCCGGGCACGACGTCGTGCTCGTGGAGTGCGGGTGGCCGCGCGGCGGCGCCGACATCGAGACCTTCGGCGGCTCCCCCGCCGTGGCGCAGGCCCTGCTCGCCCTGCTCCGTGGTGAGGTGTCCACGTGAGGCTCGGCATCGACATCGGCGGCACGAAGACCGCCGCACTCGTCCTCGACGACTCCGGCGGGGTCGTGGCCCAGGTGGCCGCGCCGTCCGGGCAGGGCAACACCGCGGTGCTCGCGACCGCGGTCGGGGTCGCCGACCGGGCAGCCGCCCTCGTCGGTGGCTGGTCGCACATCGAGCACCTCGGGGCCTGCATGCCCGGGCTCGTCGACCGGCAGACCGGCTGGGCCCGGCACGCGGTCAACCTCGGTGTGAGCGCCCTGGACCTCGCGGGCGGCATCGAGGCCGCCACCGGCCGGCGACCGAGCATCGACAACGACGTCAAGGCCGCGGCCCTGGGGGCGCACCACGCCGTGCGCCCCGAGGTGACGGACGGGACCACGGCCTACCTCAACGTCGGCACCGGCCTCGCGGCCGCGATCGTTCACCGCGGCGAGGTCGTGCGCGGTGCCGGTGGCGCCGCGGGCGAGATCGGCCACCTGCCGGTCGGCTCCGGGGTGCCGTGCTCGTGCGGGCAGCAGGGCTGCCTCGAGACCATCGCCTCGGGCGCCGCCCTGCACCGCATGTGGCCCGGGCCGGCCCCCGACCTGTTCCCTGCGGCCGCGGCCGGCGACGTGCGGGCCCGCGAGGTGGTCGCGACCCTGGCCCACGGCATCGCCGTGGCCGTGCAGGTGCTCGTGGTGACCGGCGCCGAGCTCGTCGTGATCGGGGGCGGCCTGACCCGCGACCGGGCCGAGCTCGAGGCGGCCCTCGCCGCCGACATCGACGCGCGGGCCCGGACCTCGCCCTTCCTGCGCCGGCTCGACCTCGCGTCCAGGATCCGCGTCCTCGACGGCGAGGTGCCGGTCGCGGCCATCGGCGCCGCGTTGCTCCCGGGGGCGAGCGACCCGGTGGGAGTGAGCGCCTGATGGAGGTGTTCGTCTGCGCGACCCCCGACGCGGCTGCCCGACGGGCCGCCCGTGCCGTGCTCGAACGGCTGCCGGACCGCACCGACCGCGACCCCGTGATCGGGCTCGCCACCGGCTCCTCACCGCTCGGCCTCTACCGCGAGCTCGCCCGGGCCGTCGGGCGACGCGAAGCCGACTTCTCGCGTGCGCACGGCTTCGCCCTCGACGAGTACGTCGGGTTGCCACCCGGCCACCCGGAGGGCTACCGCCAGGTGCTGCTGCGTGAGGTGTGCGGCGTCATCGGTCTCGCGCCGGAGCGGCTCTCGGTACCCGACGGTTCGGGCCACGACGTGCCGACCCTGATGGCGGCTGCCGCGGCCTACGAAGCACGCATCGGCGAGCTCGGGGGCATCGACGTGCAGGTGCTCGGCATCGGGGCCAACGGGCACCTCGGGTTCAACGAGCCGGGCTCGGCGCTCACCTCGCGCACTCGCGTCAAGCGCCTGTCGGAGCGCACCCGCCGCGACAACGCACGCTTCTTCCACGACATCGACGACGTGCCGACCCACTGCGTGACCCAGGGCCTGGGCACGATCCTCCAGGCCCGCCGACTCGTGCTCGTCGCCACCGGCGACGCCAAGGCGGATGCCGTGGCGGCCGCCCTCGAGGGGCCGCTCACGGCATCCGTGCCGGCGTCGGTGCTGCAGTGGCACCCGGACGCCGTGGTCTGCCTCGACGAGGCCGCGGCCGCCGCGCTGCGCAACCGCCCCTACTACGACGACGCGGCCAGCGGCCTGCCCGGCTGAGGTCCGGCTCATCCACCCTGCGCGGCTGCGGGCCCTCACCTCGTCCGGGTGAGCCGGGACGGGCGTACCCGCACCTACGGTGGCACCCATGAGCGGGACCGTGCCGACGGTGGCGCCCGACGAGCCGTCCTCACCGCGCAAGGTGCTCCTCGTCGTCGGAACCCGGCCCGAGGCCATCAAGATGCTGCCCATCGTGGCCGCGCTGCGTCAGAGCCGGCACCTGGACCCGGTGGTCGTCGCCACCGGGCAGCACCCGGGCGTCGTCGAGGACGTCCTGGCGCTGGCCGGCGAGCGGCCGGACGTCGATCTCGGGGTCGGCGGCCGCGGGCTCACCCTCAACGGGCTCGTCAGCGCCGTGATGACGTCGTTCGAGCGCTTCCTCGTCGAGCGGTTCGGTGAGACCGCACCGGCGGCGCCCGAGCGCGACGACGCGTACCCGACTGCCTGCGTCGTGCACGGGGACACGTCCAGCGCGATGGCCGCGGCGGTCTCGGCGTTCCACCTGCAGATCCCCGTGGTCCACGTCGAGGCGGGGCTGCGCACCGGCGACATCCGCGAGCCGTACCCCGAGGAGCTGAACCGGCAGATCATCAGCCGGATCGCGGCCCTGCACCTGGCCCCCACCGACCTCAACGCCGAGCACCTCATCCGCGAGGGGGTGCCCAACGCGCGGATCTTCGTCTGCGGCAACACCGCGATCGACGCCCTGGCCTGGGCTGCGCGGTTGCGGGTCCCCTACGGCCAGCCGGCCCTGGCCGACCTCGAGGACGACGAGAGCATCCGGGTGGTCACGGTCACCGCCCACCGCCGCGAGAACTGGGGCGGCGGCCTGGCGCGGATCGCCACGGCGGTGGGCAGCCTGGCAGAGCACTACCCCGACGTCCGCTTCGTGCTGCCCCTGCACCCCAACCCGGTGGTCGCCGAGTCGCTCCGCTCGCGTCTCGAGGGGCACCACAACGTGTCGCTGGTCGAGCCGATGAGCTACGCGGCCTTCGCGCGCCTGCTGGCCCGAAGCCACTTCGCCATCTCCGACTCCGGTGGGGTGCAGGAGGAGGCACCGGCGATGGGGACCCCGGTGCTGGTGACTCGCGCATCGACCGAACGCCAGGAGGGAGTCGCCGCCGGCACCCTCGAGCTGGTCGGCACGAACGTCGACCGGATCGTCACGGCCGCCCGGCGACTGCTCGACGACCCGCAGGCGCACGCGACGATGGCCGGGTGCACCAACCCCTACGGTGACGGCCACACGGCCCAGCGGATCGTCGCGTGCTTCGAGCACATCGCCTTCGACGGGCCCGCCCCCACTCCGTTCGGCAGTGGCTACGACCGCCTCGCCGTGCTCCGCGCCGGCGGTTTCGACGAGGGCCCCGGCGCCGTGGGGGCCACGACCATGGCGGACCGGTTGCAGATGCCGGACACCCACGAGGAGGTCATGGCCGACGTGGACGTGACGTGAGGGTGCAGATCGCCGAGGCGGACTGGAACCCCTACGCCGGCCTGCCGGTCGGCATCCAGATCGGTTTCGCGATCGCGCTGATGGTGACGCTCCTCGCGTTCGTCGACCTGGTCGTGCTTCGGGTCAATGCCGGCCGCGCGGAGCGCCGCATCGACGGTCTCCATGACGGGCCGCAGGAGTCGCAGTTCCTGTGGGTGTTCCTGGTGCCGGCCCTCAACGAGGAGGTGACCATCGCCGACAGCGTGTCGCGGCTGCGGGAGGTGGAGGCCACCCACGCGCTGGCGATCGTGATCGACGACGGGTCGGACGACGCCACCCCGCAGGTCCTGTCCGCCATGGACGATCCCCTGGTCAGGGTGCTGCGCCGGGACCTCCCAATGGCCCGGCAGGGCAAGGCCGAGGCGCTCAACGCGGCCTGGCGCCACCTCCACGATCACGTCCTCACCTCGCCCGATCACGCCCACTGGAGTGCGTCCGAGGTGATCGTGGGAATCGTCGACGCCGATGGCCGCCTGGATCCGGCGGCGCCGGAACGCGTGGTACGGCACCTGGCGGACCCGGCGGTGGGGGGCGTCCAGATCCAGGTACGCATCTACAACCGGCAGCGGGTGCTGGCCCGGGCGCAGGACGTCGAGTTCGCGATCTTCGGCCTGGTGTACCAGCTCGGGCGTGCCTTCTGGGGCACGGCCAACATGGGCGGCAACGGTCAGTTCAACCGCCTGGCCGCGCTCGACGACATCGCCGGCCCGGCCGGTCCGTGGCGGTCTCGCCTGACCGAGGACCAGGACGTCGGCCTGAGGCTGATCGCGGCAGGGTGGCGCAACAGCCACGAACCGCACGCCAGCGTCGCCCAGCAGGGGCTCCCGCAGCTGCGGCCGCTGCTGCGACAGCGCACCCGTTGGGCCCAGGGCAACTGGCAGGCCCTGCAGCTGATGTCCACGGTCGGCCGGGCGGAGATCACCTTCCTCGCGCGGGTCGACCTGCTGCTCTACCTGCTGATGCCGATCCTGCAGATGGTCAGCGCCGCCGCCCTGGTCACCGCCGTGGTGCTCGCCGTCGTGCAGGACGTGCCGTTCTACACCGCCGCCTGGCCGATCCTGCTGTTCTTCCTCGGGACGACGCTGGGCCCGGGACTCGTGGCCCTGATGGTGCGCGGTCACGGGGTCCGTGGCTTCCTGACGGCGCTGCTGCTCGTGCTGCCCTACACCTGCTACTCGTGGTTGACGTTCCTCGCGGTGCTGCGCGCCCTCGGCCGCCAGGTCGTCGGCCGCGGCTCCTGGGCCAAGACCAAGCGGGAGCCGTTGGTCAGGGGTTGACCCGGTAGCCGTAGGCCAGCTGCTCCAGGCGCGCGATCCGCTCCGCCATCGGCGGGTGGGTCGACATCAGCCGGGAGACGTCCTGGGCGCGGAACGGGTTGGCGATCATCATGTGGCTCGCGTCGACGACCTTCTGGGTCGGGGCCAGCGGGGCCCGGGCGACGCCGAGCTCGAGCTTGCGCAGCGCCGAGGCCAGCGCCAACGGGTCGCCGGTGAGTGCCGCGCCGTCCTCGTCGGCGTCGTACTCACGGGTGCGGGAGATCGCGAGCTGCACGACCATCGCGGCGAACGGGGCCAGGATCGCCAGCGCCAGACCGGCGATCGGGTTGCGGTCCTCGTCGCTCGAGCCGCCCCCGAAGATCATGCCGAACGACAGGAACTGCCCGATCGTCGAGATGACACCTGCGACCGCAGCCGCCACCGACGCGGTGAGGATGTCCCGGTTGTAGACGTGCATCAGCTCGTGGCCGAGCACCCCGCGCAGCTCGCGCTCGTCGAGCAGGCCGAGGATGCCCTCGGTGCAGCAGACGGCCGCGTTCTCGGGGTTGCGGCCGGTGGCGAACGCGTTCGGCGCCTGGGTCGGGGAGATGTACAGCTTCGGCATCGGCTGCCCGGCCTTGGTCGAGAGCTCGCGCACGATGCGGTACATGACCGGCGCCTCGGCCTCGCTGACCGGGTAGGCGTGCATCGCGCGGATGGCGAGCTTGTCGGAGTTCCAGTAGCCGTAGATCGTCGTCGCGACGCCGATGAGCGCGAAGACGAGGAGGAACACGCTGCTGTTCAGCCAGGACGCGACGACCCACCCGAGGACGAGGAGGAGGGCCCACATCCCGCCGAACAGGGCAGCGGTCTTCAGCCCGTTGTGGTGCTTGTGCATGTCTGCTCCAACGACGGTGGGTGGGGAGTTCGTTCCGTCAGGACAGCAGTCCCAGGAGCAGCCCCGGGAGAACGCTGAACAGCACGAGGAGGCCGGTGCCCAGCACGAGCACCGCGGTCGCCCCGCGGTGCCCCGATGTCGGCACCGCGGTGCCCGGGGACGACTCCGGCGCGGCCCCGGGTTCGGGCTGCTCGCCGAGCAGCAGGGCGAACCACCGCAGGTAGACCGCGATGCCGAGCACGACCGCCACCACGGCGACCAGGGCCAGCGGCCAGAGCCCGGCGTCGACGGCCGGGCGCAGGGCCACGACCTTGGCCACCAGCCCGATGACTCCCGGCGGCAGGCCGGCGAGCACGAGCAGCGCGAGGGCCAGCGCCCCGCCGGTCAGCCGGTCGCGGCGCAGCAGGCCACGGGTGCTCTCGAGCGGGCCGGGGCCGACCACGGCGACCGCGGCGAAGGCGACCAGGGTGGCCACCGCGTACACCAGCACGTAGGCCGCGGAGGCGCGCAACCCGTCGGCCGACAGCGCCGCCACCGGCAGCACCACCCAGCCGGCCTGCGACACCGTGGACCAGGCCAGCAGCCGGGTGGGCTCGTTCTGGCGCAAGGCCATGACGTTGCCGAGCAGCATCGACGCGGCCGAGAGCGTGCCGATGACGACGCTCACCGACACGGCGTCGACGGCGGCACCGGTGACCGCCTGCGCGAGCACGAGCAGCGCCGCGAGGGCGGAGACCTTGGAGGCGGCCGCGAGGGCGGCGGCGGTGCCGAGGTCCGCGGTCGAGTAGGCCTGCGGGGTCCAGGCGTGGAAGGGAACGAGCGAGAGCTTGAAGCCGAGGCCGCCGAGCAGCACGGTGACGGAGAGCAGGAGCACGGCTCGTCGCTCGGGGGCGGCCCAGGCGGCTGCCACGGTGTCGGCGGAGAAGGACGCGTCACCGGTGGCCGTGAGCCACAGCGCCGCCCCGAGGACGAGCAGCGCGAACGAGGTCACCGACGTGACGAGCAGGGTCAGCGCCCCGTGCGCGGCGGTTCGGGTGCCGCGCAGCGCGACGAGGGCCACGACGGGCACGGTGGCGAGCTCGAGGGTCACCAGCCAGGTGCCGATGTCGCGCGACGCGGCCACGCCTGCGCCACCGGTGGCGGCAGCGAGCAGGAGGGCCGTGGTGACGGTCGTGTCGCGGGGGCCACGGGCACCGTCGTGGAGCAGCGCGAGGGCCGCCGCGGTGGCGAGCAGGATGCCGGCCTGCAGGGTGCCTGCCGCCGGGCCCGCCGTCCACAGGCACGCCCCGTCGGGGGCCGGGAGGCACAGGGTGCGCACCGGGTCGGTCGACGGTCGCAGGCCGGTCGCGAGGGCCGTGCCCGCTGCGACGAGCAGCACGACCACGCCGAGGAGGGGCTGCCAACCGCGACGACCGGGCAGCACCGCGTCGCCGACGAGCACGAGCAGCACGCCGAGCGCGGGCAGCAGCGCGGGGGCGAGAACGGCCGGCTCGACCGTCACGAGGTCGACGGCGTTCACGGGCCCACCCCTGCGATGAGGGCGGCCGCGTCGGCCGTGACCGACAGCAGGGGGCCGGGCACCACGCCGAGGACCACGACCAGCGCACCGAGTACGCCGAGCACCACGAGCTCCACGCCACGGGCGTCGGGTGTCGCGGCGGCCTCCGGGTCGGGCCGGTCACCGACCCAGACGGTGCGGGCGACCCGCAGCGCGTAGGCCGCCGCGAGCGCGGCACCGATCGCGGCGACCACCGCGCAGGCCACGAACAGGCCACGGGGGCGGTCGGCGGCGGGCCACCAGGCGGCATACACGGCGAAGAACTCACCCCAGAACCCGGCCAGGCCCGGCAGACCCAGGCTGGCGGCGAGGCCGAGGATCAGCAGGAAGCCGAGCCGCGGCGAGGTCTCGCGCAGGGCCGGCCGGGTGACCGCGAGGTCGACGCTGCCCCAGCGCTGCTTCAGGCCGCCGACGAGGACGAACAGCATCGCCGCGATGACCCCGTGTGCGATGTTGGCGAACAGTGCGGCCTGCAGGCCCGCCTCGGAGCCGGCCGCGAGGGCGAGGGCCACGAATCCCATGTGCGCGACGGACGAGTAGGCGATGAGCCGCTTGAGGTCACGTTCGACGAGGCAGACCAGCGCACCCCACACGATGCCGATCACCCCGGCGACCCCGAGCACCGGGGCGAGCCGGCCGAAGCCGTCGGGCACGGTCGCGACGGGAAGGCGGACCAGGCCATAGGTGCCCATCTTCAGGAGC
Source organism: Ornithinibacter sp. (assembly GCA_035633415.1). GTDB lineage: Bacteria > Actinomycetota > Actinomycetes > Actinomycetales > Dermatophilaceae > Fodinibacter. Next base: position 2,152 of record DASQEZ010000016.1, on the reverse strand, counting down.
ACCGCCGCGAGCAGCACCGACCCGGCGGTCGGCGCCGTGGTGTGGGCCGGTGGAAGCCAGGTGTGCAGCGGGAAGACCGGGACCTTGACCGCCAACCCGGTGACGAGGAGCAGGGCGACGAGCAGCTGGCGGTCAGGAGGCAGCGCGGCACCGGCCCCGGAGGCGAGCGCCCGCAGGTCGGAGGTGCCGGCCGAGGTGACCAGGGCGAGGATGCCGACGAGCATGAGGGTGGACCCGACGGCGGTGTAGAGGATGAACCGGTGGCCGGCATCGGTGCGGGCCCGGTCGTCGTGCCGGTCGCCGTAGCGGCTGATGAGCAGCCACATCGGCACGAGCACGACCTCAAACGCGACGAAGAAGAGCACGGCATCGCGAGCGGTGAAGGTGGCCAGCGCGCCTGCCTCGACGATCAGCAGGCAGCCGAGAAAGGTGGCGGGAGTGCCCCCTTCCGGAACGTCGACCCACGAGTGCGCGATGACGAGCACCCCGACGACCGCGGTGAGCAGCACGAGGGGCACGGCGATGCCGTCGACGCCGAACGACCAGCGCAGGCCGAGCTCGGGCAGCCAGGACAGGTCGACGTCCGGGCGTGCGACCGAGACGACGACGGCCAGCACCAGGGTCAGCACCGCGGCGACGGCCGCGGTGACCCGGGCGCGCGCGACGTCGAGCGCCCGGCCGCCGGTGACGAGCCAGAGGCCCACGGCGGCGGGGACGAGCAGGAGCAGGCTCACGACCACGTGAGCACCCCCGCGAGGCCGAGTACGACCACGGCCGCCAGGACCAGCCCGGCCGCGGAGCTGGGCCGCTCGCCGCGGAAGGCACGGCCACCGGCCCACCCGGCGGCGCGCGTGGCCACGGCGGTGGCGCGCACGTAGGCGTCGATCACCTCGGTGTCCAGGAAGGCGACGAGCCGCGCCAGCCGGAGCACCGGGGTCGCGACGAGGCGAAGGTACAGCGCGTCGACACCCAGACCACGGTCGGCGTGCGGGACCAGCCGGCTCGCCAGCACCTCGGCCGGGTCGCGGTCGAAGCCACCGCGCAGCGCCACGGCGACGCCCACTGCGATGGCGAGCACCGTGATGACGATCCAGACGACCTCGGTCCGGCCCACCGCGAAGGCGTCGGTGAGCAGCACCAGCCCACCGAGCGCGCTGAGCACGCTGAGCGCGACGAGCACCCCCTGCACGGCCGGGGTGGCCGGCACGCTCGAGGGTGCCGGCCGCACGTGGGCGGTCAGCAGCAGGTAGGCGCGGGTGCAGTAGGCCGCCGTGACGGCGGCGGTCAGGAGCAGGGCGACGAGCACGACGACGCCCGGGCCGGACTCCCCCGCGCCCTCCCACGACACCGCGACGACGTGCTCCTTCGAGAGCCCTCCGACGACGAGCGGCACGCCGGCCAGCGACAGCAGGCCGAAGAGGAACGACAACCGCAGCAGGGGCGCGGCCAGGGCGCTGCCGCGCAGGGCCTGCGCGGCCGTGCCGCCGGCGGCCAGCGCGGCCCAGCCGATGGCGAGGAAGAGCAGTGCCTTGAAGATGGCGTGCGACCACAGGTGGAACAGACCGGCGTCCGGCCCGGCCTCCGGCGGGGCGGCGGCGAGCGCCGACAGCATCACGCCGACCTGGCTGACCGTCGACCACGCGAGCAGGCGCTTGAGGTCGGTCTGCGCGAAGGCCAGCACGGCGGCGAGCAGCATGGTGACCGACACCGCGACCCCGAGCACCCAGCGCGGCGTCTGGCTCACCGAGAGCAAGGGGAAGAGGCCGGCGAGCACCACGGTGCCCGCCGCGACCATGGTCGCGGCGTGGATCAGGGCGCTGGCGGGCGTGGGGCCCTCCATGGCGTCGGCGAGCCAGTCCTGGAACGGGACCTGGGCCGACTTGCCGAGCACGCCGATGACGACGAGCGTGATGAGCACCGCCCGCAGGGTGCCGTCGGGGGCGGCGCAGGCGGTCAACGCCTGGCCGACCGTGAGCCCCGTGGCCGTCTGGGTGTCGATGCACTGCGTGGGCCGGTCCCAGGCGCCGACGACGTCGGCGAGCCCGGTGGACCCGGCACCGGCCGCCAGGCCGATGACGCCCAGGACGAAGCCGATGTCGGCCACCCGGGTCACGAGGAACGCCTTGTGGGCCGCGCGCCGGGCACTGGGTCG
>DASQEZ010000015.1:0-4129 GCA_035633415.1 Ornithinibacter sp. | reverse complement strand
GGTCGACCAGGGCACGACGAGCACGCGGTTCATCGTCTTCGACCACGACGGGCGACCCGTCGCGAAGCACCAGCTCGAGCACGAGCAGCTGCTCCCCCGCGCCGGGTGGGTCGAGCACAACCCGCTCGAGATCTGGGACCGAACGCAGACCGTCATCGGCAGCGCGCTGGGGCAGGCCGGCATCGCGAGCTCCGACCTCGACGCCATCGGCGTCACGAACCAGCGGGAGACGGCCATCGTGTGGGACCGCCGCACCGGTCGCCCGTTCCACAACGCCATCGTCTGGCAGGACACCCGCACTGACTCGATCGCCAAGGCCCTGGACGCCGACGGCCGCGGCGACGTCATCCGGCACAAGGCCGGTCTGCCCCCGGCCACCTACTTCTCCGCGGGCAAGGTCCAGTGGATGCTCGAGAACGTCGACGGCCTGCGCGCCGCTGCCGAGCGCGGTGACGCGCTCTTCGGCACGCCGGACTCCTGGGTGGTCTGGAACCTCACCGGCGGCCCCGACGGCGGGGTGCACACCACCGACGTCACCAACGCCAGCCGCACCATGCTCATGGACCTCACCACCCTGGACTGGGACGACGAGCTGCTCGGCTTCTTCGGCATCCCCCGGTCGATGCTGCCGAGCATCAGCTCGAGCAGTGACGCCACCGCGTTCGGCACGACCACCGCCCCGCGTGGGGGCGCCCCCGTGCCGATCACCGGAGTCCTCGGCGACCAGCAGGCAGCGACCGTGGGCCAGGTCTGCTTCGCGGTCGGCGAGGCCAAGAACACCTACGGCACCGGCAACTTCCTGCTGCTCAACACCGGAGAGGAGCTCGTGCGCAGCAGCAACGGCCTGCTCACGACGGTGGCCTACCGGTTCGGCGACGCGAAGCCGGTCTACGCACTCGAGGGGTCCATCGCCGTCACGGGCAGCGCCGTGCAGTGGCTGCGCGACCAGCTGGGGATCATCTCCGGCGCCTCGGAGGTCGAGACGCTGGCGGCATCCGTCGACGACACCGGTGGGGTCTACTTCGTGCCGGCGTTCAGCGGGCTGTTCGCCCCCTACTGGCGCAGTGACGCCCGCGGCGCGATCGTCGGGCTGTCGCGCTTCAACACCAACGCCCACCTGGCGCGGGCCACCCTCGAGGCCATCTGCTACCAGTCGCGCGACGTGGTCGACGCCATGGCCGCCGACTCGGGCGTCACGCTGACCTGCCTGAAGGTCGACGGCGGCATCACCGCGAACCGGCTGTGCATGCAGCTGCAGGCCGACATCCTCGGAGTACCGGTGAGCAAGCCCGTCGTACCCGAGACCACGGCGCTCGGCGCGGCGTACGCCGCCGGGTTGGCGACGGGGTTCTGGTCCGGCACCGACGAGCTGCGCGAGAACTGGGCGGAGGACGAACGGTGGGAACCGCAGTGGAACGACGCGCAGCGTCGCGACGGGTATGCCGGGTGGCAGAAGGCGGTGGAGCGCACCCTGGGCTGGGTCGACGTCGAGTAGCCGGCCGAGCCGCCGACGGGCTCAGCGCAGCGGGACGTCGAGCGCGTCGAACACGATGCGGGACAACCTGTTCACCGTGGTCTGCCCGTAGGAGTACCCGTTGGGTGTGCGCGACAGGATCGACATCTGGTAGCTCCGCCCGCGCCCCGACACGTGGCCGACGCAGTTGAGGCGGTAGCCGTCGGACCTCGGGCCCCAGCCGTTCTTCAGCTCCACGTGCACGTCTCCGGGCAGCCCGTCGCCGAGCCCCCACGTCTGGGTCGACGTCACCCTGCTCATGAGGTCTCGGACGTACGCGCGTCGGCCCGGCGAGAGGTACGTGCCGGGAACCACGGCGTTCATCAGCCGCAGCATGTCGCGGGTCGTGGTCGTGGAGTGCCCCCACCACGAGCTCGACCGGAACACGGTGCCACCACGCACGACGGTGCGGCTCATCCCGATCTGGTCGGCGACGCGCTGGCACCGCGCTGCACCCACCTGGGTCATCAGGGTGTTGGTCGCGGTGTTGTCGGAGTAGCGGATCATCCTCGACGCCAACGACTTCTGCGTCGACGTGAGCGCCCTGCCCCGGTCCTGGGCGACCTTGAGCGTCGTCACGAGGATGAGCACCTTGATGACGCTGTGCGACTGCTGGGTCCGCGGCCGCCAGAAGAAGTTCCCGCCGTCACGGTTGTCGCGCACGGCCAGACCCGCGACGCCGGCGCGCGTCGCCATGTACCGGTCGAGTGCCGTGGTCAGGGCGGCGCGCGTGTCGACTCCCGCGGCCCACGCCGGTGTGCCGACGAGGCCGAGCGCGCCCAGCGCGAGCCCGGCCGACCCGCCGACCACTAGCTCGCGTCGTCCTGGTGTCCCGTGTGTCATGCCGGCTCCTCGTGACGTCGCTCGATGGTCAGGTGAGTGGTTTGTCCAGGGCGTCGTACACGATGCGCGACACCCGGTTGATCGTGGTCTTGCCGTACGTGAAGCCGTTCGGGCTCGTGGACAGGATGGCGACCTGGTAGCTGCGGCCGTACCCGGAGACGTGGCCGACCGTGTTGAGCCGGTACCCCGAGGACATCGGCCCCCAGCCGTTCTTCTGCTCGACGTGCACCGCGTCCGGCAGCGGGTCGTCGAGCCCCCAGCGCTGGCTCGACGTGACCGTGGCCATCAGGCCGCGGACGTAGGCCCGCCGCCCGGGCGAGAGGTACGTGCCGAGCACGAGCGCGTTCATCAGCCGCAGCAGGTCGCGAGTGGTCGTCGTGGAGTGTCCCCACCACCCGCTGGAGCCTCCACGTACGACCGTGCGCGTCATGCCGAGCTGGCCGGCCACCCGCTGGCACGCCGACACTCCGACCTGGGCCAGCAGGGCGTCGGTGGCCGCGTTGTCGGAGGAGCGGATCATCCGGCTCGCCAGCGACTTCTGGGTCGAGGTCAGGCCCTCACGACGGTCCTGCGCCCGCTTGAGGAGCGTGACGAGGACCAGCACCTTGACGGTGCTGTAGCTCTGCAGCGTCCGCGGCTTCCAGAAGAAGTTCTGACCGTTGCGGTTGTCGCGTACGGCGAGGCCGATCGTGCCGGCCCGGGTCGCGTCGTAGCGGTCGAGCGCCGTGCTCAGGGCGGCCCGGCTGTCGATGCCGGCGGCGGATGCCGGTGACGGCGCCAGTGCGTGCAGCGCGCCCAGGCCCACCCCCGCCGCACCGCCGAGAAGCAGCCCGCGACGGTCCATGACGTGCTCACCCATGCAGTGAGCCTAGGCCAGACCCCGGCCCATGGCCCGGTGGCAGATGTCCGCGACCTCCGAGATCGTGCGGCGGCCGTACCGGAACCCGGCCGGGCTGTTCGACAGGATCGCGAGCTGGTACTCCCGGTCGTCGGCGGAGACCCAGCCGGCCGAGTTGAGCCGGTAGCCGTCGGGAAGCGGCCCCCAGCCGTTCTTCGCCGCCACGTGCACGCGGCTCGACTCCGGCGCGAAGACCCCCCACCGCTGCTCGGGTACGACGTCGGCCATGAGGAAGCGGGCGACCGCCCGCCGGGACCCGTCGAGCACGGCATCCGAGGAGAGCACGGCACCGACCATCGCGTTGAGGTCGCCGGGGGTGGTGCGCCACAGCCCCCACCACCCGTCGTCCATCGTGGTGTGGTCCATGCCGACGAGGTCGCCCACCCGGCGCACCTCGTCCCGGCCGACCTCGGCGAGCAGCGTCTCGGTCGCCGCGTTGTCGCTGCGGGTGATCATCCGCTCGGCGAGCCGGCGCTGGCGGGTGCTGAGCTGCTCGTCGTCCTCCTGCAGCTGGTGCAGCAGCGTGGTGAGGACCAGCACCTTGATCGTGCTGTAGGTGTACCCCTCGTCGGCCTCGTACCGGAACGACTGGCCGCGGCGCAGGTCGACGAGCTCCAGACCGAGGTCGCCGCGGCGGCCGTCGAGGTAGTCGTCGAGACGGCCGGTCAGCGTCGGGGCCTCGACCCGCTGCACCGCCGCGACCGAGGGGCTCGCCGTGGGGGTCGGGGACGCCGTGGGCGAGGGTGAGGCAGTGGGCGTCGCCGGCGGCGTCGTCTCGGGGCCGGCGGATGCCGTGCCGGTCGCCCCCGTGGACCCGTCGCCGCTGCAGCCGGCGACGACCGCCAGGCCGGCTGCCGCGCCTCCCCCGACGAGCA
>DASQEZ010000014.1:0-1769 GCA_035633415.1 Ornithinibacter sp. | reverse complement strand
GGGCCGCTGGTGACCCGGATCGGCTTCTCGATCTCGGCCGCGACGATCATCGCCAGGGTGGTCTTGCCCAGACCGGGCGGGCCCGAGAGCAGCACGTGGTCGGGCGCGCTCCCCCGCCGCTTGGCCGCCTCGAGCACCAGGCCCAGCTGCTCACGCACCCGGGGTTGTCCGGGGAACTCGCTGAGCCGCTTGGGCCGCAGGGCCGCCTCCACGAGCCGGTCGTCGTCGGAGCCGGCGGCGTCGACGACCCGGGCGGTGGCCTCGTAGGAGCCGTCGGCCTCGGCCTCGAGCATCTCGCTGGCGAAGCCGCGCTCGGGCTGGGGCGCGCTCACGGCCGCAGCTCCCGCAGGGCCAGGCGCAGGTAGGCGGCGATGTCGGCGTCGCCGGGAGCACTGAGGGCGACCCGCTCCACGGCATCCCCGGCCTGCTTGGCCGACCAGCCGAGGCCGACGAGGGCCTCGGTGACCTGCCCACGCCACGGCTCGCGCCCGGACTGGCCGGTGGAGGTGCCGCCGGGGGTGGTGCTGCCACCACCACGCACCGCGCCGACCTTGTCGCGCAGCTCGAGCACGAGGCGCTCGGCCGACTTCGCGCCGATGCCGGGGATGGTCGTGAGGGCCTTGGTGTCGCCGGAGGAGAGCGCCACGGCGAGCTGGTCGGGGCCCATGACCGAGAGCATCGCCAGGGCCAGCCGCGGGCCGACGCCGGAGACGGTCTGCAGGGTCTCGAACATGTCGCGCTCCGCCGGGGCGGAGAAGCCGAAGAGGGTGAGGGAGTCCTCGCGGACGACGAGGGTGGTCGCCAGGGACGCCTCGCTCCCCCGGCGGCAGGCGGATGCCGTGGCGGGCGTCGTGTGCACGAGCATGCCGACCCCGCCCACCTCGACGACGACGTGGTCGAGGCCGACGTGGCCGACCGGGCCCCGGACCGAGGCGATCACCGGCGGGCCTGTTCGGCGAGGGTGTGTGCGGCGAGGGCGTCGAGGCGCGCGACCTGGGCACCGCGCCACGCGTGGCAGATCGCGAGGGCGAGGGCGTCGGCCGCGTCGGCGGGCCGGGGTGCGACGTCGAGGCCGAGGATGCGGGTGACCATGGCCGTGACCTGCGCCTTGTCGGCCCGGCCGGAGCCGGTGACCGCCGCCTTGACCTCGGTGGGGGTGTGGAAGACGACGGGGATGCCGCGCTTGGTCGCCGTGAGCAGGGCCACCGCCGTTGCGTGCGCGGTGGTCATGACCGACGCGACGTTGACGTCGGCGAAGACCCGCTCGACTGCCATCACCTCGGGGGTGAAGCGGTCGAGCCACGCGTCGAGCTCACGCTCGAGGAAGACCAGCCGCTGCCCCGGGTCGGCGCCGCTCGGGGTGCGCACCACACCCACCGCGACCATCGTGGCGCGGCCGGGCCGGCCGTCGATGACGCCCAGACCGCACCGGGTCAGGCCGGGGTCCACGCCGAGCACGCGCACGAGCACCCTCCTGGACCGGTCGGTGGCGGTTAGAACACCTGTTCGGGATGCCACGCTACACAGCCGGGCGCCGCCGCCGCCGGATCAACACGCGCGGGCGGCCCGGCGGAGTCGCCCGGCTCCTGAGCATCCCCGACGTCGCTGTGACGTCGGGGTTGTTCCCTCGCGTCGGGGAAGCTTCCCCGCCAACGGTGAGCTTCCCCGACGTCGCTGTGACGTCGGGGTCGTTCCGGCCTGGCGGGAACGGTCTCGTCGCGGATGGCGTCCCGTCAGGGCCGGGCCACGACCAGGTAGCGCTCGTCGAC
>DASQEZ010000013.1:0-6903 GCA_035633415.1 Ornithinibacter sp. | reverse complement strand
CCGCGGGGCGCGGACCGGCCTGGTCGAACTCGCTCTTCGAGGACAACGCCGAGTTCGGCCTCGGGCTCCGGCTCGCCGCCGACCTGCACACCTCCCTGGCCCGCACCCGCCTCGCCCAGCTGCGCGAGGAGGTCGGCACCGACCTGGCCGACGGCATCCTCGATGCCGGCCAGGTGCGCGAGTACGAGCACACCTCCAAGCGCGAGCGGGTCGCCGAGCTGCTCCGTCGCCTCGACGGCCTCGAGGGCCCGGTGGTCGAGGACCTGCGCAGCGTGGCCGACCACCTGCTCCGGCGAACTGTGTGGATCGTGGGCGGTGACGGTTGGGCGTACGACATCGGCTCCGGCGGTCTGGACCACGTGCTCGCGAGCGGGCGCAATGTCAACGTGCTCGTGCTCGACACCGAGGTCTACTCCAACACCGGTGGGCAGTCGTCGAAGTCGACCCCCGTGGGCGCTGTGGCGAAGTTCGCCTCCGCCGGCAAGGCGTCGCCGAAGAAGGACCTGGCCCTGCAGGCGATCGCCTACGGCGACGTGTACGTGGCCCGGGTCGCGATGGGGGCGGACCCCCACCAGACGCTCACCGCGTTCCGCGAGGCCGAGGCGTTCGACGGCCCGTCGCTGGTGATCGCCTACAGCCACTGCATCGCGCACGGCATCGAGATGAAGAACGGGCTCGACCAGCAGTACCGCGCGGTCGCCTCCGGGCACTGGCCGCTGGTGCGCTACGACCCCGCGGTCAGGGCGAGCGGCGGCAACCCGTTCCAGCTCGACTCGCCCCGCCCCCGCATCCCGCTCGAGGACTACATCTACAACGAGCTGCGCTACCGGATGCTGCGCAACGCCGACCCGGCCGAGGCCGAGCGGCTGCTCGGGCTCGCCCAGGAGGCCGTCGACCAACGCTGGCAGACCTACGAGGAGATGGCCACGCGCGGCGCCGACCGGTTCGCCGCCGACCCGAGGAGGACCCGGTGACCGACCTGACGACGAGCTATCTGGGTCTGGCACTGCGCAACCCGCTCGTGGCGAGCGCCTCGCCGCTCTCGCAGGGGGTCGACCGGGTGCGAGCCCTGGCCGGGTCGGGCGTGGGCGCCGTGGTGCTCTACTCGCTCTTCGAGGAGCAGGTGCACCGCGAGCAGCTGCGCGACCTGATGATCACCGAGTCGCACGAGGACTCCTTCGGCGAGGCGCAGACCTGGTTCCCGACGGTGCCCACCACCCAGCCCATCGGGTCGGCGGGCTACCTGCACCTGCTCGAGCAGGCCTCGGCGTCGGTCGACGTGCCGGTGATCGGCAGCCTCAACGGCAGCAGCCCGGGCGGCTGGTCCGGCTTCGCGCGCTCCATGCAGGATGCCGGAGCCGCCGCCATCGAGCTGAACATCTACCTGGTGCCCGGCGACCCGCACACCAGGGGCCGCGACGTCGAGGACCGGCACGTCGAGATCCTCCAGCAGGTCAGGGATGCCGTGTCGGTGCCCGTGGCCGTGAAGCTGAGCCCGCACTTCAGCTCGATGGGAGAGATGGCGATGCGGCTCGACCTCGCCGGCGCCGACGGCCTGGTGCTCTTCAACCGCTTCCTCCAGCCCGACGTCGACCCCGAGACGATGACGGTCACCACCGGGGTCGGACTGTCCTCACCGGCCGAGGCGCGGCTGCCGCGCACCTGGATCGCGATCCTGCGCGGCCACGTCACGGCATCGCTGGCGGCCACGACCGGCGTCGAGGACGCCGGCGACGTCGCCGCCTACCTGCTTGCCGGCGCCGACGTCGTCATGACCGCGTCGGCGCTCTTGCGCCACGGGCTCGGCCACGCCGCGGTGCTGCTCGACGGGCTCGAGGACTGGATGCGGCGCCACGGCTTCTCGACCCCGCAGGAGTTCCGCGGCCGGCTGGCGGTGCCGGTCGGCGTGGACCAGACGGCCTACGAGCGGGCCGGCTACGTGGCGGCGCTCGAGAAGGCGCGCGAGACCTACGGGAACGTGGTCGTGGGAGGCCCCTGAGGTCGGTGCTCCGTCGTCGGTGAAGTGGCCGTCGCGCGTGGTGCCTGTGGAGGAAGGCCAACCACGCGCGACGGCCCGGAGTCCGCCATCACCACAGGGGGCGGACTCCGTGGGGCCGGCGATCCGTCGCGCCCGGGGGGAGAGAGGACGGATCGGCGGTTCTTCGATCACCACTGGCGCCAGCGTGCGATCCAACACTGGCGCCAGCGTGCTTGGTGGGGCGGGGTTGCCAGTGAGTCGCGTGCGAGCGAACCCGGATCGGGTGCTGCGCTCGGATGAGCTCCATGACGGACTCCCGCGGTGGTGGAACGTCGCCACCGGGGTCCAGGGAAGCGTGTCTCCCACACCCTAGGGCAGCACCGGGCCTTCCGGCGGGCTGAGAGCAGCCGGGATCGACGGGTGCCTGCTCCTAGCCGAGGAGCTCGTCGACGTAGCACCACCGCCAGGCCTCGCCCGGCTCGATGCTGCGCATCACCGGGTGGCCGCTCGCGTGGAAGTGAGCCGCGGCGTGCTTGCCGATCGAGGAGTCGCAGCAGCCGACCTGGCCGCACTCGGCACAGGACCGCAGGTGCACCCAGCCGAGCCCTTCGGCCAGACACGTCGGGCATCCCTCTGCCGTCGTCGGTGCCAGCGGGGTCTCCGCGGCGGCGAGGTGCTCGCAGGCGCCGGAGATCCGGTCGGGCGGGCGCAGCGGCGAGTTCCGCACCGCCCCGGCTCGGGTCGCGCCCCACACCAGTGCCGACTCCTCCGCATCGAGCTGACCCAGCACGGAGGTCAGCACCTCGTGGTCGACCCCGCCGCTGTCGCGGATGCGCAGCAGCTCGGCGCGCTCCTCCCGGATCATCTGAATGCGCAGCCGGGCCCGCGCCTCGCTCGGCGTCTCGTCGTCACCGGGGCCGAGGGTGCCGAGCCGCTCCCAGCTGCGGTTGACGCGTGCTGTCGCCTGTTCGCGGATCGCCGCGACGGTCGGCTCGTCGGCGGAGGGGTCGGACTCGAGCATCCGCAGCCCCGCGCCGGTGGTGGCGCCGAGCACCGTCGCCTCCTGGAGGGCGTCCTCGCGCGGGTCCGGGCCGCGCACGTCGAGGGCCCGGGCCAGCGCGGGCAGGGTCGATCCCTGCAGCAGCAGGGTGCCGACGGTGACGACCAGGGCGATGACGACGAGCTGCGCGCGCAGCGGGGTGTCCTCGGGCAGGGTCAGGGCGGCGGCGAGGGTGACGACCCCTCTCATGCCCGCCCACGACCCGACGAGGGCACCGCGCAGCCGGTCGTGGCGGTCGTCACCGCTGTGCCGCGCGGCGAGGAGGGTGAAGGGGATCATCCACACCGGGCGGAGGACCAGGCACGTGACGAGCACGGCCAGGCCGACCACCAGGGTGCGGCCGACGGAGAGCTCGTCGTCGTTGACGACGTCGTCGAGCAGCCCGGCGATCTGCAACCCGATGAGCAGGAAGACCGCGTTCTCGAGGACGAAGGTGATGCTGGACCAGTTGATCCGCTCGGACAGCCGCGACGGTGCGGTCTGGATGACCGGCGCCTTGTGGGCGAGCAGCAGCCCTGCGGTGACGACGGCCAGCACGCCGGAGGCGCCCACCTGTTCGGCCGGCACGTATGCGAGGTACGGCGCGACGAACGACAAGGCGGTGTCGGCCGGGACCTCGGTCAGGTGCTTGCGCAGCGCGCCGATGGCCAGGAAGGCCAGCACCCCGATGGCCACGCCACCGACCGCCGCGATGGCGAGGTCGATCCCGACCGAGGAGACGGTCACGTCGGGCGCCTCCTCGCCGGTGCTGCCCACGCCGTGCGCGACCAGGCCGGAGGCCGCCAGGGCGGTGCGCAGCGTGACGAGCGCGGTGGCGTCGTTGAGCAGGGACTCGCCCTCGAGGATCGTCGTGATCCGTCGCGGTAGCCCGATCCGACGGGCCACGGAGGTGGCCGCGACGGCATCCGGCGGGGCGACGATGGCGCCGAGGGCGAGCGCCAGCGCGAACGGGATCGGCAGCAGCAGCCACGCGACGAGGGCGACTCCCGCCGCCGTGAACAGCACGAGCCCGACGGACAGGCTGAGGATGGCACCGCGGTGCGCGCTGACGTCGAGCAGCGAGGTCGACAGCGCGGCGGCGTAGAGCAGGGGTGGAAGCAGGCCGTAGAGCACCAGCTCGCTCGACAGTCGCACCTCGGGCACTCCGGGGACGAACGAGAGCACGGCTCCCACGACGAGCAGGGCGATGGGGGTCGGGACGCCGGACGGCGTCACCCGGCTGACCAGGATGACGACGAGGACGATGGCGACGACGAGTGCGGCGAGCTCCACGGGAGGATTGTCGCTGCTACGGGGCCCGTGGGGAGAGATCGCCCGTCAGGTAGTGCTCCAGGACCGGCCCGACGGCCGCCACGAGCTCCTCCGGGGAGGCCTGCGCCAGGCGCGGCAGGGCGATGACGTGCCGACCGAAGGCGATGCCGGCCACCTGCGCACCGGCCAGCGCGGCGCGCAGCTCGGGCTGGTCACCCCCGAGGTGGCGGGCCAGCGGGCCGAGGAGGCGCTCGGTGAGCAGGTCTCGCACCCGCTCGGCGGCCGCCTCCTCGGAGGCCGCGGCGCGCAGCAGCCCGGTCATCGTCTGGCGCGCCGCAGGGGTCTCGAGCACCCCGACCGCGAAGGCCGCGAGCCGGAAGCCCACGCCCTCGCGCCCGGGGGCGAGCAGGGCCGGCATCACCTGTTCGGGGTCGAAGGGCAGCTCGACGACGGCGATGAAGAGGTCCTGCTTGCTCCCGAAGTAGTGGGTGACCAGCCGGGTGTCGACCCCGGCCTCGCGCGCGATGGCCCGCAGCGTCGTGCGCGGGTAGCCCTGCTCGGCGAAGGCCCGCGAGGCGGCGGCCAGGATCGCCTCGCGCGTGCCGCTGCCGGCGGGCCTGCGCCCCCTGGTGCCAGCCACCGGGCCTCCTCGTCAACGACCCTGCATTCCTCAGGTGAGGAAAGTATGCCGTGCCGAGCCGTCAGCCGAGGATCGCGCCGCGCATCACGTCGAGCCCGACCGAGCCGAGGTCGAGCGAGCGCCGGTGGAAGTCCTTGAGCGAGAAGGCATCGCCCTCGCGCTGGGCGACCTCGTCGCGCAGCTGGAGCCAGAGCCGTTCGCCGATCTTGTAGCTCGGTGCCTGACCGGGCCAGCCGAGGTAGCGGCTGAGCTCGAAGCGCAGGCTCTCCTCGCCCTGGTTGGCGTGGGCGTCGAGGAAGGTCCAGGCCTTGTCGTAGGTCCAGTCGCCGCCACCGACCTCGGCCGGCGCCTCGAAGCCGCAGTGCACGCCGATGTCGAGAACCACGCGGGCCGCGCGCAGCGACTGGCCGTCGAGCAGGCCGAGATAGTTGCCCGGGTCGTCCATGTAGCCCAGCTCGGCCATCAGCCGCTCCGCGTACAGGGCCCAGCCCTCGCCGTGCCCGCTGACCCAGCACATCATCCGGCGCCACTTGTTGAGCAGCTCGCGGCGGTAGACGGTCTGGGCGACCTGGAGGTGATGGCCCGGGACGCCCTCGTGGTAGACGGTCGTCAGCTCGCGCCAGGTGCCGAACTCGGTGACGCCCTTGGGCACCGACCACCACATCCGGCCCGGCCGGGCGAAGTCGTCGCTCGGCCCGGTGTAGTAGATGCCGCCGGTCTGGGTCGGGGCGATGCGGCCCTCGATGGTGCGCACCGGGCCGGGGATGTCGAAGTGGGTGTCGGCCAGGTCGGCGATGACCTCGTCGGCGCGCGCCTGCATCCAGTCGCGCAGCGCGGCGGTGCCGTGCAGCACGTAGCGAGGGTCGCGGTCGAGGTGCTCGATGGCCTCCTTGACCGACGCCCCGGGCACGATGCGGTCGGCCGTGGCGCGCATGTCGGCCTCGATCCGGGCGAGCTCCTCCTGACCCCAGGCATAGGTCTCCTCGAGGTCGACGGTGGCGCCGAGGAACTGGCGGGAGGCGAGCTGGTAGCGCTCGCGACCCGCGGCATCCGACATGGGGGCGCGCTCGAGCAGGTGGGTGCGCAGCTCCTCCCCGATGCGCTTGTACGCCATGGCCGCCGCCTCGACGCCACGCCCCAGGTCGGCACGCACGGCATCGTCGAGCGGGGCGCCGTCGGCGGACGCCTGCGCGAGGAAGGTCGCGAAGAAGCCGTCCGGTGCCGTCAGCTCCTCGCACTGGACGATGCACTCGGCCACCTGGCGGCGGGGTGTGACGAGCCCCCGGTCGGCGGACTCACGCAGGGTGCCGGTCCACTGCTCGAGGGCGGTCGGCACCTTGGTGAGGCGGGTGGCGATGGTGGCCCAGTCGTCCTGGGTGGCCGTGGGCATCAGGTCGAAGACGTCGCGGACCCCCTGGAGGGGCGAGGCGATGACATTGAGCTCCATCCGGTCGTAGCCGGCCTCGGAGTTCTCGACGGTCAGCCCGAGGCGCTCCCGCATCGCGGCGACGGTCACCCGGTCGACCTCGTCGACGGGCTCGACCGCGTCGAGGGCGGCCAGCGTGTCGCGGGCGATCTGCGCGTGGTGCGCGTAGCCGTCGGGCGACAGGTCGTCGATCTCGGTCTCGCCACCCGGCACGCCGAGGTAGGTCGCCTCCATCGGGCTCGATGCCACCACGGCGTCGAAGTGGGCGTCGGCGACGGCGTCGACGGCGGTGGGCTGGCGGGTGCTGGCGGTCGTCTCGGTCACCCGTCGGACGCTACCGGAGGGCGGCGCGGCGGTCGCGCGGGTTTCCGCCCGACCCGGCGTCACCACGTGATGTGACCGCGTTGGTGATCCTCGGCCCCCACTCGCGCCGTCGTCCCGGCGCCGTCGACGGGCCGCGCAGCTCAGAGCAGGTGCAGCTCGGTCGCCCGGCTGACGGCGGAGCGGCGGGTGTTCACCTCGAGCTTGGTGACGATGTGCTTGGTGTG
>DASQEZ010000012.1:0-1795 GCA_035633415.1 Ornithinibacter sp. | reverse complement strand
GCCGGGCGGTCGGTCCCGTCGACGTAGCGGATCTCGAAGTCGGGGCCGAGCTCGTCGACGGTGGCCGGCGAGAGCTCTTCGGCGATGAGGACGACGCGCTTGCTCACGGCAGAGTCCTTCGGGGCGCAGTGGTTCGCCCAGGTCAGGGCGACGAGCTGCGGGGCACGCCGGTGGGCCGCACGCGCGGGCGAGTCTAGCGTGTCGGGTGGCGCAGCCCGCTGGGTGGTGGTAATCGGTCCCCGCGGCAAGCCGGCCGGCTCAGCGCGTCGCGGTGCCCTCGGTGTAGTCGTCGTCGCTGGCCCGCACCCAGGCCATGAGCTTGCGCAGCTCGCGGCCGGTGGCCTCGATCGGGTGGGCGGCGGCCTTCTCGCGCAATGCCGTGAACTCCGGCGCGCCGGCGTCCTGGTCGGCGATGAACCGCGCGGCGAACGACCCGTCCTGGATCTCGGCGAGCACCTCCTGCATCCGGGCCTTCACCGACGCGTCGATGATCCGCGGCCCGGAGACGTAGTCGCCGTACTCGGCGGTGTCGGAGACCGACCAGCGCTGCTTGGCGATGCCCCCCTCGTACATGAGGTCGACGATCAGCTTGAGCTCGTGCAGGCACTCGAAGTAGGCCACCTCCGGCTGGTAGCCCGCCTCGATGAGGACCTCGAACCCGGTCTGGACCAGGGCCGAGGCACCACCGCAGAGCACGGCCTGCTCGCCGAAGAGGTCGGTCTCGGTCTCCTCGGTGAACGTGGTCTTGATGCCGCCGGCGCGCAGACCGCCGATCCCCTTGGCGTAGGACAGCGTGAGTGCCCAGGCCTCCCCGGTGGCGTCCTGCTCGACGGCCACGATGACCGGGACGCCGCGGCCGGCGACGTACTCACGGCGCACCAGGTGGCCTGGACCCTTGGGCGCGACCATGGCGACGTCCACGCCCGCCGGCGGGGTGATGTAGCCGAACCGGATGTTGAAGCCGTGGCCGAAGAAGATCGCGTCGCCCTCCTGCAGGTTGGGCTCCACCGACTCCGCGTAGAGGTGCCGCTGCACGGGGTCGGGCGCGAGGATCATGATCAGGTCGGCCTCGGCGCACGCGGTGGCGGGATCGACGACCCGCAGACCCTCAGCCTCGGCCTTGGGGCGGCTCTTCGAGCCCTCGGGGAGACCCACCCGGACGTCGACGCCGGAGTCGCGCAACGACAGCGCGTGGGCGTGGCCCTGGCTGCCGTAGCCCAGGACGGCGACGACCCGGTTCTGGATGATCGAGAGGTCGGCGTCGTCGTCGTAGAACAGCTCGGCCACGGCAGTGGTCTCCTTCGCGCGGGTGGATGGCGGGTGGATATCGGGTGGATGGGGTCGGGCGGGGCGAGTCTCTCAGGCAGGTCGATCGGCGGCCGTGCGCAGGCTCCGATCCGTGATCGAACGGGGTCCGCGGCCCACGGCCACCATCCCCGACTGGACGAGCTCCTTGATGCCGAAGGGCTCGAGCACGCGCAGCAGGGCTTCGAGCTTCTCGGCGTTGCCGGTCGCCTCGATGGTCACCGCGTCGGGGGCGACGTCGACGACCTTCGCGCGGAACAGCTGGACCGTCTCGAGCACGTGCGACCGGGTCTCGAGGTCGGCCTTGACCTTGACCAGCAGCAACTCACGCTGGACCGAGGCGGCCGGCTCGAGCTCCACGATCTTGATGACGTTGATCAGCTTGTTGAGCTGCTTGACCACCTGCTCGAGCGGCGCCGACTCGACGTCCACCACCACGGTGATGCGGGAGAACCGGTCGTCGTCCGTCGGGGCGACGGCCAGCGAGTAG
>DASQEZ010000011.1:0-2294 GCA_035633415.1 Ornithinibacter sp. | reverse complement strand
CGGCGCAGCGTGCCCTCCAGGTCGTCGTCGAGTCGTGGGCGACCCCGCGCACCGTGCTCGACGTCGACCTCGCCTCTGGCGAGCGCACGCTCCTGAAGCGCCAGCCGGTGCTCGGCGACTTCGACGCCGCCAACTACACCGAGCACCGGGAGTGGGCCACGGCATCCGACGGCACGCTGGTGCCGGTCTCGGTGGTGCGGCGGGTGGAGGTCGAGGCCGATGGCACGAACCCCGGCGTGGTCACCGCGTACGGCTCCTACGAGATCTCCTCGGACCCGTACTTCTCGGTGGCGCGCCTCAGCCTGCTCGACCGCGGGGTGGTCTACGCCGTCGCCCACGTGCGCGGCGGTGGCGAGATGGGGCGGCGCTGGTACGACGACGGCAAGCTGCTCGCGAAGACCAACTCGTTCACCGACACGCTGGCCGCCGTCGACCACCTGGTCGCGGCCGGATGGATCGCGCCTGCTCGGGTCGGGCTCGAAGGTGGTTCTGCCGGAGGGCTGCTCGTCGGCGCGGTGCTCAACCTGGCGCCCGAGCGGTTCCGGGTCGCGCACGCGGCCGTGCCCTTCGTCGACGCGCTCACGACGATGCTGCAGCCCGACCTGCCCCTCACCGTGGGGGAGTGGGAGGAGTGGGGGAACCCGCTCGCGGACCCCGAGGTGTATGCCGCGATGCGCGCCTACGCGCCCTACGAGAACGTCCGCGAGGCGCCGTACCCGGCCGTGCTGGCGACGTCGAGCCTGCACGACACCCGCGTCTACGTCACCGAGCCCGCCAAGTGGGTGTCGCGCCTGCGCGAGACGGTGACGAGCGACGCGCGGGAGCGGCCGGTGCTGCTGCGCACCGAGCTCGCGGCGGGGCACGGTGGGCGCAGCGGTCGGTATGCCGCCTGGGAGCAGATCGCGTGGGAGTGGGCCTTCGTGCTCGACCAGCTGGGCGCGACCGAGCGCATCTGAGCGCTCGCGCGCTCGTCGCGCGGATCAGCGCATCATCAGCAGCGGGCAGTGGCTGCGACCCATCAGCCGTAGCGCGGTCGACCCGACGTGCAGGCCGGCGAACCCACCCGAGCCGCGGCTGCCCACGACGAGCAGGGACGCGCCCTCGGTGCGGGCGACGAGGGCACTGACCGGCTCCGAGCGGACCACCTCGTAGTCGACCTTGACCTGCGGGTGCTCGGCCCGGCGGGTGGCGAGGGCCGACTCGACGATCCGCTCCAGGTTGGCCTCGTACGTGCTCCAGCTCGACGTGGTCGACAGGGTCGGGTCGCTGGCGCTGTGCGCCTCCCAGGCGTGCAGCACGTCGAGTGAGCCACCGGAGCGGGCCGCCTCGTCGAAGGCGACGCCGAGCGCCCGCAACGACGGCTTCGAACCGTCGACGCCGACGACCACCCGGCCGCCGACGGGGGAGCCACCGGTGGTCTCGTGCCCCACGACCAGCACGGGGCACCGGGCGTGCGTCACGACCTGCATGGCCACCGCACCGACGCTGGCCCGGCTGAGCACGCCGTGGCCCATCGCCCCGATCACGAGCAGCACGGCGGCACGGGACGCGTCGACCAGGGCCTGGCTGGCGTACCCGTCGCGGATGCCGGTCGTCACGGTGAGCCCGGGGTCGACGGCGTGCGCCCTCGCGACACCGTCGGCGACCAGCCGCCGGGCGTGGCTCGACACCATCTCGGAGCCGTCGGAGAGCTGCGCGAAGCCGAGCATGGGTAGATCGGGCGCGAAGGCGTGCAGCACGTGCAGGGAGAAGCCCCGCGCGCTCGCCACCCGCGCGGCCACGGTGACCGCGGCCATGGAGAAGGCGGACCCGTCGACCCCGACGACAACTCGTTGGTGGGCCATCTCGGCTTCCTCCGATCGCGAGGGAATTCGCGGCGGCGGGCTCGCCAGGGGCGTCGACTCTGACGTCGTCCGTCGTCGTGGGGATCAGTGGGCCCCACACCTTGACCGTGGCACGGCGGAGGGCCCGGCGCAAGGGTCGCTGTCACACGGCGTGCCGCTCGTTCCCGCACGGGAACTCGGCAGGAGCCGGCGGTGGCCCGGCCGGGCTCGGGTGCCGCCTAGGCTGGCGCCATGACGCTGATCGCCATCGCGTGGGACGACGACGCCGGCCGCGAGGGTCGCGGTGCGGTGCGGCTCCTCGACCAGACGCTCCTGCCCGGCACCACCACCGATCGGGTCATCGACACGACCGACGATCTCGTCCGGGCGATCGCGGAGCTGGCCGTGCGCGGCGCCCCGGCCCTGGGGGTCGCCGGGGCGCTCGGTGTGGTGCTCGCGATGGACGAGGGC
>DASQEZ010000010.1:0-15433 GCA_035633415.1 Ornithinibacter sp. | reverse complement strand
ACCAGCTCGACCGTGAGGAACGGGCCGCCCTGCGGCGGGTCCCGGGGCTGTCCACCGAGCTCGAGGACGTCACCGAGGTCGAGTACCGCCAGCTGCGGCTCGAGCGGGTCGTCCTTGCCGCGGTCTGGTCCGAGGGCACCGCCGACGACGCCGAGAACTCGATGCGCGAGCTCGCCGCGCTCGCCGAGACCGCGGGTTCGGAGGTCCTCGCCGGGGTGGTCCAGCGCCGGGCGAACCCCGACCCGGCCACCTACCTGGGCAAGGGCAAGGCCGTCGAGCTGCGCGACATCGTCATCGCCGAGGGTGCTGACACCGTCGTCTGCGACACCGAGCTCGCGCCCAGCCAGCGCCGTGCGCTCGAGGACGTCGTGAAGGTCAAGGTCATCGACCGCACCGCCCTGATCCTCGACATCTTCGCCCAGCACGCGAAGTCGCGAGAGGGCAAGGCGCAGGTCGAGCTGGCCCAGCTGCAGTACCTCCTCCCGCGCCTGCGCGGCTGGGGCGAGTCGATGTCGCGGCAGGCGGGAGGCCAGGCCGCCGGCGGTCAGGGCATGGGCTCACGCGGCCCCGGTGAGACCAAGATCGAGCTCGACCGGCGGCGGATCAACACGCGCATCGCGAAGCTGCGTCGTGAGATCAAGGACATGAAGACGGTCCGCGACACCAAGCGCGGCAGCCGTCGGGCGCACGCCGTACCGAGCGTCGCCATCGCGGGCTACACCAATGCCGGCAAGTCCTCGATCCTCAACCGGCTCACCGGCGCCGGGGTGCTCGTCGAGAACCAGCTCTTCGCGACCCTCGACCCCACGGTGCGGCGGTCCGAGACCCCTGACGGGCGGCTCTACACCCTCGTCGACACCGTCGGGTTCGTGCGGGCGCTGCCGCACCAGCTCGTCGAGGCCTTCCGCTCCACCCTCGAGGAGGTCGCCGAGGCCGACCTGCTGCTGCACGTCGTCGACGGTTCCCACCCCGACCCCGAGGGGCAGATCACCGCGGTGCGCGCGGTGCTCGCCGACGTCGACGCGACCGACGTGCGCGAGGTCATCGTCATCAACAAGGCCGACCTCGCCGACCCGGAGGTCATCGACCGGCTGCGTCGCCACGAGAAGCACTCGATCGTCGTGTCCGCCCGCACCGGCGCCGGCCTCGACGAGCTGCGGGCCCTCATCGCCGACGAGCTGCCCCAGCCGGATGTCGAGGTCGACATCCTGGTGCCCTACGACCGCGGCGACCTGGTGAGCCGCATCCACGAGCAGGGCGAGGTGCTGGAGTCCCGGCACGAGGCCGAGGGCACCCGGGTGCGGGCCCGGGTGCACTCCCAGCTGGCCGCGGACCTGGCGGACTTCGGCGTCTGACCGCTCGGCGGGACGACCTGCACCGAAGCCCCGTCAGGGGCCGGCCCCGCGGGTACCCTCGCGACCGTGCAGGAGGCGCCGCGTGAGCTCGTCACGAACCGGCTGACCCTACGGCCACCGTCCGGGGGTGACCGGACGCTGTGGGTGCAGCTGCACCGCGACCCCGCCCTGTACGAGCACGCGGTCGTCGCGATGGCCGGGACCGACGACGCCGCCGGCCAGGGGTTCTCGGACTGCCTCGACCGCTGGAGGGGCACCGGCTTCGACTACGGGGTCGTCGAGGAGACGAGCTCGAGGTCGGGCATCGGCGTGGGCGGGCTGCGCCGCCTCACCGACGAGCACGGCGACGAGGTGCTCGACCTCTGCTACCGGCTGGCCCGCCCGGTGCACGGCCGCGGATTCGGCACGGAGGCGGCACGCGCCTGGACCGCACACGCGCTGGAGTGGCTGCCGGACCTCCCGGTCGTCGCCCGGACCCGGGAGGCGAACCTCCCCTCGGTGCGCACGGCGCTGGCCGCAGGCCTCGAGCGGGTGGGCACGACCACCGAGAGCCCGGGGGGCTCCTCGCGCCCGATGACGCTGCGAGCCCCGCGGGTCCAGGCGCGGAACTGGTTCGACGAGGACACCCGCGAGTCCCTGCTCGACCTGTGGTGCGCGGTCAACGACTCCGGGGGAGCGGTCGGGTTCCTCCCCGGGGCGCCGCGCCACGAGGTCGTCCACGCCCTCGCGGTGCACGAGGAGGGGATGGCCGACGGGAGCACCACGGCCGTGCTCCTGCGCGGCCCCGACGGACGGGTGGTGGGCGCCGGGTTCTGGGTCGCCGACCGCAACCCGCTGCTCGGGCACGCGCGCACGGCCTACCGGATCATGACCCACCCCGCCCGGCGCGGGCGCAACCTGGGCCGGCTGCTCATGGCGGCCATGCACCGGGTGGCGCGCACCCAGGGTGTGGAGGTGGCCGTGCTCGACGTGCGCAGCGGGCTGGGGACCACCCGGTTCTACGAGACCTGCGGTTACGTGGAGGTCGGGAGGGTGCCCGGCGTGGTCAGGGTCGCTCCCGGTGACGACCGGGACAGCGTCGTCATGGCCCGTCGGCTGGACGGTCGGCCGATGGTGGCCGATGGACGGGCCTGAAGCGGGTGGCATCCATCGCCCGCAGGGTGGCCCGGTCCCCCAGAGCAGCCTCCGCCAGCGCCAGGCCTGAGCCGCTGTAGATGTGCAGGACGGTGTCGGCGCCGTTGTCGAGCAGGTCCTGGACCTCGTCGTCGTAGCGAGCGACGGCCGCCACGGTCCCGGTGAAGTGCCGTGCGCGCACGACCCGCAGCGCCTTGAGGTTCGCGTGGTGGAAGGGCATCGCGAGCACGACGGTGCGCAGCGAGCGGACCGCCACCAGCCGTCGCCAGAGGTCGCTGTCGGTGGCGTCGCCGGCCACGGCCTCGACACCCCGGCCGGTGAGGTCGGCGACGCGGCGCTCGTCGTGCTCGATGCCGAGCACTCGCAGCCCTTCCTCGGAGAGGCGGGTGTAGGCGGCCGCCCCGACGCGGCCCAGGCCGAGCACGAGCACGTCGACCTCGTGCAGGGGGATCGGTCGCTCCAGCGGGTCGAGGGACTCGGGATCGGTGTCGGGCCAGCGACGCTGGAGGGCGTCGGCCCATCGTTCGCTGCGTCGGTTGACTGCCGTCGAGAGGAGGAAGCTGGCGGCGACGGCCACGGAGACCGTGGTCAACCAGCCGGTCTCCAGCAGTCCCGTGGTGACGGCAGAGGCCGCCACGACGAGGGCGAACTCGGAGTTGTTGGCCAGTGCCAGGCTCGACAGGGCGGACGTCCGCCGCCGCACCCGCAGCGCCGTGAGGAGCAGCACGTACAGGACGGTCTGCACCGGGAGCAGGACCAGCAGCAGCAGCCCGGTGGCGACCTGCCCGGCGGTGGGCACGCCCTGGAGGCCGATGGCAAGGAAGAACGCGACGAGGAGCAGCTCCTTGACCGAGAACAGGGCCTTCACGAGGTCGCCGGACCGTTCGTGCGAGGCGAGCAGCAGCCCCATCACGACCGCGCCGAGCTGCCCCTCGAGACCGACGGCCTCGAACAGCAGGTACCCGGGCACCAGGGCCACGAACACCCCGAAGAGCACCTGCAGCTCGCCATGGCCCAGCCGGGTCCAGATCGCACCGAGGAGCGGCCTGGCGGGCACGAGCAGGACCAGGGCCAGGGCCCAGGGGCCCGGGGGCTGACCGTGGCTGAGGGCGACGAAGGCGACGACGGCGAGGTCCTGCACCACGAGGATGCCGATGGCGATCTGGCCGTAGCGGGATCGTGACTCGCTGCGCTCGTCGAGCATCTTGACGACGAGGACGGTGCTCGAGAAGGACAGCGCGAACGCCAGGAGCAGCACCGTGCGCGGCTCGAGCTCGGCGAACGCGGACAGGCCCGTGAGGGTGAGGCCGCCGAGGAGCAGGGCACCGAGGCCGACCATGAGCCCGGTGTGCAGGGTCGCGGTCAGCCAGACCTCTCGGCGCAGGAGCCGTCGCACGTCGAAGGACAGACCGACGGCGAACAGGAGCAGGGTGACACCGAGCTCGGCCAGGGTGTCCACCGCCGGGTGCTGCTCGGTGCCGAACGCCGCCAGGGCGAAGCCGGCGACCACGAACCCCACCAGCGGCGGCAGGCGGAGCTGACGAGCGACGAAGCCGCCTGCGAACGCCGCGACGAGGTAGGCGGCCCACAGCGTCATGGCGGCGTCACGGGGATCAGCTCAGACCGACGACGCGGCCGTCGTCGTCGACGTCGATCCGGTGGGCCGCCGGCACCTTGGGCAGGCCCGGCATCGTCATGATCTCCCCGGTCACGAGCACGACGAACCCCGCGCCGGCGGCCAGCCGCACCTCGCGCACCGTGACGGTGTGGCCCGTGGGGGCACCGCGCTGGGACGGGTCGGTCGAGAACGACGACTGGGTCTTGGCCATGCAGATCGGCAGGTGGCCGTGGCCCGCGGCCTCGATCTGGTCGAGGCGGCGACGCGCCCTCGGCTCGAACGCCACCCGGGCCGCGCCGTAGACGCGGGTCGCGACCGCCTCCGCCTTCTTCTCGAGCGACAGGTGGTCGTCGTACACGAAGCGCATGTCGCTCCGGCCCTCGCGCACGGCCTCGACGACGCCACGGGCCAGCGCTTCGGCACCGACCCCGCCGTCGCGCACGTGGGTGGCCTCGTAGGCACGCACCCCCTCGTGCGTGCACATCCGCACCACCAGCTCGACCTCGGCATCGGTGTCGCTGGGGAAGCGGTTCACGGCGACGACCGGGGTGAGCCCGTAGACGCCGCGGACGTTCTCGAGGTGGCGTCGCAGGTTCGTCATGCCGGCCCCGACCGCGGCGAGGTCCTCCCGGTCGACGTCGGGCACGGCCACGCCCCCGTGGAACTTCAGCGCCCGGACGGTCACGACGACGACGGCGACCTCGGGGCGCAGGCCGCCCGCCCGGCACTTGATGTCGATGAACTTCTCGGCCCCGAGGTCGGCGCCGAAACCGGCCTCGGTGATGACCCAGTCGCCCAGCTTCAGGGCGGCACGAGTCGCCATCACCGAGTTGCACCCGTGGGCGATGTTCGCGAACGGGCCGCCGTGGATGAACGCGGGCGTGTGTTCCAGCGTCTGCACCAGGTTCGGGGCGAGGGCGTCGCGCAGCAGCACCGTCATCGCGCCGTCGGCCTGCAGGTCGCGAGCGGTGACCTGCTCCTTGCCCCGGGTGTACCCGACGACGATGTCGCCGAGGCGACGCTTGAGGTCGCGCAGTGAGTCGGCGAGGCACAGGATCGCCATCACCTCGGACGCCACGACGATGTCGAAGCCGTCCTCGCGGGGCACCCCGTTGGTCACGCCGCCCAGGCCCACCACGACCTGGCGCAGCGCCCGGTCGTTGAGGTCGACGACCCGCTTCCAGGTGACCGTGCGCGGGTCGATGTCGAGGGCGTTGCCCTGGTGCAGGTGGTTGTCGAGCATCGCGGCGAGCAGGTTGTTGGCGGCGGCGATCGCGGCGAAGTCGCCGGTGAACGCCAGGTTGATGTCGACCATCGGCACGACCTGGCTGTAGCCGCCGCCGGCGGCACCGCCCTTGATGCCGAACACCGGCCCCATCGACGGCTCGCGCAGGGCGACGACGCTCTTCTCGCCGAGGCGGCGCAGCGCGTCGGCCAGGCCGACCGACGTGGTGGTCTTTCCCTCGCCGGCGGGGGTGGGTGACATCGCGGTGACGAGCACGAGGTGCCCGTCGGGCCGGTCCTGCAGGGACCGCAGGTAGCCGAGCGAGACCTTGGCCTTGGTGTGGCCGTACGGGACAAGGGCCTCGGCTGGGATGCCGAGCACGTCCCGCGCGAGGTCGACGACAGGAGTGATGTCGGCGGCCTCGGCGATCTCGATGTCGGACGGGAACGGGGGAGGTGCGTCGACGTCGATGCTCACGCCCCCATCGTGGCACCACGAGCCGATCGCGACCGACGATTGCGGCACACGTCGCCTGTGGAGGGGCGACCGCGAGCGGCGGGCCGACGGCATACCCTGCTCTGGTGCCGACCCTCGACGAGCTCCTCCACGCCGCGGTCGGCGGTGTGGGCGGCACCGAGCGGCCGGGGCAGGTCGAGATGGCGCACGCCGTCGCCGACGCGATCGACGGCAAGGGGCACCTGCTCGTGCAGGCCGGCACCGGCACCGGCAAGTCGCTCGCCTACCTGGTGCCCGCCGTGCGGCACGCCATGGACTCCGGCACCCCGACCGTGGTCGCCACCGCGACCCTCGCCCTGCAGGCGCAGATCGTCGACCGGGACATGCCGCGCCTCGCGGAGTCGCTGGCCCCGCTGCTCGGTCGGCGGCCCACCTACGCGCTGGTCAAGGGGCGCCGCAACTACCTGTGCGCCCACAAGCTCGAGGGCGGCTTCCCCGACGACGACGCCGACACCCTGATGTCCGTGGGCGCGGTCGACCAGCAGGCGTCACGCCTTGGCGCCGAGGTCGTCCGGCTTCGCGACTGGGCCGAGGTGACCGAGTCCGGCGACCGCGACGAGCTGGTGCCCGGTGTGTCCGAGCGGGCCTGGCGACAGGTGTCGGTCAGCGCCGAGGAGTGTCTGGGCGGCCGCTGCCCGCTGGTGTCGCAGTGCTTCGTCGAACGGTCCCGCGAGGCCGCTCGTGACGTCGACGTCATCGTCACCAACCACTCGTTCATGGCCATCGACGCCTTCGAGGGCCGCCAGATGCTGCCCGAGCACGACGTGCTCGTGGTCGACGAGGGGCATGAGCTCGTCGACCGGGTCACCTCGACGATCACCGACGAGGTCACCCCCGGGATGGTGCGCGCCGCGGCCAAGCGGGCCGGCCGCCAGTCCGACTCGTCGTCGACCATGGACGAGGCCGCCGAGCTGCTCGAGTCGGTGCTCGAGCCGGCTCCCGAGGGGCGGCTGACCGCCATCCCCGACTCGCTCGGCCTGGCCCTGGCTCGGGTGCGCGACACGGCCCGTGCGGTGCAGAGCGAGCTCAAGCCGCAGCAGGGCGAGGAGCCCGACGGGGGTCGGCAGGTGGCGCGGGCCGCCGTCGACGAGGTGTTCGACAACGCCTCACGCATCCTCGAGGAACGCGAGCTCGACGTGGTGTGGCTCAGCCGCGACCTGCGCCGCGGCCCGGTGCTGCGGGTCGCTCCGATGAGCGTGGCGATGCTGGTGCGCGAGAAGGTCTTCTCCGAGCGCACCGTCGTGCTCACCTCGGCCACCCTCGAACTGGGCGGGTCGTTCGACGCCGTCGCGGGCACGATCGGACTGCGGGGTGAGGGCGCACCGCCGTGGCGCGGGCTCGACGTCGGCAGCCCCTTCGCGTACCCCGAGCAGGGCATCGCCTACGTGGCACGGCACCTGCCCGCGCCGGGCCGCGACGGCCTGGCCACGCAGACCCTCGACGAGATCGAGGCCCTGGTGAGGGCGGCGGGCGGCCGCACTCTCGGGCTCTTCTCGTCGATGCGGGCCGCCAAGGAGGCCACCGAGGCGATGCGCGAGCGGTTCACCGACCTGGAGGGCGAGATCGCGTTCCTCTGCCAGGGCGAGGACCAGATCAGCACCCTCGTGCGGCAGTTCGCCCGCGACCCGCGCACCTGCCTGTTCGGCACGCTCTCGCTGTGGCAGGGCGTCGACGTGCCCGGCTCGTCGTGCCAGCTCGTCATCATCGACCGCATCCCGTTCCCGCGGCCCGACGACCCGCTCGCCTCCGCACGGTCACAGGCGATCGCCCGGATGGGGGGCAACGGCTTCATGGCCGTCTCCGCCACCCATGCCGCACTGCGTCTCGCCCAGGGCGCCGGCCGCCTCATCCGTCGGTCCGACGACCGCGGCGTCGTCGCCTTCCTCGACAACCGGATGATGACGGCCGGGTACGCCGGGTTCCTCCAGCGCTCGTTGCCGCCGTTCTGGCCCACCGCCGACCGGGCGATGGTGCTCGCCGCGCTGACTCGCCTCGACGAGACCGCCGACCCACCCCTGCCGGTGGCCGAGCCGGCCCTGCGCGGGCTCACCGGGGCCGTCTCCGCGCCCGCCGCCGACACCGACCGCGCGGCGGATGCCGCCGCGCCGGTGCCCGCCGAGCTGCCCGTCGCCGAGGCACCCCCGCCGCCGGAGTCCTCGCGCACGGCCGTCACCCACGGTCACGCGTGGAGCGAGCAGGCGGACGAGGAGCTGCGCGACGGCATCGAGCTGGGCCTCACCCTCGACGAGCTCGCCGAGTCGATGGAGCTGCCGGTCGAGGCCGTCTCGGCCCGCCTCGCGGGCCTCGGCCTCCAGGCCGGCACCGGCCCGACGCTCACCTTCGACTGAGGGCGCGACGCAGGAGTTCGGGCGGCACGCACCAACTGCTGCGTGCGGTGTGAGCTTCTGCGTCCGGAGACCAGCCCGAGCCGTCACGGCGTGCAGGACCACCCGTGGGTGACTGGTCAGTTGATGGTGGCGGGTCGACGAGCACCCGAGAAATCCTGGGAACGGGCTGTCCGCTGTGCGTGGCAGAGTGGCGCCCATGTCGGACGAGGTCGCGGTGCACCACCGGGTGCCGCCGTACGTGCTCGTCGCCGGGCCCGAGTCGCTGCTCGCCGAGCGGGCCGTCACCCAGACCCTCGACGACCTCAAGGTCACCGAGCCCGAGCTCGAGACGATCCGGCTCTACGCCGCGGCCTACACCGCCGGTGAGCTGACCCTGCACGCGAGCCCGTCACTGTTCGGCGGGGCCAAGTGCATCGTCGTGCACGACCTCGACGAGGCCGACGACGAGCTGCAGGCCGACCTGCTCGCGGCGCTGGCCGGCGAGCCGGAGCCCGACCTGACCCTCGTCGTGCTGCACAAGGGCGGCTCCCGCGGCAAGAAGGTGCTCGACACGCTCAGGGGCTCCGGGGCCCGGGTCATCGATGCGCCGGCCATCAAGACCGACCGCGACAAGGCCGAGTTCGCCGCCCACGAGTTCCGTCGGGCCCGGCGCAAGGCCACCGGTGAGGCCGTTCACGCGCTCGTCGAGGCCATCGGCAAGGACCTGCGTGAGCTGTCGGCGGCCTGCCAGCAGCTCATCGACGACACCACGGGCGTCATCGACGAGCAGGTGGTGCTGACGTACCACGGGGGCAAGGTCGAGGCGACCGGCTTCCGGGTGGCCGACGCGGCCATGGCCGGCGACACCGGAGAGGCCCTGCGGTTGCTGCGGCACGCGATCGCCGTGGGCGTCGACCCGGTGCCGATCGTCGCGGTGCTCGCCCAGCAGGCGCGCCAGCTGATCAAGGTCGGCTCCGCCGGGCGGGGGCGCTCGGCCGACCTGGCCCGCGACCTCGGCATGGCCCCGTGGCAGGTCGACAAGGCGCGCCGGGCCCTGGGCGGGTGGACCGCCGACGCGCTCGCCACCTGCGTCACCGCCATCGCCGCCGCCGACTTCGAGGTCAAGGGCGGCGGCCGCGACCCCGTCTACGCCGTCGAGCGGTGCGTGCTCACCATCACCGGCCAGCACGCGCGCAACCGCGACTGAGACGCGGGGTGGGCGCACGGCATCCGACGTTTTGGCGGGGTGGGTGCCCCACTGGTAACTTTGATCCTTGCGTGCGCGCTTGAGGTCGTGCGCGTACCGCAGCACCACCCAGCGCACGTCAACCACGGATGTCCCCACGTCCGGTCCCGACGTAGCGACTGCCGCCCTCTAACGGCATACCGACCCCAGAGAAAGCACTGACACGTGGCAAACATCAAGTCCCAGCTCAAGCGGATCAAGACGAACCGCCTGGCGACCGAGCGCAACAAGGCGATCAAGTCCGAGTTCAAGACGGCGATCCGCAAGTTCCGCGAGGCCGCCGACTCCGGCAACGCCGAGGAGACCCAGGCTGCCCTGGCGAACGCCTCGACCAAGCTCGACAAGGCCGTGAGCAAGGGCGTCATCCACAAGAACCAGGCCGCGAACAAGAAGTCCTCGATGGCCAAGAAGGCCGCCGCTCTCTGAGCGAGCGCGACCCCGACGGGGCCCGTCACCGAGACCGGTGACGGGCCCCGTCGTCGTCGGTCAGGGCGCTCCGCGCGCCAGGGCCGCGGCGACCTCGGCGAAGCGCTCGGGAGCCAGCACCGCTCCCTCGCGGCGCACGGCGTCCGGCCTCACCCGCACGACCCGGTCGAGGCGCGCCTCGCTCGGCCGGCCCTGCCTGTCCCACCCACCGGCACCGACGTCGACCCACCGCCTGCCCTCACGGGCCTCCTGCCGGCCGTCGCGGTCGTGGTCCTTGCTCGTCAGCGGCAGGGCGAGCAGCCACGGCCCGTCGTGACCGACGATGAGCACGGGTCGGTCCTTGCCCTGGGCGTGGTCCTCCTCGTAGGGCACCCATGTCCACACGACCTCCCCCGGGTCCGGCTCACCGTCAGGCTCGGGTGCGTAGACGGGGGAGAGGCGCCCGGTGAAGTCACCCGGGTACGCGGTCGCGGTGCCGGCCGGGCCCGCTCCGGCCGGCCCCGAGGCGGGCCGGGGCCGGGGCCGGAGCCACCGGCGCACCGAGGAGGCGGCCGAACGGAGCAGACCCGGGCCGCGGGTGGGGGGAGTGGTGGTCACGGGCGAAGACTATTCCGCCCTGAGGAACCCGGTTTGGTGAAGGTAAGCCTTACCTAATACCTTTGCCCTGACCCGGTCCCGGCCCAAGGAGTACCCATGTTCGCCCGACGCGCGCTCACCCTGGGCGCCGCCGCCGTGCTCGCCCTCACGATGGCCGCCTGCGGCGCGGACGACGGCGAGGAGCCGCTGTCCGACGACGCGCTCATCATCTACTCGGGGCGCAACGAGAACCTCGTCGGCCCGCTCCTGCAGAAGCTCGAGGAGCAGACCGGCATCGACGTGCAGGTGCGCTACGGGGGATCCAGCGAGCTCGCCGCCCAGCTGCTCGAGGAGGGCGACGGTACCAAGGCGGACCTGTTCTTCAGCCAGGACGCGGGCGCGCTCGGCGCGCTGGCCAAGGCCGGCCGGCTCGAGACCCTTCCCGACGCGACGACGACCAGGGTTCAGGAGGGCTTCGCCGACCCGAACGGACACTGGGTCGCCACCTCCGCGCGCGCCCGGGTCATCGCCTACGACCCCACGCAGGCCCCCGAGGTTCCCGAGATGACCACCGTCGACGCGGTCCTGGACCCGAAGTACAAGGGCAAGGTCGGCTTCGCCCCGACCAACGCCTCCTTCCAGTCCTTCGTCACCGCGCTGCGCGTCACGAAGGGCGAGCAGGGTGCCAAGGAGTGGCTCGAGGCGTTCAAGGCCAACGAGCCCAAGGCCTACGACAACAACGTCCTCGTCCTCGACGCCGTCGACTCCGGCCAGGTCGCGCTGGGCCTGGTCAACCACTACTACTGGTACGAGCGGGTCGCCGAGAAGGGCGCGGCCGGCGTCAACGCCAAGATCCACTTCCTCGACTCCGACGACCCGGGCGCCCTGATCAACGTCGCCGGTGCCGGTATCCTCGCGGGCAGCCCCCAGAAGGACGCCGCGGTCAAGGCCATCGACTACCTGTTGTCGGAGGAGGGCCAGCGCTACTTCGCCGACGAGACCGCCGAGTACCCCGTCGTCCCCGGCGTCACGTCCACGACCCACGACCTCGTGCCGCTCGAGGAGCTCGAGGGCTCGAGCGTCGACCTCAACGCGCTGGACTCCCTCGAGCAGACGCTGGCCCTCCTCGACGAGGTCGGGCTGACCTGAGCACCGTGACGACGCCCGGGGTGCGGGCCGCCGACGAGGCGGCCCGCACCCCGGCGCGCCGTCACGGAAGCCGGGTCCCGCTCTTCCTCAGTGCACCCTCGGTCGTGGTGGCGGCCATCGCGCTGCTGCCCATCGGCTATCTCGTGGTGCGAACCCTCGACGCCGGGCTCGACCGGGTGCTGGCCATCCTGCTGCGCGAGCGCACGGCCGAGCTCGTCGTCCGCAGCCTGGTGCTCGTCGTGCTCGTCACGACGCTGAGCGTCGTCATCGGGGTGGGGCTGGCCTTCCTCACCACGCGCACCGACCTGCCCGGCGCCCGGGTGCTCGCCGTCCTGGCCCCGCTGCCGCTGGCCGTGCCCAGCTACGTGGCGGCCTTCGCGTGGGTCTCCGCGGTCCCGCAGGTGGCGGGGCTTCCCGGCGCGGTGCTCGTGCTCACCCTGTGCTGCTACCCCTACGTCTACCTGCCCGTCTTCGCGGCGCTGCGCCGGGCCGATCCCGGTGTCGAGGAGGTCGCGCGCAGCCTGGGCCGCACCCCGGGGCAGGCCTTCCGCGAGGTCACCCTGCGCCAGGTGCGCCCCGCGGCGGCGGCCGGTGGCCTGCTCGTCGCGCTCTACACGCTCAGCGACTTCGGTGCGGTGTCGATCCTGCGCTACGACGTGTTCACCCAGGTCATCTACACCGCGTACCGCTCGAGCTTCGACCGCTCGACGGCCGCCGTCCTGTCGCTGCTGCTCGTGGCACTCACCGTGGCCATCAGCGTCGGGGAGTCGCGGGTGCGTCGGCGCGACGTCGCCCGGGTCGGCGCCGGGGTCGCCCGCACCCCCGACCCCGTGCGGCTCGGTCGCCTGCGCGTCCCGGTGGTCGGTGCCGCAGGCTCGGTCGTGGCGCTCGCCCTGGCATTCCCCATCGCCTCCCTCCTCTACTGGTTCGTCACCGGCCTGTCGGGCGGCGTCGACGGCGGCCGCCTGGCGGAGAGCGTCGCCGCCACCGCGTGGCTGGCCCTGCTCGGCGCGGTCGCGTGCACGCTCGGGGCGGTGCCGGTCGGCATCCTGGCGGCCCGGCACCGGGGTCGGTTCACCTCCGTCATCGAGCAGGTGACGTATGCCGGTCACGCGCTCCCGGGCATCGTGGTGGCTCTCGCGCTGGTGTTCCTCGGCGTCCGGGTCGTTCCCTGGGCCTACCAGCAGGCCCCGCTGCTCGTGCTCGCCTACGTCGTGCTCTTCCTGCCCACGGCCGTCGGCTCGGTGCGCACGTCGGTCGCGCAGAGCTCGGTGCGCGGGGAGGAGGTCGCCCGCTCCCTCGGCTCGTCGCCGGCCGACGTGCTGCGGCGGGTGACCCTGCCGCTGGCCGCTCCCGGCATCGGGGCCGGCGCAGCGCTGGTGCTCCTGACCTGCATGAAGGAGCTGCCGGCGACACTGCTGCTCCGCCCCACCGGCACCGACACCCTGGCCACGAGCCTGTGGACCCAGACCGGTGTGGGAGCCTACGGAGCGGCAGCCCCCTACGGCCTGGCGCTGGTCGTCCTCGCGGTGCTGCCGACGATCTGGCTCATGCGCCTGACCTCCCACGACCGAGGAACCCCCCGATGAGCAGACTGTCGATCCGCGACCTCCAGGTCACCCTCGGTGACCTGTCGGTGCTGCGCGGTGTCGACCTCGATGTCGCCAGTGGGGCGGTCGCGGCGGTGCTCGGGCCGTCGGGGTGCGGCAAGACCACGCTGCTGCGGGCGGTCGCCGGGTTCGTGCGACCCGAGCACGGCGAGATCCGCATCGGCGAGACCCTCGTCACCGGGCCCGGCCGCCACCTCCCGCCGGAGCGCCGCGGCATCGCCCTGGTGCCCCAGGAGGGCGCGCTCTTCCCGCACCTCACGGTCGGTGACAACGTCGCCTTCGGGCTCCCCCGGGCGCAGCGCCGGGGGTCCCCACGGGTGGGCGAGGTGCTCGACCTCGTCGGCCTCGCAGGGTTCGAGGACCGGCGCCCGGCCGAGCTGTCCGGCGGCCAGCAGCAACGGGTGGCCCTGGCCCGGGCGCTGGCCCCCAACCCCTCGCTCGTCCTGCTCGACGAGCCGTTCTCCGCCCTCGACGCCTCGCTGCGCGAGTCGGTGCGCAGCCAGGTGCGCGAGGCGCTCGACCGCTCCCGGGCCACGGCCCTGATCGTCACGCACGACCAGGACGAGGCCCTCTCCGTCGCCGACACCGTGGCGGTCCTCGACCGCGGCACCATCCAGATGCACGACTCTCCCCAGGCGGTCTACCGCACGCCCTCCGGTCTCGGTGTCGCCCGGTTCGTCGGCCAGGTCGTCGAGCTCTCGGCGCGCGTCACCGACGGGTTCGCGACCACCGCGCTCGGACGCCTTGCCGTCGAGGGCGCTGGTGCGGAGGGTCAGGAGGGCGTCGTGATGCTCCGCCCCGAGCAGCTGCGGCTGCTGCCCGCCGACGCGGCCGACGGCACCCCCGGTGAGGTGGTCGGTGGTGACTACTACGGCCACGACGCCCTCGTCCGGGTGCGCGTCGCCGGTGCGGATGCCGCTGCGGCGCTCGAGGTGCAGGTGCGCACGCTCGGGGTCATCCCCGCGCGTGGCTCGGTGCGAGTCGGTGTCAGCGGCCCGGCGCGGTTCTACCCGACGCCTGCCTGAGGTCCTCACAGCGGGTGGGCGACCTCGTCCTGCGGCAGGCGCGCCCACACGATCGCGACCGCCGCGGCGGCGATCGGCACCACGCCCGCGACCGCGAAGGTCGCGGTGATGCCGATCAGCTCGGCCACCGGTCCGGCCAGGGCCATCGACACCGGCATCAGCGAGACCGAGACGAAGAAGTCGAGGGAAGCCACCCGGCCCAGCAGCTCGGGGGGCACGCGACGTTGGAGCAGCGTGCCCCAGATGACCATCGGCGCCGAGAACAACGCACCCATGACGAACGCGCAGGCCACGACCACCCACACCTGCGTGGTCACCCCGATGACCAGGAAGGGGAGGCACGCCACGCCCCAGCCGAGGTTCATCAGCGTCAGGTAGCGGCGCGGCATCCGCACCGACGCCATGACGAGCGACCCGACGGCGCCACCGATGCCGAACCCGGCCAGGACGTAGGAGTGGTCGCCCGGCCCGCCGCCGAGCTCGTCCTTGACGAGGAACGGGATGAGCACCTCGAGCGGGCCCATCATCACGAGCACCATCAGCGAGGCGAAGAGGAGCGTGGCCAGCAGCCACGGGGTGCGCACCATGTAGGCGAACCCCTCGCGCATGTCGCGCACGGCCGTACGCACGGGGTGCGCCGAGTGCTCGGGGTCGAGCGTGCGCCGGATGGCCGTCTGCGGCACCTTGAGCAGGGCCAGCAGTGCCACGGCCGCGCTCGCGGCCGCGATGGTGAAGGCGGCGCCCGGGCTCAGGGCCGCGACGACGGCGCCCGCGACCGCCGGACCGACGGCCTGCCCGATGGTGGGCCGCACCATGCCCTCGAAGCCGTTGACGGCCTGGAGGTCGCCCTCGGGCACCAGCGCCGGGAGCCACGCGGAGTAGGCCGGGTAGTAGAACGCCGCGGCCAGGCCGGTGACGAACGCGACGCCCGCCAGCGACCACACCCCGTTGAGGTCGCCGGCCGACAGCAGGGCGACGAGGGACAGGCCCGCCAGCTCCACGAGAGCCACGACGAGGAGGATGACCCGTTGCGGCACGCGGTCCGCCACGACTCCCGCCACGAGGGCCGGCAGGAGCACACCCACGGCGGCTGCGGTCGTGACGACGGACAGGGCGCCGGGCCCACCGCCCAGGCGGATGACCTCCCAGACGAGCGCGACGATCCAGACGCCCTGGGCGAACGACGTGAAGGCCAGCGCCACGGCCAGCCAGCGGTAGGCCGGGGT
>DASQEZ010000009.1:0-4462 GCA_035633415.1 Ornithinibacter sp. | reverse complement strand
CGACCCGCTGGCGTGGTCAGGGTGGCTGTCCGCCGTCACCCGGCTTGCCGACCCCACACCGATCACTGACCACCGGGTGCTGCGCATTCGCGACGACGGGCCTCCGGTCCGCGAGCCGGTGGTCGCTCCGGTGCCTGCAGTGGCGCGGATCGCGCCCGTGGCTGGAGCGGCTGAGGCAGGTCCAGCGGAATCACCTGCGTCCCCGCCCGTCGCACCTCCTGTCGTGCCGCCTGCCGCGCCCGCACCTGCACCCGAGGCCTCGCTCCCCGCGGCGGCGGTCGCTGGGGTGGATCCGGTGGTGGATCCGGTGGTGGATCCGGTGGTGGCTGCGGTGCTGGCGGTGGTGGCGGCGCAGACGGGGTATCCGACGGACATGTTGGACCTGGATCTGGATCTTGAGGCTGATCTGGGGATCGACACGGTGAAGCAGGCGGAGACGTTTGCGGCGATCCGTGCGCAGTACGACATCCCGCGTGATGACAACTTGGCGTTGCGGGACTATCCGACGTTGCGGGCGGTCATCGGGTTCGTGCACGACAAGGCACCGAACCTGCCCGCCGCACAGGCGCCTGCAGGCACGACGAACACGACGGACACGGTGGCCCCAGCACCCGCGGTCGCCTCGGCTGCCGGCAGCCTCGTCGTCGGGGACGACGAAGCGGCCGCGGCCATCCCGCGTCGCTGCCCGACCCCGGTGCTGCGCCCTGACCTCGACCGGTGCCTGCCGACCGGCATCTCCCTCGACGGTGCCCGCGTCGTGGTCGGGCTCGACGAAGGCGGAGTCGGCGCGGCACTCGTCGGTCGGCTCGAGACCCAGGGTGCGACGGTGCACGCTGTGGCCGCCGGTACCCCGACCGAGCAGGTGGCCGACGAGGCTGCCTCGTTCGCGGCCGATGGGGTCACCGGGGTGTACTGGCTGCCCGCCTTGGACCTCGAGGTCGACCTGAGCGTCGCCGACCTCGAAGGCTGGCGTGAGTCGCTGCGCCGTCGCGTCACCTGTCTCTACGCGCTCATGCGTGGTCTCGGCGAC
Source organism: Ornithinibacter sp. (assembly GCA_035633415.1). GTDB lineage: Bacteria > Actinomycetota > Actinomycetes > Actinomycetales > Dermatophilaceae > Fodinibacter. The sequence goes on along the minus strand of DASQEZ010000009.1, from coordinate 3,432 downwards.
GGCGTGGGTGGCGAGGGGACGTTCCTCGTCTCAGCCACCCGTCTCGGTGGTCGCCATGGCTACGACGACCTGGGTGCCCGGGCCCCGATGGGTGGTGGCGTCAGCGGATTCACCAAGGCGTTCCACCGCGAGCGGCCCGACGCGCTGGTGAAAGCCGTCGACCTGCCGGTCGACCGGAAGACCACGGCGCACGCCGACCAGCTGATCGCCGAGACGCTGCGCGACGGCGGTGCGGTCGAGATCGGCTTGGTGGACGACCGCCGCTGGACCGTCGGCCTGGTCGAGCGTCCGCTGCCACCCACGCCTCCGGACGAGGGGCTGGCGATCACGCTCGGTCCTGACTCGGTGATCGTCGTCACCGGGGCCGCCGGCGCCATCACCTCGGCGATCACGGCCGATGTCTCGCGCGCCGCTGGTGGCGGGCACGTCCATCTGCTCGACCTCGTCGCCGCGCCCGACCGTGACGACCCGGATCTTCAGGCTTTCGGTGCCGACAAGGACGGGCTTCGCCGCACGCTCATGGAGCGGCTCAAGGCCGACCATGAGCGGGTCACACCGGTGATGGTCGAGAAGGAGCTCGCTCGCATCGAGCGGGCGCACGACGCCCTCGCGGTGGTCCAGGCCATCGAGGAGGCCGGCGGTTCGGTGCACTGGCATCAGGTCGACCTGCGCGACGCCGAACAGGTCGGCGAGGCCGTGGCCGAGGCCCTGACGCACTCCGGACGGATCGATCTGCTGCTGCACGCCGGCGGCATCGAGATCAGCCGGAAGCTCGCCGACAAGGAGCCGGCGGAGTTCGCACTCGTGCTGGACATCAAGGCTGACGGCTGGTTCAACCTCATGCACGCGATCGGGTCTTCTGAGCTCGGCGCCGTCGTGGTGTTCTCGTCGGTGGCAGGACGCTTCGGCAACAACGGGCAGACCGACTACAGCGCGGCCAACGACTTGCTGTGCAAGAGCGTGTCCGCGCTGCGCTCGACCCGACCGGAGACGCTCGGCGTGGCGATCGACTGGACCGCGTGGGGCGACATCGGCATGGCCACCCGTGGCTCGATCCCCACCGTCATGGCGGCCGCCGGCATCGACATGCTGCCCGCGCGGGCGGGAGTACCCATCGTCCGCCGCGAGGTCACGCTCCGCGACGTCGGTGGCGAGGTCGTGATCGGTCAGCGACTCGGCCTGTTCCTGAGCGAGGACCACCCCACGGGTGGGCTCGATCTCGACGCCCTCTCAGCGGGCGGTACCGCCCTCGCGTGGGAGGTGACGTCCTTCGGGCAGTACGACGGGCTCGTCGCCCACGCCGTGCTCGATCCTTCCGCGCAGCCGTTCCTCGACCATCACCGCATCGACGGCACTCCCGTGCTGCCCGGGGTGATGGGGATCGAGGCGTTCGCCGAGGTGGCCCTGATCGCCTGCCCGGGCTACGCCGTCCTCGCCGTCGAGGACGTCGCTTTCCTCGCCCCGTTCAAGTTCTACCGCGACGAGCCGCGCACCATCGCCGTGCAGGTCGTGGTCACCGCCGATGGCGACGACCTGCTCGCTCACTGTCAGCTGGTGGGCGAACGGCTGCTGGCCGGGCAGGAGACGCCGCAGCGTTCGGTGCACTTCACCGGGACAGTGCGCTTGGGGGCGCACGTACCCGAGGCCGGACGCGTCGATCCGGTCGTACTCGAGGGCACGGTGGTTGAAGCGTCCGACGTCTACCGCGTCTACTTCCACGGCCCCGCTTACCAGGTCATGACGCGTGCTGCAGCAACCGCCGAGGGGGCCGTCGGCGAGTACGCACCGGACCTTCCGGCCAACCACGTCGGAGCTGCCGACACCGTCACCGAACCGCGGCTCACCGAGCTGGCGTTCCAGACCGCTGGGGTCCTCGAGATCGGCACCACCGGCGTGATGGCCCTGCCGATGCGCCTCGACCGGGTCGTCCCTTACGGGCGCCCGTCCACCGAGCCCGTGGTCGCAGTGGTACGGGCCAGGCCGGAGGACGGTGCGGTGGTCGTGGACGCCGATGTCCTCGACGGCGACGGTCGGCTGCTGGTGACCCTCGAGGGCTACCGCACCAGCCCGCTGCCTGCACCGGTGCCGGACGACCTGGCCGGACCGCTCCGGCACGCTATGGCGCCGGAGGGCTGAACCGTGACCATCAGTCGCATCGCGGTCGTCAACCGCGGCGCCGCCGCCGTACGGGTCATCCACGCAGTGCGCGAACGCGCCCTCGAGCTCGACGCCGACCTGCGCACGATCGCCTTCTACTCCGACGAGGATCGCGGGTCGCTGTTCGTCCGAGAGGCCGACGAGCGCTACCCGATCGGACCGGCCACGGTCGCCGTGCCGGGCTCGGAGCACCGGCTGAGCGCCTATCTCTCCCTGCCGGTCATGCAGGAGGCTCTCGTGCGCAGCGGGGCCGATGCGGCGTGGGTGGGCTGGGGCTACAACGCCGAGAACGCTGAGTTCGCGACGATGTGCGACGACCTGGGAATCACGTTCATCGGGGCACCGGCTGACGTCCTGCGACGGTTGCGCGACACGATCAACGCGAAGCGGTTGGCCGAGGGTGTCGGCATTCCCGTGGCTCGATGGTCGGGCGGCTCGGTCGACTCGGTCGACACTGCACGGGTCGAGGCGGCGCGACTCGGCTATCCCGTCATGATCAAGGCTGCCGCTGGCAGCGGGGGTCGCGGGGTCTACGACGTCGGACGCGAGGAGGACCTCGCGTCGGCCTTCGCCCAGGCCCGCGACCGTGCACGCGCGCTGTTCGGCGACCCCACGGTCTACCTGGAAGCAGCCGTGCCCGGGGCCCGCCAGGTGGAGGTCCAGCTCGCCGCCGACCGGGCGGGCACGGTCTGGGCCCTCGGCGTTCGAGACAGCAGCGTGCAGCGAGGACACCGCAAGATCTTCGACGAGGCGCCCTCTCCGATGCTGACGGTCGAGCAAGACGCATGGGCCTGCGACGCGGCGATCCGTTTCGCGCGCGAGGCCGGCTTCCAGGGCATGGGGAGCGTGGAGTTCCTCAGCGACACCGCCACCGGCCGTCTGCTCTTCCTGGAGTTCAACGCCCGACTCCAGGCGGCCCATCCGGTCACCGAGGTCACCACCGGGCTCGACCTGGTCGAGCTGGCGCTGCACCTGGCCGACGGCGGACTGCTCCAGGGCGAGCCCCCGGTCTCCCACGGCCATGCGATCGCCGCTCGGCTGCTCGCAGAGGATCCCGACCACGAGTTCGCCGCGTCGCCGGGACGGATCGAGCTCCTGCGGTTCCCCGGTGGACCGGGCCTGCGGGTGGACGCCGCAGTCGAGGAGGGCGACCCGATGCCGTCGGTCTTCGAGCCGGTCCTCGCCACCGTCGTCGCGCACGGGCAGGACCGCACCGAGGCGATCGCCCGGCTGCGGCGTGCGCTCGCCGAGTCGTCGGTGCTGCTCGAGGGAGGC
>DASQEZ010000008.1:0-4539 GCA_035633415.1 Ornithinibacter sp. | reverse complement strand
GACCATCGAGGCCGACGCCGACCGGGTGACCCGGTTGATCACCGAGCTGCTCGACGCGTCGAGGATCAACGCCGGCCGGCTCACCGTGCACGCCCAGCCGCTCGACCTGCGCCCCCGGCTCGAGGCCCAGGTCGAGCGGCGCGTCGCCGCCGGGGGCGAGCGAGACGCGTTCACGGTCGACGTGCCCGACGACCTCGGGCCGTTGTGGGCGGACCCCGACCGTCTCGAGCAGGTCGTCGCCAACCTCGTCGAGAACGCCGTGCGCCACGGTGGTGGCACCGTGCGGATCGCGGGGCGCCGGTCGGCGATCGGGGAGCAGCCGGCGGTCGACCTCATCGTCGAGGACGGCGGCACCGGCATCGCTCCGGAGCACCGTGAGCTCGTCTTCTCACGCTTCTGGCAGGGCGGCGCCAAGCACGGCACCGGGCTGGGCCTCTACCTCGTGCGGGGTCTCGTCGAGGCCCACGGCGGGGTCATCCGCGCCGAGGAGGCCCCCGACGGTGGGGCGCTGATGCGCGCGACCTTCCCCGACGGCGACTGACACCGCACGCGGTCGCACCGCGCGGGGGTCGTCCTGCAAGAGTGTCGTGGTGCCCACGGTGTCGTTCGCCCCCTACCGGCGCGCCCTGGCGAGCCGCCCTCTGCGCACGGCCCTCCTGCTCGGCACGCTGGTGCGGGCCCCCGTGTTCGCGAGCGGCATCCTGCTGACCCTGCACGTCGTGACGACCCTGGGCCGGTCGTATGCCGCCGCGGGAGTGCTGGCGGCCGGCGCCACGGTGGCGATCGCCGTGAGCGGGCCGTGGCGGGGCCGGCTGCTGGACCGCCTCGGGCTGCGTCGGGTCGTCGCGCCCTCGCTGCTCGTGGCGCTGGTCTGCTGGAGCATCGCGCCGTTCGTGGGCTACTGGCTGCTCTTCGCCCTCGCACTGGTCGCGGGGCTGTTCGTCATCCCCGTCTTCTCCATCACCCGCCAGGCCATCATCGCGGCCGTCGACGAGCAGGAGCGCCGGACGGCGATCTCGCTCGACGCGGTCTCGGTCGAGATCGCGTTCATGATCGCGCCGGCCATCGCCGTGTGGGCGGCGACGCAGTGGTCGACCTCGTGGGTGCTGTGGGTGACCCAGATGCTCGGGGTCGCGGCGGGCGTGGCCCTCTGGGTCGCAGATCTGCCGCTGCGGGGCGAGGGCGAGCCGGGCGTCGGCACGGTCGGCGTCTCGCGGCGCTCGTGGTTCCGACTGCCCTTCCTGGCGGTCTGCCTCGCGGCCCTCGCGTCCACCCTCGTGCTGGCGGGGTCCGACATCGCGATCGTCGCGGCCATGCGCGACTTCGACGCGACGGCCCAGATCGGCGTCGTCCTCGCCGTCTGGGGTCTGGGTTCGCTCGTGGGCGGCCTGCTCTACGGCGGGCTGGCCCGCTCGATCTCGACGTTCTGGCTGCTCGCCGCGCTGGCCCTGGTGACCGTGCCGATGGCTCTGGCCTCCTCGGTCTGGAGCCTGGCCGTGCTCGGGTTCGTCGCGGGCCTGCTCTGCGCCCCGACGATCACGGCCTCGGTCGACCAGGCCAGCCGGCTCGTACCGGCGCAGGCCCGCGGAGAGGCCATGGGCTGGCACGGCTCGTTCCTCACCACCGGAGGTGCGCTCGGGGCGCCGATCGCCGGGGTCGCCATCGACCGCTTCGGCCCAGGGACCGGGTTCGTCGTCGTCGCGTCCGTCGGGCTCGTCGTCGCGGTGGCGGGCCTGGCGGCGATGCGGGTACGGCGCTCGGCGCGCGTACGGCGTTCGGCGCGCGTACGGGCTCAGCTCTCGCCGCGGTGACAGACGGCCTCGACGTTGTTGCCGTCGGGGTCGCGCACGAACGCGCCGAAGTAGGCCTCGTGGTACTCCGGCCACAACCGGGGCTCGTGCAGCGACTCGGCGCCGAGCTCGAGCGCCGTGGCGTACCAGCGCCGCACGGTCTCGGCGCTGTCGGCGGTGAAGGCGATGTGCACCTCGCGGTTGGGGCCGGCGGCCACCTCGCCGCCGGAGATCCAGAAGTCGGGGGTGTCGGTGCCGTAGCCGATCGCGACGTCGTGGTCCAGCAGCCGGCGGTGGCCGAGCACGCCGAGGACGCCGTCGTAGAAGCGCGCGCTGGCCACGAGGTCGGCGCAGTTGATACCGAAGTGATCGATCATGACCGCGACGCTACGCTGGAGGGGTGACAGCGGCAGCACGCCGATTTACCGGGCCCTCGGGCCCGTTCGGCCGCGCGCGCTGAGCGCCGGTCACGGCACGGCATCCACGTCGTAGGAGCCGTCCGCACCGCCGCCCGGGGGCCAGACTCCCGCCGTCCCCCGCGCGCCCCCCACCTAGACTCGGGCGCGCCCCACCCCCGCCCGAAGTGGACACCATGTCTGGACCCAACACGAGCTACGACCCCGTCGAGGTCGCAGCGCTCGACCCGCAGGCCGTCGACGACGCCGTCGCCGAGGCGCTGGCCGCCGCCACCGCCGCGACCTCGCTCGACGAGCTCAAGGCCGCCCGCAGCGCCCACCAGGGCGACAGAAGTGCGCTGGCCCTGGCCAACCGCGAGATCGGCGCGCTGCCGCCCAGTGCCAAGGCGGAGGCCGGCAAGCGCGTCGGCCAGGCCCGTGGGCGCGTCGCCCAGGCCTTCACCGCCCGCCAGGCCGAGCTCGAGGCGGAGCGCGACGAGCGCATCCTCACCGAGGAGGCCGTCGACGTCACCCTGCCGACCGGCCGCCGCCCGCTCGGTCGCCGCCACCCGATCGAGCTGATGTCGCAGCGCATCGCCGACCTGTTCGTCGGCATGGGCTGGGAGATCGCGGAGGGCCCCGAGATCGAGGCGGAGTGGTTCAACTTCGACGCTCTCAACTTCGACGCCGACCACCCGGCCCGACAGATGCAGGACACCTTCTACGTGGACCCACCCGAGGGTGGGCTCGTGCTGCGCACCCACACCTCACCGGTGCAGGCCCGCACGCTGCTCGAGCGCGGCGTGCCCGTCTACGTCGCCGCCATCGGGCGGGTGTTCCGCACCGACGAGCTCGACGCCACGCACATGCCGGCCTTCCACCAGGTCGAGGGCCTGGCGGTCGACGAGGGCATCACCATGGCGCACCTCAAGGGCACCCTCGACCGGCTCGCCGCCGAGCTGTTCGGTGACGGCATCACGACCCGCCTGCGCCCGTCGTTCTTCCCGTTCACCGAGCCGAGCGCCGAGATGGACCTGCGCTGCTTCGTGTGCCGTGGCGCGGACCCCGACTGCCGCACCTGCAAGGGCACCGGCTGGATCGAGTGGGGCGGCTGCGGCATGGTCAACCGCAACGTGCTGACCGCCTGCGGCGTCGACCCCGACCGCTACACGGGGTTCGCCTTCGGCATGGGCATCGACCGGGCGCTGATGTTCCGCACCGGGGTCAGCGACATGCGGGACATGATCGAAGGTGACGTGCGCTTCGACGCGCAGTTCGGGATGGAGATCTGATGCGGGTTCCCGTCGACTGGCTGCGCGAGTACGTCGCGGTGCCGCAGGACGCCAGCGGTGAGGCCATCGCCGCGTCGCTCGTCAAGGTGGGGCTCGAGGAGGAGGGCCTGCACACCGGCGGTGTCACCGGCCCGCTCGTCGTCGGCCGCGTGCTGACCCGGGACCCCGAGCCGCAGAAGAACGGCAAGACGATCAACTGGTGCACCGTCGACGTCGGCGACGCGAACGGCTCCGGTGAGCCCCAGGGCGTCGTGTGCGGCGCCCACAACTTCGACGCGGGCGACCTCGTCGCCGTCATCCTGCCGGGTGGTGTGCTCACCACGCCCGACGGGCCGCTCACGGTCAGCGCGCGCAGGACCTACGGTCACGTCTCGGCCGGCATGATCTGCTCCGAGCGCGAGCTCGGGATCGGTGACGACCACGACGGCATCCTCGTGCTGACCAGGAAGTTCGCCGACGACGCCGACACGCTCGCGCGCCTCGTCCCCGGCACCGACGCCATCCCGCTCCTCGGCCTCGACCGCGAGACCGTCGAGGTCAACGTCACCCCCGACCGCGGCTACTGCTTCTCGGTGCGCGGCATCGCCCGTGAGTACGCGCACGCCACCGGCGCCGAGTTCACCGACCCGGCGCTCGCGCTGGCCGCCGCGGCCCCGGCGGCGACCGACGGTGGCTTCCCGGTCGAGCTCCGTGACGAGGCACCGATCCGCGGTCGCAGCGGCTGTGACCGCTACGTCGCCCGCGTCGTGCGGGGCATCGACGTCTCCGCGCCCACCCCGCGCTGGATGGCGGTGCGCCTCACCGAGGCCGGCATGCGCCCGATCTCGCTGCCGGTCGACGTCACGAACTACGTCATGCTCGGCCTCGGCCAGCCGCTGCACGCGTTCGACCTCGCCACCCTGCAGGGGCCGCTCGTCGTGCGGCGTGCGCGCCCGGACGAGCGGCTGAGGACCCTCGACGACGTCGAGCGCCCCCTGGACGTCGAGGACCTGCTGATCACGGACACCGGCGGCGAGCGGGTGCTCGCCCTGGCCGGCGTGATGGGCGGGGCGAGCAGTGAGG
>DASQEZ010000007.1:0-5861 GCA_035633415.1 Ornithinibacter sp. | reverse complement strand
GCACCGCCGGTGGGTCGGCGGCAGCCACAGGTGCTGGTCGGGGTCTGCGTGCCGGTGGTGCTGGAGGCGGATCTCGAGGTGGGTCTCGAGGGCGCTCCACGACGAGACGGCCCCGGCGGCGGGCGCACGCGTCGACGGCTGCGCTCGAACCCTCGCGGCGCAGGCCTCTGCGACGGGCCTGTCGTCCGGGTGGCTGCCCTCGTCGGCCCGTTCTGACGCCAGCACCAGCGACGTCAGGGCGTCCAGCGGCGCGGTGGCGCGCACCCGACCGGTCGGGTCGGTCCACGTGGCGGTCCCGTCGGGGGCCAGGCGCACGCACCAGCCGGCTCGCTGCTTGATGCGGTGATGCCGTCGGCACAGGGTGAGCAGGTTGCGCGCCGCGGTGTGCCCGAGCGGCCAGGGCCGTACGTGGTCGAGGTCGCAGAACCGGGCGGCGACCGAGCAGCCGGGGAACCGGCAACGGCCGTCGCGGGCCCGGACCAGCGCCGCGAGCTGCTCGCCGGGGCGGTAGGCGTCGGTCGAGAGGTCGTCATCCGGGTCGAGCCGTGCCCCGGTGAGCGGGTCGCACGGCACGAACAGCCGTCGAGGTGGCTCGGCGCCGCGGCAGGTCGGCGGCGAGCCCTTCGGCAGGTGGTCGCGCAGCCAGCCGCGGCGCACCAGCAGCGGCTCGGACGGGCGAGCCCCCTGTGCCTCGACGAGGTCGTCGACGTGCCCCGGGTACGGGTCGCTCGTCGCCGCCACCTCGGACAGGCCCGGGGGAGAGGTGATAGCCGACTGCACGTCGTTCGGTGCCGGCGGGGAGTCCGCCCCGGCCGCGGCGGCCTGGACTGGGCGGGTGCCGGCCGGGACGGTGAGGACGACCTGCACGTCGACGGTCGCGTTGCCCGTGACGAGCTCGGTGAGGGCCCTGCCGCGCGCCTGCTCGATCGAGGTGCACGTGCCCGCCGCGACCAGGTCGTGCGCCAGCCGGTCGATGGCGGCCCAGGCCGCGGCGGCATCCTCGCTCGGGAAGGTGCCGTGCCACTCGTCGACGCCGGGCTCGGCCACCCACCGGCGCAGCCCGGTCGAGGCGCGGGCCCGCTTCGCGCGCTCGCGCACCAGGTCGGGGGAGATGCGCGAGAGCAGCACCCGGGTGCGTCGCCGGAGGGTCGCGGCGTCGTCGCCGAGGTGGTGGCCGAGTGCCGAGACGACGGCGTCGGCCACGTCGGCGGGCGCCACCTCGAGCTCGAACGCGACGACTTCCGCGCGGTAGCCGTCGAGGTGCCCGGCAGCCATGGCCTCGTGCAGCCGCCCCAACCCGCTCGCCTCCGGCGAGGACCGGTCGTCAGCCTCCACCGGCACCCGACCATCGGCCAGGCGAACCGCCTGCTCGACGCGGCGCTGGGCCTGCGCGTGCGACGCGCCGATCACCGGGGCGACGACGTCGGCGGCATCCAGGCTCACCCGCCCAGGCGCGTGCACGGTCTCGCCGAGCGTGCCGTCCTCGCACCACACGTTCTCGCGTCGGGCGGCCTCGGCGATGGCGACGTCCTGCACCGCAGTGAGGGTGTTGATCAGGGCCTGGCACTCGCCGACGACGTCGAGCCACTCGCCGCGACTCCGCGCGCCGCCCGTTGTCGCAAGCGCTGCGGCGACCCGGCGCACACGTGTCGACGCGACCTCATCCAGGTGAGTCAGCCCCGTGCCGGTGGCGCCGGACGACCCCGTGCTGCGCTGGTGCGATGTGACCACGCCTCCCCCTTCCGCGTGACTCGATTCTACCGGGCGAAGCGATATCAAACAAGTGTTCGATCACACGTGTTCGCCTGCAGCAGAATCGTTTTGATCGAATGGAGCCGCGCTCCGCTCCCCCAAGGGGGGGTGCCCGACCACGCACCCCACGGGGACACCCGGCCACGCGCACAACCGGACCAGACCGGCCAAGGGGAGTCGACGGCATCCAGGCTGCCTGAGAGCCCACCACAGACCGAGGCGAACGCGAACGGGGGCAGCGAAGGGGTCGCCCGGGAACCCCTACCACCCATGACCCACACACGCACGACCCGACGACCGGCAGGATGTGCGCATGCGTCCCATGCTGGCCACCGTCGCCGACCGCGTGCCGACCGGCGACGCGTGGGTGCACGAGGTCAAGTGGGACGGGATGCGGGTGCTCGTCGACGTGCGCGACGGCGTCGTCACCGTGTGGTCACGCAACGAGCGCGACGTCACCGCCGCCTATCCGGAGCTCGAGGGGATCGGCCGCGACTACGACGACATGCTGCTCGACGGCGAGGTCGTCGCGCTCGACGGCGGCCGTCCCAGCTTCCACGCCCTCACCGAGCGGATGCACGTCGCCGACCGGCGCCGCGCCCAGCGGCTCGCTGCCACCCGCCCCGTGACGCTGATGGTCTTCGACCTGCTGCGGCTGTTCGGCTCAGACCTCACCGGACAGTCGTGGACCGCCCGCCGCGCCCTGCTCGAGCGGCTCGACCTCACCGGCCGGCACTGGCAGGTTCCGGAGGTCTACGCCGACGGCCCGCACCTGCTCTCGGCCACCAAGGATCAGGGCCTGGAGGGCATCGTCAGCAAGCGACGCAGCGCGCCGTACGCCGTGGGCCGCCGCTCGCCCGACTGGCGCAAGACCGCGCACCGGACCAGCCTGTCGGTCGTGGTGGGTGGCTGGCGACCGGAGGTCGGGTCGAACGGACGGCTCGGTGCGGTGCTGGTCGGCCTCCCCGACGGAAGCGGTGGGTGGCGGTATGCGGGCCGCGTGGGCTCCGGCCTGGCCGGCGCCGCGGGCGAGGCGCTCGCCCTGCGCCTGCGCCCGCTGCACCGGGACAGCTCGCCGTTCGTCGACGAGGTGCCCACCGTCGACGCACAGGGCACCACCTGGGTCGAGCCGCAGGTCGTCATCGAGGTGCGCACCCTCGAGCTCACCGGCCAGCACCGGCTGCGCCAGCCGGCCTACCTCGGCGTGCGCTCCGACCTCCACCCGGCCGACCTGGAGGAGGTCGACGATGCCTGAGTACGTGCCCGAGGTGACCCGGGTCGAGGTGGCCGGTCGCAAGCTGCGCCTGACCAGCCTGGACAAGGTGATGTACCCGTCGACCGAGACGACCAAGGGCGAGGTGCTCAACTACTACGCCCAGGTGGCGCCCCTGCTCCTGCCGCACGTCGCGCACCGCCCGGTGACCCGGGTGCGGTGGCCGCACGGGGTCGAGGACCAGATGTTCTTCGAGAAGAACCTGCCGTCCGGGGCGCCGAGCTGGCTGCCTCGGGTGCCGATCGACGACGTGACCTACCCGCTGATCGGCGACCTCGCCGACCTGACCTACCTGGTCAACCTCAACAGCCTCGAGGTGCACGTGCCGCAGTGGACCGTCGACGACGACGGCGAACGGCGCAACCCCGACCGGCTGGTCATCGACCTCGACCCGGGGAAGCCGGCGGGGCTGCACGAGTGCGCGAAGGTGGCGCTGCTGCTGCGCGACCGGCTCGACACCCTGGGGCTCGAGCTGTTCCCGGTGACCTCGGGCAGCAAGGGGATGCAGCTCTACGCCGCGCTGGGTGGTGACCTCACGAGCGACCAGGTGCGCGACCTCGCGATGCAGCTGGCGCAGGAGATGACCAAGAAGCACCCGGGCCTCGTGCTGTGGAAGATGACCAAGTCGTTGCGTCCGGGCAAGGTCTTCCTCGACTGGAGCCAGAACGTCGCCGCCAAGACGACGATCAGCCCCTACTCGCTGCGCGGCCGCGAGCTGCCGTGCGTCGCCGCACCACGGACGTGGGACGAGGTGGAAGAGGGTGCAGCGCAGCCGGACTCGCTGCGCCAGCTGATGTACGACGAGGTGCTCGAGCGCATCGAGCGCGACGGCGACCTGATCGCCGACCTGCCCTGAGCCCGTGCCGGCGTCGACCACCGCGCGAGCTCGACCCCGCACCGGCAGGGGTCAACCTCGGCGCAGGCGTGGGCACCCGGCGCACTCGACACAGCCGGGCAGGGCGTAGATCAGGCAGCACGACTCGCGGCCGGGCACCCCGGGCCGCAGCAGCCCGGCCGCCGCCTCGGCCTCGCGGCGGCCGGCCGACCACATGTCCTCGACCAGCGCCTCGCGGGTGTGCGGCCCGAGCCGCACCAGGGCGGGGTAGGCCGTCGCCACCGGCTGGGCGACGGCGCGGTAGTCGCGCTCGGCACGAGCCATTCGCTCCGCGAGGGGGCCGGCATCCGGGCGCAGTGCGGTGAGGCGCACCGTGGACGGCACCAGGGTGGGCCCGAGGTCGAAGGTCAGGGCGGTGAGGTCTGCCCGCCAGGCGCCGGCCGCCGCGGCGTGGGCTGCGGTGTGGGCCGCCACCTGGAGCAGCCACTGCAGCACGAACACGGCCGCGACCTGCGGGGGTGCGTCGACGTCGTACCAGCGGGCGTGCAGGGCGGTGAGGCGCTGCTGCCAGGGTCGGGCGTCGACGTCGAGGGTGAGCGGCAGGGGCGGGCCACCGGTGGCGAAGGTGAGCCAGGCGTGCCGTCGGGACATCAGCGGTGCGGCGCCCGCCGGGTCGGGGGGCGCCGCATCGGAGGAGGTCTCGAGGCTCAGCCGTGGGCCTTGTCGTAGGCCGCCTGGACCTCGGCCGAGATGCGGCCGCGGTCGCTGACCTTGTGGCCGTTGTCGCGGGCCCAGGCGCGCACGGCGCCGAGGTCGGCCTTGCGGCCGGAGCCCTTCGAGGCCGCGCGAGCCGTCGACCGGCGGCCGCCGGTGCGCTCGGCGTGACCGATCCACACCGCGAGGTCATCGCGCAGCCTGCCGGCGTTGGCCGAGGTCAGGTCGATCTCGTAGCTGACGCCGTCGAGCGAGAACGAGACGGTCTCGTCGGCGGGGGAGCTCTTGTCGATGTCGTCGACGAGGAGCACCTGGACCTTCTTTGCCATGGCTTTCCCTTCAGGGTCTTTCGGGCGGAATCCACGCATCGTCATGATGCCGGAAAAGACATTAGCAGCGCTGTCCGGAAGAAGGCGAAGGGCAGTGAAGGTTGAAATCCGTCTCGGCAATTCCTCAGGGCCGTGCGTCGGGTCCCGCGTCGCCGGCAGCGGGCCCGTCTGCCGCAGAATCGCCGGGGTTCGGGGCCGCGGCCGCGTCGGCGCGGTCCTGCTCCGCCTCGAACCGGCGCTGCGCGATCCGCTCTCGGCGGTCACCCTCGAGCATGCCCTTGATGAGGAAGTAGAAAAGGATCGCGACGAGAATCGTCGGGACAATCGCAGCGAAGTAGGGCCAGGCGGCATCCATCGGGTCAGGCCTCCGGCTTCAGGTGGGGGAAAAGAATCGTCTCGCGGATGTTCGCGCCGGTGAACAGCATCACCAGCCGGTCGATGCCCAGACCCAGACCGCCCATCGGCGGGGCGCCGTACTCCAGTGCCCGCAGGAAGTCCTCGTCGAGCTGCATCGCCTCGGGGTCGCCGCCGGCGGCACGCAGCGACTGCGCCGTGAGCACCTCGCGCTGCACCACCGGGTCGACCAGCTCGGAGAAGCCGGTGCCTCGCTCGATCCCGGCGATGATGAGGTCCCAGGCTTCGATGAGGCCCTCCTTCTCGCGGTGCGGGCGGGCCAGCGGCTGGGCGATGGCGGGGTAGTCGCACAGGAAGGTCGGCTGCAGCAGCCCGGGTTCGACAAGCTCGCCGAGCAGCTCGAGGAAGACCTTGTCCTTCTCCAGGCCCGGGTCGACATCGACGCCGTGCACGTCGGCCAGGCGGAGCAGGACCTCCTTCGGCGTCTCGAGGGTGACCGTCTCGCCGACGACCTCGGACACCGCCTCGTAGACCGGGAGCCAGCGCCACTCGGCGTCCAGGTCGACGGTGCCCGCCGGCGTCTCGACGACCCGCGAGCCGAGGG
>DASQEZ010000006.1:0-13972 GCA_035633415.1 Ornithinibacter sp. | reverse complement strand
GGCGGTGAGGTGGCAGGCGGCTGCCAGGCCTGAGAGCCCGGCCCCGATGACGACGACCCTCACGCGGACCGCCAGGCAACGGCATCGGCGAGGTCGCGCAGCGCGGCGTCGGCCTCGCGGTCGACGTCGAGGTCGTCGAGGGCCTGGTGGGCGCGCCCGACGAGGTCGGCCACGGCATCCTCGGCACGGTCGCGCACCCCGGCGTCGACCATCGCGCGCTGGAGCGCGTCGACGCCGGCGTCGTCGAGGGTGCCGGCGTCGCAGGCGGCCAGCAGCGGCCGGGCGTGCTCGGGCAGCAGCTGACCGGCCCAGGTGAGCAGTGCGGTCGGCTTGCCCGAGCGGAGGTCGTCGCCGGCCGGCTTCCCGGTGCGAGCCGGGTCGCCCCACACGCCGAGCACGTCGTCGCGCACGGCGAAAGCGTCGCCGACGAGGTCGCCCCAGGTGACGAGGCGCGAGACGAGCGCGGGGTCGGCGCCACCGACGAGCGCGCCGAGCTGCAGGGGGCGGGTGATCGTGTAGCGGCCGCTCTTGAACCGGGCGATCCGCAGGCTGGTCGGCAGGTCACGCCGCCGGCCAGCGGTGTGCGTGACGTCCAGCAGCTGGCCCTCGACGAGCTCGACGGCCATCAGCCGCCAGGCCGCACGCACCTCGGGTGAGGTGCCGCCGACCAGCATGGTCGCCTCGCTGAGAGCGAGGTCGGAGACGAGGGTCGCCACGCTGTCGCCGAAGAGTGCCCCGTCGCCCAGCCCGGACTGCTCGCGGTGCCGCTGCGTGGCGACGACGTGCAGGGTGGGAAGGCCCCGGCGCGAGGCCGAACGGTCCATGACGTCGTCCTGGATCAGCGCGAAGAGGTGCAGCAGCTCCAGGGCGGCGGCAACCCGCACGAGCTGGGGGTGGGTGTCGGTGCGGCCACCCGCGACCGCCCAGCCCCAGTGCGCCAGCACCGGCCGCAGCCGCTTGCCGTGGTTGCGGGCCCGGTCTGCCAGCTCGCCGACGAGGTCGACGCCCAACGGGCCGGGGTCGTGACCGGGCAGGTCGCGCAGCGGGTCGGCCGAGGAGCCGTCTCCGGTTCCCTCGGCGGCCTGGCGCAGGGCATCGGAGAGCTCGAGGAAGGTCGTCTCGAGCAGGGCGTCGACCTCGCGCAGCGTGTCGTCGACGGACCGGACCCGGCGCCGTGCGTGGAGGTCCATGGAGGTCACCTCGGCACTCATCGACTCAACCTTCTCGTCCCTCGCCCCGTGGGCAGTGATCAGCCTGCAACCTGATGTGGTGCCCCGAGCCTAGACACCTCGTGGCAATCCTTGCACGAACCTTAGACAAAGTCTCCTCCGACCTGCCCCACGACGTCCCGCCGGCCGCGCAGGAGCGCGTGGACGGACGCCTCGACGGCCCCTCGTGCACCGATCGTCGCACCAGTGTGCCGTACCGCTCGGTCGGGCCACCGACTGCGGCGCGCGGGTGGTCTAGGAGCCGTCGTCGGTCGTGGCGGGGGCCCGGTAGTGGTGGGCGAAGGCTGCTGCGTCGTCCGGGGGCGGGATGAGCGAGACGACCACCCGGCATCCGGGGTCACCCACCGCGATGCGCTCCTCGAGCAGCACGGCGACGTCGGTCGGGCTGTTGCGGGCGGCGATGCCGCCGAAGACGCTCGACGTCATCCGGCACAGGGCCGGGGCGTGCTGCACGGACTCGCCGAAGGGGCACGCGGTGTTCAGCAGGACGATCCGCTCCGGCGTCGCCTCGAGCACGCTGAAGCCGCCGTCGATGGCGTGCTTGAGGCGCACGAAGCACCGGCCGAGCTGCTCGGGCGTCATCCGTCCCACGATCCCCTCGGCGGCACGGAACTCCTCCTCCATCCGGCCGCCGACGTCGGTTCCCACCTGCGCGACGGCTGCCTCGGCCGCCACCGGCCCGTGGCTGGCCTCCAGCGTCTGCGAGAGCTGCACCACGATGGCCCGCAGGAACGTCTCCTTGTCGAACCCGCCCTCGGGCCGGGCCTCGTCGAGCGCGGGGAGCACGCTGGTGCGTCGACGTGGTGGGTCGTGGCTGAGCGTCGTGCGACGTGGCACCGGCAGGGTGACCGAGAGGACCACTCCGGCGTGGGCTCGCATCGACGCGCTCACCTCGGGCGCCAGGGCCTGGATGATCAGCAGACCCCGACCCGAGTCGGCGAGCAGCGCCTCGGGGTCCGCGTCGGGAGAGGGCAACCTGTCGGTGTCGAAGCCGGCCCCGATGTCGTACACCCGCAGTACGGGAAGCTCGGTGTTCCAGGCCAGGGACAGCCAGACCGGCCCACCGGTGTGCCGGATCGCGTTGCCGACGGCCTCGGAGACGATCAGCTCGGCGTCGGCGATCTGGGCGTCGCTGCCGGGCACGGCGTGACGCGTGAGGTACCCGCTCAGCTCACGTCGCAGATCACCCACCTGCTCGCTGCGATCCAGGTACCAGTCCACCGGTTCAGTGTGCCCCGGGCCGGCACCGGAGAAGCCGCTGTGAACAGGGCAAACGTGACGTCTCCGCCAGCGCCGTCGACGCGGGCAGCGGTCTCGCGGCCTGTCGGCGGGGGCCTTCCCGGGCCATGCTGGGCGGGTGAGCGAACGCAACGTCCTCGGCGGCGACCTCGAGCCCTGTGGCACCGACCCGTTGACCGGCTTCTACCGGGACGGCTGCTGCAGCACCGGCCCCGAGGACCGCGGCAGCCACACGATCTGTGCGGTGGTCACGGCCGAGTTCCTCGAGCAGCAGCGGCGGATCGGCAACGACCTGTCGACGCCGGTGCCGGCCTACGCCTTCCCGGGGCTGGTGCCGGGCGACCGCTGGTGCGTGACGGCAGCGAACTGGGCGCGGGCCTTCACCGAGGGGGTGGCCGCGCCGGTGGTGCTGGCGGCGACGCACGAGGCCGTGCTGCGGATCGTGCCGCTGGCCGCGCTGCAGCAGCACGCCGTCGACGTACCGGAGGACCTCAGCTCCCTCGAGCCCTGAGCAACCCTCGCCACCCGCGCCCACGTGCACGCGCGGTCCGCACCCGTGCCGGTGTCGGCGCCCGGGCGTAGCGTCGCCGGATCGGGCGACCACCTGCCCGCGGCGCCGCACCGGCCAGAGGAGAGATCACCATGGCAGCACTGCTCAACCCGTACCTGAACTTCAACGGCACCACCCGCGAGGTGATGACCTTCTACCAGCAGGTGCTCGGCGGAGACCTCGCGATCAGCACCTTCGGCGAGTACGGCCAGGAGGGCGAGGGCTCCGAGGGGGTCATGCACTCCCAGCTAGAGACGCCCGAGGGGTTCACGCTGATGGCGTCCGACACCGGGCCCGGCATGGGCGAGGTCGTCGCGGGGTCCAACTTCGCGATCAGCCTGAGCGGCGACGACGAGTCGCTGCGCCGCTACTGGGAGGGCCTGTCCGAGGGCGCGACCATCACGATGCCCCTCGAGAAGCAGATGTGGGGCGACGAGTTCGGCATGCTCACCGACAAGTTCGGCATCTCGTGGCTGGTCAACATCAGCGGCGGGTCAGCTCAGGGCTGAGACCGCCGCCTCGAGCTCGTCCAGCGCCTCGCCGGTGTGCACGGCGAGGCGCTGGAGGTGCGGCAGTGCTTCACGGTCGCCGACGAAGCCGATGTCGAGGGCGCCCGCGTACGAGTGCGCGGTGATGTTCAGCGCCATCGAGTGCCCGGGGATCGACACCGGGTAGGTCGCCTCGAGCCTCGCGCCGCGCCAGTAGAGCACCTCGCTGGGGCCGGGCACGTTCGAGATGCAGACGTTGAGGGTGGTCGGCACCGGCAGGGGCAGGCCGCTCATCGCCCGGGCCACCTGCAACGCGGCCGGGGCGAGCAGCAGGGCGCTGTAGGCCATCACGGCGTCGGCGCTCATCCCTCGCATCCGCGCCTTGGCTGCGCGGGCGGATGCCGTGATGGCCGCGAGCCGGGCCAGCGGGTCCTCGATGTCGGTCGCCAACGAGACCAGGGTCGCGCCGACCGCGTTGCCGCCGCCCTCGCTCTCCTTGGGCCGCACGTTGACCGGCACGAAGGCGATGAGCGGGCGCTCGGGCAGCTTCTGCATGTCCGCGAGGAAGCGGCGCAGCCCGCCCGCACAGATCGCCATGAGCACGTCGTTGAGTGTCGCGCCCCGGGCGCGCGCGATCGCGCGCAGCCGGGTCAGCTCGTACTGCTGGGTCGCGAACCGTCGCGACTGGCCCACCCGGCTGTTGAGCACGCTGTGGGGGGCCTGGTACGAGGTGACCGCGCGGGTCGAGGTGCGCCCCCGCCGCAGCTGGGTCTCGACCAGGGCCTTGGCGACCGACGGCGTGGTGCCGACCGAGGACGCCAGGCCACGCACGATGGACGCGAAGTCGCCGACCGGGTCGGCCTCGCGCGGGGCGCGGGGACGCTTGGTGAGGCTGAAGAAGAACGGGTGGCTGCGGTCGTCCGGGTCCAGGGAGAGTCCGCGCTCGAGCAGGCGCATCCCGGTGTAGCCGTCGACGAGGGAGTGGTGGATCTTGATGTAGGCCGCGAACCGGTTGCCGGCCAGACCCTCGATGATGTGCAGCTCCCACGGCGGCCGCCGGAAGTCGAGCGGGTTCGAGTGCAGTCGCGAGACGAGCACGCCCAGCTCGCGCTCGCCGCCCGGGCTCGGCAGCGCCGAGTGGCGCACGTGGTAGTCGATGTCGAACTCGTCGTCCTCCACCCAGCGGTGCACCGGCTGGCGCATCAGCATGCGGGTCTGCAGTCGCAGGTTCCACGGCGCCTCGATCGGCGAGGCGCGCAGGGCGGCCACGAGGTCGGGCAGGAACTGCGGGCCGGCGCCCTTCGGCAGCGACAGGTGCAGCATCGACGCGACGTGCATCAGCGTCTCGTTGGTCTCCCCCATGAGGAAGATCGAGTCCAGGGGTGTCGCCCAGCGGGATCCGGCCACGCGGGGTCAGACCGCCGTGCCGTGCGCGGGGTGGCCGTGGTCACCGGGCGAGGCACCGGCATACGGCACCCAGGCACCCTCGGGCTGGGCCAACCGGTCGGCGATGACGCGCAGCGTCTCCAGCTCGTGGCCGTAGCCGAGGTGGCTGGCGTGCACCTCGATGTTCT
This sequence comes from Ornithinibacter sp., assembly GCA_035633415.1. GTDB lineage: Bacteria > Actinomycetota > Actinomycetes > Actinomycetales > Dermatophilaceae > Fodinibacter. Next base: position 8,892 of record DASQEZ010000006.1, on the reverse strand, counting down.
CGGTCTGTGGCGCAGGTTCGGAGACGCAGCACTGCCACGCGACGATGCCGTCGGTGCGCGAGTAGATGCAGGTGGTGGGCACCCGCAGCGGCGAGGCGCGTTGCGCCAGTGCCTCCTGCGTGAACATCCGCTCCAGGTTCCGCCGGTTCATGATGCGGTACATCGTCCAGGCGCGGGTGGATGCCGGGTGCCCGCGGAAAGGGCTGCCGAGGGTGATGACCGATCGGGTGTGGCCGGGCAGCGTGCGAGCCATCTCGCGGGCGTAGATGCCCCCGGCGCTCCAGCCGACGAGGCTGACCTTGCGCTCGTAGCGGTCGTGCAGCTCGAGCAGGAGGTCCTCGAGGGTGTCGGCCAGCTCGGGGCTGGCCCCCAGGTTGCGGCCCTGTCTCCAGTCGTGGGCGCGGTAGCCGAGGCGGCGCAGGTGGCTGCGCAGGAAGGCGGTCGACTCGGGGCCGGCGAGGAAGCCCGGCAGCACGATGACGGGGTGCCCGTCGCCCTGCGGCCAGGCGTGCAGGTCGCGGGTGCGCAGTGCCGAGCTCGCCAGCTCCAGCCCCATCCGCCACTCCCGGCGTGCCTGCCACGCGGTCGGCGCGGGGGCGCCGTCGGCGTTCGGCAGGTCGCTGGGCTCGAGCATCGCGGGCTTCCTGGTGAGGGCGCCGCGAGGCCTACCAGCCGGGTCGCGACGCTGCGAGGGGGGCAAGGGGCAGTGTGACACGTATGACGGGCCCCCGTACGGGAACACGGCCGCTCCCGTGGGGAGTTGAGGAGGGTGGAACGGCGATACGGTGTCGCTGCCACCTGCAGTGAGGGGATCCCTGATGACCGCCACAGACCAGCTGCGCGCCGCGCTGCGTGACCTCGAGGCCAAGGCCCGCGAGCTCGAGCTCGACAAGAAGCTCGAGTCCCTCGCCGACCAGGCCGACCACCTCCTGCGTGATGCCGCTGTCAAGGCCGGCGACTACGCGCACGACAACCGCGACCGTGTCGAGGGGGCGCTCGACCGAGCCGGCTCGAAGGTCGACGAGAAGACCGACGGCAAGTACACCCGCTACGTCGACAAGCTGCGCACCGGCGTGCTCGTCGGCGTCGACTGGGTGGCCGAGCAGCGCGAGAGCACGGCCGCGCCCTCCTGGGCGCCCGAGCACCGGTACGGCCACGACGCGGATGCCGGTGCCTCACCTGTCGACGACCCGCCGCCGGCCGCTTCGCCCGGCCCTGCGGGGTCGGACTCCTGGGTCGACGTCACCGACACGCCCCCGACGGGCGACGGCACGAGCGAGGGTCCGACCGCGTCGACGTGATCTCCCGGCATACCGTGGGGTGATGGTGACGACTCGTACCGAACGCGACACGATGGGCGCCGTCGAGGTGCCCGCCGACCGCTACTGGGGCGCGCAGACCCAGCGCAGCCTCGAGCACTTCGACATCGGGCGCGACACCTTCGTGTGGGGGCGACCGGTCATCCGAGGGCTCGGGCTGTTGAAGAAGTCCGCCGCGCTGGCGAACGCCGACCTCGGGCTGCTCGACGTCGAGGTCACCCGGGCGGTCGTGCAGGCCGCCGAGGAGGTGGCCCGGGGTGGCCTCGACGACCACTTCCCGCTCGTGGTGTTCCAGACCGGGTCGGGCACGCAGAGCAACATGAACGCCAACGAGGTCATCGCCAACCGCGCCATCGAGATCCTCGGCGGCGAGCTCGGGTCGAAGACCCCGGTGCACCCCAACGACGACGTCAACAAGAGCCAGTCGAGCAACGACACCTTCCCCACGGCGGTGCACGTGGCGGTGGTGCTCGAGCTGGCCGAGCGGCTGCATCCGGCCGTCGACGCACTGGTGGCCGCGCTCGAGGCGAAGGCCACCGAGCTGGGCTCGGTCGTCAAGGTCGGGCGAACGCACCTCCAGGACGCGACCCCCGTCACCCTCGGTCAGGAGATCGGGGCCTGGGCGGCGCAGATCCGTGACGCGCAGGACGACGTCCGGTACGCCGGGGACCGGGCTCGGGCGCTGGCCATCGGCGGCACCGCGGTCGGGACGGGGCTCAACGCCCCGGCGCCCTTCGGGCCCCTCGTCGCGTCGCACCTGTCCGTCGAGACGGGGGAGTCGTTCCAGCAGGCGCGAAACCTGTTCGTGCAGCTGGCTTCCCACGACGCGCTGGTCGCCGTGTCGTCGTCGCTGCGGACGCTGGGTGGCGCGCTGATGAAGATGGCGAACGACGTGCGGTGGCTGGCGTCTGGGCCTCGGACGGGCATCGGCGAGCTGCGCATCCCCGAGAACGAGCCCGGTTCGTCGATCATGCCGGGCAAGGTGAACCCGACCCAGGCCGAGGCGATGACGATGGTCGTCACCCGGGTGTTCGGCAACGACGCGACCGTGGGCTTCGCCGGGACGCAGGGGAACTTCCAGCTCAACGTGTTCACCCCGGTGATGGCGCACGCGGTGCTGGAGTCGATCCGGCTGCTGGCCGACGCGAGCCGCTCGTTCACCGATCACTGCGTCGTGGGGTTGTCGGCCGACCGGGAACGCATCGCGGCGAACCTCGATGCCGACCTGATGCTCGTCACGGCGCTGGCACCGCACGTCGGCTACGACACCGCGGCGGCCATCGCCAAGCAGGCCCACCGCGACGGGTCGACCTTGCGGAAGGCGGCGCTCGCGTCAGGCGCGGTCACCAGCGAGGACTACGACCGCTGGGTCGACCCCGTGGCCATGACCCGACCCGGCTGACCAGTGCGCGCGTCGTCACCGTGTGGGGGCGCCCTGTCGCGCCGCGCGAGGGACTGGCTCCGAACTCGGCGTCCCAACACCTCCCGCGTCGGGAACCACGACGATCGCGCTGGCGTAGGACTGTCTCGGCATTGCGAGCAGGGTCCGGAACTTCGGGCAGGGGGTGGGGCGTTCCCCGAGTCGACCCCGACCCTGATGACGAAAGAGCCATGGACCCCGACGGCCATCCCAGATGCCCCCTCCACCTGCGAACGTGTGAGGGGGTGACCCGAGCGTGACCACCGTGTTGTCCCTGCTGGCCGGGGTGCTGGTCGTCCTGCTCATCACGGCTGCGACGGGGTACTTCGTCGCGCAGGAGTTCGCCTACATGGCGGTGGACCGTTCGCGCCTCGGCGCGCGCGCCGCAACCGGTGACACCGGCGCCGCACGGGCGCTGAGGGTGACCGGGCGCACGTCCTTCATGCTCTCCGGCGCCCAGCTCGGCATCACGGTGACCGGCCTCCTGGTGGGGTACGTCGCCGAGCCGCTGATCGGCGAGTCCCTCGGGGAGATCTTCGGGTGGGCCGGGGTTCCCCTGGCGGTGGGCATCGCCGTCGGCACGGTGCTGGCACTGGCCCTGTCCACCCTGGTGCAGATGCTGTTCGGCGAGCTCGTGCCGAAGAACCTCGCGATCGCCCGCCCGGAGCCCCTGGCTCGCTGGCTGTCCCGCTCGACGCTGCTGTACCTCAAGCTGTTCGGGTGGCTCATCTGGGTGTTCGACCAGTCCTCGAACCTCCTGCTGAGGCTGCTGCGCATCGAGCCCGTCCACGACGTCGAGCACTCGGCGTCGCCCCGGGACCTCGAGCACATCGTCGCCCAGTCCCGGCAGAGCGGTGACCTGCCGGCGGAGCTCTCGCTGCTCCTGGACCGGATCCTGGACTTCCCGAGCCGCGACGTGGAGCATGCCATGATCCCCCGGTCACGGGTGGGCGTGGTGCGGGCGGGCGACCCCGTCCACCGGGTGCGCGACCTGATGGGCTCGCAGCACTCCCGCTACCCCGTGCTCGACGACGCCGACGACATCGTCGGAGTGGTCCACCTCGAGGACGTGCTGCTCGCGCAGGACCGGCTCGACGCCGAGGTCCGTGAGCTCGTCCGGCCCGCCGTGGTCATCCCCACCCTCATGGCCCTGCCGGATGCCGTGCGCGAGCTGAGCGCCTCCCGCAACCAGCTGGCGTGCGTCGTGGACGAGTTCGGTGGCTTCGCCGGCGTCCTCACCCTGGAGGACCTGGCCGAGGAGCTCGTCGGTGAGATCACCGACGAGCACGACCCGGACCATCCGGACCTGCCAGTCGTGGACGACGACGGCGTCTGGGTCATGGGCGGCGACGTCCACATCGACGAGGTCGAACGCGCCATCGACCGCGACCTGCCGCGCGGAGACTACGAGACGATCGCCGGGCTGGTGATCGCCCAGCTCGGCCAGCTCCCCGAGGTGGGAGCAGCGATCGAGGTCGAGCTCGCCCCGGACCACGGCGACCTCGTCGAGGACGAACCCCGAGTGGTCCGGATCCTCATCGAGGTGCTCGAGGTCGAGCGCCACGTCCCTTCGCTCGTCCGACTGTCGGAGACCGGGCACCACGACTCCACCGAGGAGGTCAGCGCGTGAACCAGACCTGGATCGTCGTCATCGCCACGGTGTCGATCATCGCCCTGAGCGCGTTCTTCGTCGCGGTCGAGTTCGCCCTCATGGCCGCCAAGCGGCACCGGCTCGAGGACGCCGCGGCCACCAGTCGCTCGGCCAGAGCCGCCCTGCGCAGCTCCAACGAGCTCACCCTCCTGCTCGCGGGCTCCCAGCTCGGGATCACGATCTGCACCCTCGCGCTGGGTGCCATCACCAAGCCTGCCGTGCACCACTGGCTGACCCCGACCTTCGAGGCGTGGGGGCTGCCGCTGTGGGCGGCGGACGTCGCGGGGTTCGTCCTGGCGCTCATCATCGTCACCTTCCTCCACCTCGTCATCGGCGAGATGGCGCCCAAGTCGTGGGCCATCGCCCATCCGGAACGCTCGGCCACCCTGCTGGCGCTGCCGATGCGGGCGTTCATGTGGGCGACCCGACCCCTGCTTCGCGCGCTGAACTCGATGGCGAATGCCGTGCTGCGCCGGTTCGGCGTCGAGCCCACCGACCAGGTGGCCGCCGGCCAGGACCCCGGCGGGCTCCTGCACCTCGTCGAGCACTCGACGAACGTCGGGGCGCTCGATGCCGGCTACTCGCGACAGCTGACCGGAGCGCTCGAGCTCGAGACGCTCACCGTGGCGGACCTCCTCCCGAGCGTCGCGTCGTTGACGACGGTCGGCGCCGACGCCACCGTCGGTGAGGTCCAGGAGGCGACGCAGCGCTCGGGACACCTGCGCATCCTGCTCGGTGCCGGGCCCGACGTCCGCGGCGTCGTCCACGTCCGGGACACCCTGAGCTCAGCGAGCGAGCTGCCCGCTGCCTCCCTCATGCGGCCGGCGTTCACGCTCGCGGCGCACACACCGGTCTACGCGGCGCTCGCCCAGATGCGCGAGACGAGCAACCACCTCGCCGTCGTCCGCGACGGCGCGGAGCTGGTGGGCGTGGTGACCCTGTCGGACGTCCTGCGGCGGCTCTTCCCCCAGCCCCAGCCATCACCCAGCCTCAAGGGCTGACCACGAGGAGGACCCGTGGACGGCTACTGGATGAACCTCGCGCTCGTCGGGCTGCTCGTGCTGGTCAACGCGGCATTCGCCGGCAGCGAGATGGCGCTCGTCTCCCTGCGGGAGGGGCAGCTTGCCCAGCTGGAGCGCGAGGGCACGGCCCGGACTCTGCGCCTGGTGCGCCTGGCCCGTGACCCCAACCGGTTCCTGGCCACGATCCAGATCGGGATCACCCTGGCCGGGTTCCTCGCCTCCGCTGCGGCGGCGGTGTCGCTGGCAGAGCCCTTGGTGCCCCACCTGTCCGCCCTGGGCGGTGCTGCCGAGCCGGTGGCGATCGCCGGGGTCACGCTGATGCTGACCTTCGTCACGCTCGTCCTCGGCGAGCTCGCCCCCAAGCGAATCGCCATGCAGCGGGCCCTGCCCTGGTCGCTGGTCGCCGCCGGGCCGATCGACCTCCTCTCGCGGCTGTCCCGGCCCGTCGTCGCGGTTCTGGGAGCCGCCAGCAACGCCGTCGTCCGCTTGTTCGGGGTCACGCCGGGTGCGGCCGGTCCCGCCATGACCCGCGAGGAGCTGCGCGACCTCGTCACGACCCACGGGATGCTCCACGCCGAGCAGCGCGAGATCCTCAGCGGGGCCCTCGAGATCGACACCAGGCTCCTTCGGGAAGTGATGGTGCCCCGAGGATCGGTGTTCACGCTCGACGCCGACTCGACCATCACCGACGCTCTGGAAGCCCTGGCAGCAGCCGGCCACTCCCGGGCACCGGTCACCCGGCGACACCACCTCGACCACGTCGTCGGGGTCGTCCACTGGTCGGCGGTGTTTCGGGGTGGGGACGGGCCCGTCGCCACGGTCAGCACGCCCGTGCTGTACGTGCCCGACACCATGCGCGTCGCCGACGCGCTTCACCGGTTCAAGACCGAGCGCCAACAGCTGGCGGTCGTCCTCGACGAGTACGGCGACGCCGACGGCATCGTCACTCTCGAAGACCTCCTCGAGGAGATCGTCGGGGAGATCTACGACGAGACCGACAAAGACCTGGCCACCGTCACGCGACTCGACGACGGCGGCGTGGTCGTGCCCGGCACCTTTCCGCTGCACGACCTGGCCGACCTGGGGATCGATCTGGAGGAACGGAGCGGCGACTACACGACCGTCTCCGGGCTCGTGATGGACGAGCTCGGCCGTGTCCCCCGCGCCGCCGGTGAGGTCGTCCATGTCGACGGGTGGAGCATCGAGGTCCTCGAGGTCGCACACCACGCGACGACCCGGGTCGTCTTCCGACCCGCATCGCCGTCCAGCCGCGGGAGCGCCAGCCCCTGACTGTCGCCCGAGCAGCCCGCAACCTCGCTGGCACTGGTCGGCCGGCTCGTCTCGGTGGAGCGACGTCCGCGGCCCGACCCGGCTACCGTTCACCGGATGGAGTTCGTCGAGGCGGCCGGGCTCACGATCGCCTATGAGCGGGTCGGGGAGGGTCCTCCTCTGGTCCTCGTCCACGGCGCGGCCGAGGACAGCCGCATCTGGCAGTCGCAGCTCGCCGACCTCGCCGACGAGTTCACCGTCGTGGCCTGGGACGAGCCGGGCGCCGGCCGGTCCAGCGACCTGACCCAGGGGCTGGCCCTGGCGGGCTTCGCGGACGCGCTCGCGGCGCTCATGGCGTCGCTGCGGCTCGGGCCCGCGCACGTCGCCGGGTCGTCGTGGGGTGGCACGGTGGCGCTCGAGCTCTACCGCCGTCACCCAGGGCTCGTCGCGACCCTGGTCATGATCGACACCTACGCCGGCTGGAAGGGGTCCCTACCGCCCGACGAGGTCCGGGCGCGGGTCAACCGCACCCTCCGGATGCTGGCGTCACCACCAGGGGGGTTCGACCCCACCCTCCCCGGTCTGTTCGCAGCCGAACCGACGCCTGCCGTCGTGCGGCTCCTCGCCGACGTCGCCGCCGACGTCCGCCCCGCAAGCCTGCGGCACGAGCTCACCGTCATGGCCGATACCGACCTGAGCGACCTGCTACCTCATGTCGCCGTCCCCACCCTGCTGGTCTGGGGCGACTCGGACGCTCGCTCGCCGCTGACCGTCGCTCGCCAGTTCGAGGAGGCCATCCCCGACGCGGAGCTCGTCGTGATCGAGGGGGCAGGCCACCTGAGCATTCTCGAGCAGCCCGAGCAGGTCAATGCCGCCGTGCGCCGGTTCTGCCGAGCCCACCCCCCGCGCGCGAGCTGACCGGTTCGGCCTCCGGTCCCGGCCCTCCACCTGCCTGGCCGCACCGCCGCGGAGATGCCCGTCGCACCCGGCCGAACGACCCGCTCTCCTGGCTGCCGGCGCCCCGCCCCGGCTGCCCTGTTTCGGTCGCTGTTTCTCGGTCCGGCCACTGGGCGCGCATACTGGCGGTAATGGCAACTTCATCTGGGAACCCGCGTCCTCGTCACGCCAGCAGCCCCTTCAAGCCCGAGCCCGAGCCGACGATCGAGGAGTTCGGCCTCGGTGACCGGGTCTGTCACGACTCCTACGGGCTCGGCCGAGTCGTGGGGATCGATGCCGGTGGGGTGGCGGTGGACTTCAGCGGCAGGACGATTCGGATCACCACGCCCTTCCGGAAGATGACCAAGCTCTGACCCGGGCGGTGGGCACCGGTCGCTCCCCTCGGTGAGGGGCGTGGAGAACTGCCCGTGTCACGTGTGCCTCGGTGTGCTCACCCGCAGCATCGGGCAGGGGGTCGGGTGGCTCGTCGGCCTCGACTCCCGAGCGCAGCTCTCAGTCCCGGCCGGGATGGTCGTGTTCGGCTCCTGGGTCGTGGTCTTCGCGCTCGCCGCCACCATCGCCCTGCGGCGACGGGACGTGTGAGGCGGGTGGGAACTCGGCGGTGACGGAGTCCCACACGAGCTCGCCGCGGTCGTGGCCGCCCAGCCCCCTGGTCAGGTACGCCGCGCCGTAGCCCGCGGCCGGCTCGGCCCAGGCCGAACAGCCGCCCGCGCCGCCCATCCCGAGCTCGACCCGTCCGTTCTCCTCGCTGATCTGGAAGCCGAGGGTCCACGTGACTGGCCGGTCGAGCACCAGGTCGTGACCGGTCGCCGCGGGCTCGACGTACGCTCGCCACAGGTCGTGGCCGAGGCGGTCGGCCACCAGACCTTCGGGCCTGATCACGTCGCAGTAGAAATGCGCCAGCGCGAGGGCAGTGGCGTGCAGGGCGACGGCGGGGAAGGGCGTGCCCCGGAAGCGACGGGAGTTCAGCACCTCCGGGTCGAGCAGCCCGGGCGGTCGGCCCAGTGCCGGGCCCCACCGCGGGTCGTCGAGATAGCCCGACCGCCACGCTCCACTGGGCTCCACCAGGGTTGCCACGCGCGCGAGGTCGTGATCCGCGACGCGCAGGTGCAGGTCCCACCCGCACGCGGCCGCGAGCCGGGCGAACCGCTCCGCCAGTGGTTCGCCGGTGGCCCTGCGCAGCACCTCGTCGAGCAGGTGACCGTAGGTCAGGGCATGCTCGGCGACCCCGGCACCCGGCGGATGGATCGGGGC
>DASQEZ010000005.1:0-1985 GCA_035633415.1 Ornithinibacter sp. | reverse complement strand
TGGTGTTGCCCGACGAGCCGCGCTGCGGCTTGCCCCGTCCCTTGTTCTTTCCCGTGACGGGCGCGGGGCCCTTGCGGGGTCTGCCCTTGGGCGGGGGTCCAGAACTCTTGGCCGGCGTCATCCGCGGCCTCCTTCAGCGATCTCGTCGAGCACGTCGACCTCGGGCAGGTAGGGGGCCAGAGCGGGTAGGTCGTCGAGGCTCTGCAGCCCCAGCCGCTCCAGGAAGTAGGAGGTCGTCCCGTACAGGATGGCGGTCGACTCCTCGTCGTGCCCCATCTCCTCGATCAGCCCGCGGGTGAGCAGGGTGCGGATGACGCCGTCGACGTTCACCCCACGCACGGCGGCGACGCGCGAGCGTGACACCGGCTGGCGGTAGGCGATGACGGCGAGCGTCTCCAGGGACGCCTGGGTGAGCCGCGCCTGCTGCCCGTCGAGCACGAACTTCTCGACGACCGGGGCGTACTCGTGCCGGCTGTACATCCGCCAGCCACCGCCGACCTGGCGCAGGGTGAAGCCACGGTGCTGCTCGGCGTAGCCCACCTCGAGCTCGGCCAGCGCGACCTCGACGTCGGTCACCGGCTGCTCGAGCACCGACGCCAGGGCCATCGTGGTCACCGGCTCGTCGACGACCATGAGCACGGCCTCGATCGCGCCGGAGATGCCGCCCGGGAAGTCGGCGACGTCGAACGCGAGCTGCTCCTCCACCGCCTCGGTGGGCTCGGCAGGCTCGGGCTGGTCACTCATCGGTGCTCTCCTCGGGGACGGGCGCTGTGCTGTCGGTGGGAAGGTCGTCGAACTCGTCGTCGACCTCGATGTCCCCCTCCTCGGGTCCGGTCCACCTCACGGTGAGCTCGGCGAGGGCCTCGGCCTGCTCGAAGCCGATGGACGAGTCCCGGAACAGCTCGAGCAGCGCGAGGAAGCGGGCGACCACGACGAGCGTGGAGTCGGCGTCCGCGACCAGGCTGCGGAACGAGGCCACCCGCTCCCGCCGCAGCCGGTCGCCGAGGATGACGGCCTGCTCGCGCACGCTGACCGCCGGGGCGTGCAGGTGGCCCAGGCCCACGGTCGGGGCCTGCTTGGGCACCATGGCCCGGGCCGCGATGACGGCGAGCTGCTCCGGGGTGACGGTCATCAGCAGCTCGGGCAACAGCGCCGCGAGGTGCGGTTCCAGGGATGCCGTGCGCGGCTGCATCCGGCCGGCCGTCGCCATCCGCTGCGCGAAGGTGTGGGCGATGTCCTTGAAGGCGCGGTACTGCAGCAGGCGCGCGAAGAGGATGTCGCGGGCCTCGATCAGGGCCAGGTCGTCCTCGTCCTCGGGCCCGGACTGCGGGAGCAGCCGAGCCGCCTTGAGGTCGAGCAGGGTCGCGGCCACGAGGAGGAACTCGGTGGCCTGCGACAGGTCCCAGCCTTCGGGCTTGGCCTGCTCGACCTTGATGTGCGCGATGAAGTCGTCGGTCACCGTGGCCAGCGAGATCTCGGTGATGTCGAGCTTGTGCTTGCTGATCAGACCCAGGAGCAGGTCGAAGGGCCCGGTGAAGTTGTCGAGGGTGACCTCGAAGGCGGTGGCGGGCGCGCGGCGGGTGATCACCCCACCGGGAGTGAGGCCGGAGGTGCCCGACGAGCCCTCGGGGGCCGTCGTCATCGCGTCAGGCCGCCCCACCGCGGGCGATGAGCTCGCGGGCGAGCTGGCGGTAGGCGTCGGCGCCCTTGTGCGTGGCGTCGTAGGTGGTGATCGGCTCGGCGGCCAGGCTGGCGTCCGGGAACTTCACGGTGCGCGAGATGACGGTGTGGAAGACCTGGTCGCCGAAGTGCTCGACGACGCTCGCCACGACCTCGCGAGAGTGCAGGGTGCGGCCGTCGTACATCGTCGCCAGGATGCCGTCGACCTGCAGGCGCGGGTTGAGCCGGTCGCAGATCTTCTCGATCGTCTCGACGAGCAGGGCCACGCCGCGCATCGCGAAGAACTCGCACTCGAGCGGGATGAT
>DASQEZ010000004.1:0-4565 GCA_035633415.1 Ornithinibacter sp. | reverse complement strand
CAGCCAGAAGATGGCACCGGTCGTCCGGCAGGTCTACGACCAGATGGCCGAGCCCAAGTGGGTGCTCTCCATGGGCGTCTGCGCGTCCTCGGGCGGCATGTTCAACAACTACGCGATCGTGCAGGGCGTCGACCACATCGTCCCGGTCGACATCTACCTGCCCGGCTGTCCGCCGCGCCCGGAGATGCTGCTCAACGCGATCATCGAGCTGCACAAGCAGATCCAGGGCAGCAAGCTCGGCGTCAACCGCGTCGCCGCCGCCCGGGCCGCCGAGGAGGCCGCCATGGCGGCCGTCCCCACCTCGCTGATGGCCCCCACCCACGACCACCTCGCCCACCTCGCGGCGCCGACCGGGAAGAACCTCCTCGCATGAGCGACGAGAAGACCGACGACAGCCCGGTGCAGCCGATCCCCGACCAGGAGATCGACTCGGCGCAGACCCGCACCGACGACGACCCCGACTCGCTGCGTCGCGCGCAGACCGCCAACATCTCCACCTGGCAGGAGCTCTCCGACGACGAGCGCGAGCCCGTGCTCATCGGAGAGCGGCGCGGCATGTTCGGCGCCACTCGTGGCCAGGACACCACCGGCTACGGCGGGCTGGTCACGCCGACCCTGCTCCCCGGCGCCACCGCCCGCCCCTACGGCTCCTGGTTCGACGACGCCGCCGACCGGCTCGGCACCGCCCTCACCGAGGGTGACGGCCCGGGCTACCACGAGGCGCTCGAGAAGGTCGTCGTCGACCGCGGCGAGCTGACCCTCTTCGTGCGCCGCGAGCACCTCCTCGCGGTCGCTCGCGCGATGCGAGACGTGCCCGAGCTGCGCTTCGAGATGTGCACCGGAGTCTCCGGCGTGCACTACCCGGGCGAGGAGGGCCGCGAGCTCCACGCGGTCTACCACCTGCTCTCGATCACCCACGGCAGCCGCCGCGTGCGCCTCGAGGTCACCGCTCCCGACGCCGACCCGCACATCCCGTCGATCGTGTCGGTCTACCCGAGCAACGACTGGCACGAGCGCGAGACCTGGGACATGTTCGGCATCGTCTTCGACGGGCATCCCGCACTGACCCGCATCCTCATGCCCGACGACTGGCCGGGGCACCCGCAGCGCAAGGACTACCCCCTCGGCGGCATCCCCGTCGAGTACAAGGGCGGCACCGTCCCGCCGCCGGACCAGCGGAGGGCGTACACCTGATGACGACCCACGACCAGGACACGACCGTCGTCGAGTCCTCCGAGCCGGAGGGCGACGAGACGGTCCCCGACGCCTACGGCGCGTCCGTGCACGAGGGCGTCGAGGGCGCCACCGTCTACAACGTCTCCGGCGGCGACTGGAACGACCTCGTCGACGAGGCCACTGCCCTCCACGAGGAGCGCATCGTCGTCAACATGGGGCCGCAGCACCCGTCGACGCACGGCGTGCTCCGCCTCATCCTCGAGCTCGACGGCGAGACCGTCACCGAGGCACGAGCCGGCATCGGCTACCTGCACACCGGCATCGAGAAGAACATGGAGTTCCGCACCTGGGTGCAGGGCGTCACGTTCTGCACCCGGATGGACTACCTGACGCCGATGATGAACGAGGCGGCCTACTGCCTCTCGGTCGAGCGGCTGCTCGGCATCACAGACTCGATCCCCGAGCGCGCCAGCATCATCCGGGTGCTCATGATGGAGCTCACCCGGGTCAACTCCCACCTGGTCTGCCTCGGCACCGGTGGCATGGAGCTCGGCGCCACCACCGTGATGACGATCGGCTTCCGCGAGCGCGAGCGCATCCTGCGCATCTTCGAGGCCATCACCGGGCTGCGGATGAACAACGCCTACATCCGCCCCGGCGGCGTCTCCCAGGACGTGCCGCACGGCGCGGTCGACATGGTCCGCGAGGTGGTCACCGAGCTGCGTCGCGGCATCCACGAGCTCGAGCTGCTGCTCAACGAGAACCCGCTGCTCAAGGGGCGCACCGTCGGGGTGGGCTACCTCGACCTCACCGGCTGCACCGCGCTGGGCATGACCGGCCCGGTGCTGCGCGCCACCGGCCTCCCGCACGACCTGCGCAAGTCGGCGCCGTACTGCGGCTACGAGACCTACGACTTCGACGTCGTCACCCGCACCGGGTGCGACGCCTACGACCGGCTGCGCATCCGCATCGACGAGATGTACGAGTCGCTCAAGATCGTCGAGCAGACCCTCGACCGGTTGCAGCGCACCGAGGGTCAGCCGGTGATGGTCCAGGACAAGAAGATCGCGTGGCCGGCGCAGCTGGCCATCGGCGGCGACGGCCAGGGCAACAGCCTCGACCACATCCGCGAGATCATGGGCTCCTCGATGGAGTCGCTGATCCACCACTTCAAGCTGGTCACCGAGGGGTTCCGGGTCCCGCCGGGCCAGGCCTACGTGCCGATCGAGTCGGCCAAGGGCGAGCTGGGCTGCCACCTGGTCTCCGACGGGGGCACCCGCCCGTACCGAGCCCACTTCCGTGACCCCAGCTTCAACAACCTGCAGGCCGTGGCCTCGATGTGCGAGGGCGGCCAGGTCGCCGACGTCATCGTCGCGGTGGCCTCGATCGACCCCGTCATGGGAGGTGTCGACCGCTGATGTCCCACGACTTCGGCCTCCAGACCGCGTCCGGGCACCTCACCGTCAGTGAGGAGTCCAGGCAGTCCTACCCCGCCGACGTCGAGGCGCGCTTTCGCGCCGACGCCGCCGAGGTCATCGCGCGATACCCCCAGAAGCGCTCGGCGCTGCTTCCCCTCCTGCACCTCGTGCAGTCCGTCGACGGCTACGTCACCGGCCGCGGCATCGACCTGTGCGCCCAGCTGCTCGACCTCACCACCGCCGAGGTCTCGGGCGTCGCGACGTTCTACACGCAGTACAAGCGCCACCCCAACGGCACCTACACCGTCGGGGTCTGCACCAACACGCTGTGCGCCGTCATGGGCGGCGACGAGATCTGGGATGCCGTGTCCGAGCACCTCGGCATCGGCCACGACGAGACCACCGCCGACGGCACGATCACCCTCGAGCGCGTCGAGTGCAACGCCGCCTGCGACTTCGCCCCGGTCGTCATGACCAACTGGGAGTTCTTCGACAACCAGACCCCCGCCTCGACCATCGAGCTGGTCGACGCGCTGCGCGCCGGTCACGACGTCGCCCCGACCCGCGGACCCCGCAAGGTCGGCACCTTCAAGGAGGTCAGCCGCGTGCTCGCGGGCTTCTCCGACGGGCTCGCCGACGAGGGCGTGGGCGCCGGTCCGGCCACCCTCGTGGGGCTGAAGCTCGCGCAGGAACAGGGCTGGACCGCTCCGGAGGGCGCCTCGGCCACCTCCGGCCCTGCTCCTGGGGGTGGCCGCACGCCCGGCCGCACCGAGGTCACCCAGGGCGGCGACGAGGCGAAGGCCGACGAGTCCACCACGGCGAGCACCGACGCGCCCGACCCCGACCAGACCGAGGAGCCGGGTGCCCCGGTCGCCTCCACGGGTGACGGAGTGAGCGGGGTCGCCCGCGAGGTGCCCTCACCCAAGGACACCGTCGACCCCGTGCCTCCGCAGGAGGCCGAGCCCGACCCGGCCGGGGGAGCGGCGAACGCCTCGGCCCAGAGCGCGTCGGTGCCCCCCAGCGCCACCACGAAGAAGAAGAAGGGCTCCTGATGGCGACCACGCTCACGCCCATCCTCAGCGCCTTCTGGGACGACCCGAAGTCCTGGACCCTCGACACGTACACGCGTCACGGTGGCTACCGGGCCCTGGACAAGGCGCTCGGCATGGAGCCGGCGGCCATCATCGCGGCCGTCAAGGACTCCTCGCTGCGCGGCCGCGGCGGTGCCGGGTTCCCCACGGGCATGAAGTGGTCGTTCATGGCCCCGGAGGACGGTGGCCCCCGCTACCTCGTCGTCAACGCCGACGAGTCCGAGCCGGGCACCTGCAAGGACGTCCCGCTGATGATGGCCAACCCGCACGTGCTCCTCGAGGGTGTCGCGATCAGCTCGTTCGCCATCGGCTGCGAGCACGCCTTCATCTACCTGCGCGGCGAGGTCGTGCACGTCTACCGCCGCCTGCTCAACGCGGTCGCCGAGGCGAAGGCCAAGGGGTACGTCGGGGAGAACCTCCTCGGGTCGGGCTTCGATCTCGACATCGTCGTGCACGCGGGTGCCGGTGCGTACATCTGCGGCGAGGAGACGGCCCTGCTCGACTCGCTCGAGGGGCGCCGCGGGCAGCCGCGGCTCAAGCCGCCGTTCCCCGCCGTCGCCGGTCTGTACGCACGCCCCACCGTGGTCAACAACGTCGAGTCCATCGCGAGCGTGCCCAGCATCGTGAACGGCGGTGCGGACTGGTTCAAGAGCATGGGCACCGAGCGCTCCACCGGGTTCGGCTTCTTCTCCCTGTCCGGCCATGTCACCCGGCCCGGCCAGTACGAGGCCCCGCTCGGGATCACCCTGCGCGAGCTGCTGGCGATGGCCGGCGGCATCCGGCGTGGGCACGAACTGAAGTTCTGGACGCCGGGTGGCTCGTCGACGCCGATGTTCACGGCCGAGCACCTGGACACCCCGCTGGACTTCGAGTCGGTCGG
>DASQEZ010000003.1:0-38254 GCA_035633415.1 Ornithinibacter sp. | reverse complement strand
CGGCTCTGACAGCGGCAAGATCTGGGTTGCCTCCGGCGCCACTCCTGGTGAGTTCACCGTTACCCTGGACACCACCAAGTTCCCCGACGGCGAACATGTCTTCAGCCTGCGGGTGGTCGAGAGCGTGCGTTCGAACTACGACGAGTACAATACGAACTTCGTGGTAGCCAACGCCGAATAGCGTTTGTTGACCATCAAGCACCAACGCCCTCAGGGATCGCTCCCTGGGGGCGTTTTGTATTGCTGGATTCTGCGCAATCTGCGTGGAATGTGCTAAAATAGCGTATGACTTTATCTTTCGCACACGAAAAGAGATTCCCGTGAACGAGCTAACCAATTCGGCAGGTGATGGGGCAACCGATTTGTTGCCGGACATTGCCCTCGACCAACTATCCGATCCCCTGCGCGCGGCCGTGGCCCGCGCCGGCTGGCCGGGGCTGATGCCCGTCCAGGCGCGCACGATCCCCTACCTGCAGGCCGGGCATGATGTCATGGTGCAGGCCCGCACAGGCAGCGGCAAGACTGGCGCGTATCTGCTGCCCATGCTCGAACGGCTTAATTCCTTGGAGCCAACCTGTCAGGCGCTCATCCTCGTGCCGACCCGCGAGCTGGCCATGCAGGTGAGCGACGCGCTCGAGCCCTTCGTGCACGTCACCGGCCTGCGCCACAAGCTTGTCGCGGGCGGCCTCTCCTACGAGCCGCAGATCAAGGCGCTCAACAAGGGCATCGACATCCTCGTCGCCACCCCGGGCCGGCTCGCCGACCTGATGGACCGCGGCGCGGTCGAGCTCGGCGGCGTCCAGATCGCTGTGCTCGACGAGGCGGACCACATGGCCGACATGGGCTTCCTTCCCGAGGTCACCGCGATCCTCGACGAGATCCCCCAGGGCGGCCAGCGTCTGCTCTTCTCGGCGACGCTCGACAAGGGCATCGACACCCTGGTCGACCGCTACCTCGTCGACCCGGTCACCCACTCGACCGACGAGGCCCAGGCGTCCGTGACGACGATGAGCCACCACGTGCTGCTCATCGACCCGCAGGACAAGAAGGCCCTCACTGCCGAGCTCGCCGGTCGTGGCGGGCGCGTCATCGTCTTCGCCCGCACCCAGCTCGGTTCCGACCGCATCGCCGGCGAGCTGCGTGAGCGCGGTGTGTTCGCGGCATCCCTGCACGGTGGTCTGTCCCAGGCCGTGCGCAACCGGGTGCTCGGTGCGTTCCGCGACGGCTCGATGAACGTGCTGGTGGCGACAGACGTCGCCGCGCGCGGCATCCACGTCGACGACGTCGGCATGGTCGTGCAGGTCGACCCGCCGACCGACCACAAGGACTACCTGCACCGCGCCGGCCGCACCGCGCGCGCCGGTGAGGAGGGCGCGGTCGTCATGATCGCCCTGCCGCACCAGCGCAAGATGGTGACCCGCATCGTCGAGGGGGCCGGCGCCGAGGCGCTGACCGCCAAGGTCGCCCCGGGCGACTCGGTCGTGCTGGCCCTCGGTGGTCGTACCCCGAGCGGCGTTCCGGTGCCGGATGCCGTGTGGCGCCCGGTGCTCGAGGGCGGCAAGAACGGCGGTCGCCGCGGCGGCAGCCGACCGGGTGGCCGGCCCGCCAGCCGCGGTCACGGATCCTTCGGTGGCGGACGTCCGCGCCAGAGCTCCGGACGGTCCGGCCACAGCCGGGGCAGAATGGACGGGTGAGCCAGACCCCCACGACCGGGCAGCTCCTCGTCGCGACACCGCAGATCGAGGAGGGCGTCTTCCGGCGCAGTGTGGTCCTGGTGCTGCACCACGACGACGACGGAGCCCAGGGGCTGGTGCTGAACCGGCCCATCGACGCCGACGTCGACGCGGTGCTGCCCGGCTGGGAGGAGCACGCGACCCGGCCCGCCAAGGTCTTCCAGGGCGGGCCGGTGCAGCTCGACTCGGCGCTCGGCCTG
This sequence comes from Ornithinibacter sp., assembly GCA_035633415.1. Taxonomy (GTDB): domain Bacteria; phylum Actinomycetota; class Actinomycetes; order Actinomycetales; family Dermatophilaceae; genus Fodinibacter. Next base: position 36,321 of record DASQEZ010000003.1, on the reverse strand, counting down.
GTGGCCGTGCCGGGCGACTCCCCGGAGCCGACCGGGGTCCGCCGCCTCTTCGGGGCGGTCGCACTGGTCGACCTCGACACCCCGCCGACGCTCGTCGTCCGCGAGGTGTCCGGCCTGCGCATCTTCGCCGGGTACGCCGGGTGGTCCGCCGGCCAGCTCGAGGTCGAGATCACCACCGGCTCGTGGTTCGTCGTGGGTAGCGAGAGCCGCGACGTCTTCACCGACGAGCCGGACGAGCTGTGGCGACGGGTGCTGCGGCGCCAGCCCGATCCACTGCGCTGGGTCGCCTGGTTCCCGAGCGACCCGTCGCTCAACTGACCCCAACCCTGGTCGGGTCGGCGGCATACACTCGCGGGATGAGCGAGACGATGCCGCCGCTGGACGACCCGAACGCCCCTCAGCGGCAGCCGCAGACCCAGACAGCAGTGCTCGAGCGCACCGAGACCGTGCCCGAGGTCGCCGAGCCCGGTGACCACGAACGCTTCTCGCACTACGTGCGCAAGGAGAAGATCCTCGAGAGCGCGCTGTCCGGTGAGCCGGTGACCGCCTTGTGCGGGAAGGTGTGGGTGCCCGGGCGCGACCCGGAGAAGTTCCCGGTCTGCCCGACCTGCAAGGAGATCTACCAGGGCCTGCGCGCCCCGCAGGACGGCGGCGAGTAGCCCGCCAGGTTTGACCGGACCTTTGCGCCGGCCAGACCCGGTGCTTGCCGGTGCGGTCCTAGATTTCGGCACAGCCGCCCCGGGCCGGGGCGGACCTCCTGCCGAAAGGTCGCCATGCCCATCCGCCCGATGACCGCCCTGGCCGCGCTCGCCCTCGGCGTCGCCGCGCTCGCCGTTCCCGCCACCTCCGCCTCCGCCCGCCCGATGGCCGGGGAGGCGTCCGTCTCCGCCGAATGCGTCACGCACGAAGCCGCCGGTCGCGCCAGGCCCGGTGCCAAGGACACCAACGAGCTCACCGCCGCCCAGGTGCGCGCCAACGAGGCCGCGCTCCGTACGGCACTGGCCGCCAGGGGACTGTCCGAGAACGCTCGGGGACAGGCCGCGGAGGGCGCCTCGGCGGCCTTCGCCGGCGCCACCATCGACGTCCACGTGCACGTCATCAGCGACGGCACCAACGGCAGGCTCACCACCGGTCAGGTCGCCAACCAGATCTCCGTGCTGAACGCGGCGTACGCGGCGACGGGCTTCTCGTTCCGGCTCGTCTCGACCGACACCACCGTCAACTCGCGGTGGTACACCAACCTGCGCAGCGGGTCCAAGGCCGAGAAGGACATGAAGAGGGCCTTGCGCAAGGGCACGATGGGCGACCTCAACATCTACACCGCCCGGCTCGGGGGCAGCCTGCTCGGCTGGGCGACCTTCCCCAAGGCACGCTACGACTCCTACGACGGGGTCGTGATCCTCGACCAGTCCGTGCCCGGGGGCACCGCCGCGCCCTACAACCTCGGCGACACCGCCACGCACGAGGTCGGTCACTGGATGAACCTCTTCCACACCTTCCAGGGTGGGTGCACGGGCACCGGCGACTCCGTGGCCGACACCCCGGCCGAGGCATCCCCCGCCTACGGCTGCCCGGTCGGCCGCGACACCTGCTCGGCGCCCGGCACCGACCCGATCCGCAACTTCATGGACTACAGCGACGACGCGTGCATGACCCAGTTCACCGCGGGCCAGGCGACGAGGATGCAGAACGCGTTCCTCGCGTACCGCAATCTGTGAGATCCCCTGTGCGGCAACGTAAGTGATCCGCCCATAGCACACCCGGGGCCCCCGTCACGACATGCGGGGGCCCTGGTGTGTCGGGTGCCGGAGGCGGTTATCGTTGCCGTCGCCCATGAGTACCTCAGCCGCCGAACACCTCTCACCCGCCTTCCCCGAGCGGGCGGCGTGGGGTACCGCGGCGAAGCTGCGCGCGTGGCAGGAGGACGCCCTGGCCGCCTACGTCACCAGCGGCCGGCGCGACTTCCTCGCCGTCGCCACCCCCGGGGCGGGCAAGACCACCTACGCCCTGCGCATCGCCACCGAGCTGCTCGACCGAGGCGTCATCCGGGCCGTGACCGTCGTCGCCCCCACCGAGCACCTCAAGACCCAGTGGGCGGATGCGGCGGGCCGGGTCGGCATCCAGCTCAACCCCGCCTTCTCGAACTCCAGCGCGCTGCAGTCGCACGAGTACGACGGGGTCGCGCTGACCTACGCCCAGGTGGCCTCCAAGCCGCTCCTGCACCGCCGGCGCACCGAGGAGACTCCGACCCTGGTCATCCTCGACGAGATCCACCACGGCGGCGACGCGCGGTCGTGGGGCGACGGCATCCGCGAGGCGTTCGAGCCGGCCACCCGCCGGCTGTCGCTCACCGGCACCCCGTTCCGCTCGGACACCAGCCCGATCCCGTTCGTGCGCTACGAGATGGGTGAGGACGGCGTCCTGCGCTCGGCGTCGGACTACTCCTACGGCTATGCGGCGGCGCTGCGTGACGGCGTCGTGCGCCCGGTGCTCTTCCTCGCCTACGGCGGAGCGATGCGCTGGCGCACCAAGGCCGGCGACGAGGTGGCGGCCCGGCTCGGTGAGCCGCTGACCAAGGACCAGACGGCCCAGGCCTGGCGCACCGCGCTCGACCCCAAGGGGGAATGGGTGCCGTCGGTGCTGGCCGCCGCCGACACCCGGCTGAGCGAGGTGCGGCGGCACGTGCCGGATGCCGGTGGGCTCGTCATCGCCTCGAACCAGACCTCGGCACGCGCGTACGCGCGCATCCTCAAGGGCATCACCGGCGAGGACCCCACCGTCGTGCTGTCCGACGACACGGGGGCCAGCGCCGGCATCGAGTCGTTCGCCGGTGACACCTCGCGCTGGATGGTCGCGGTGCGGATGGTGTCCGAGGGCGTCGACGTGCCACGGCTGTGCGTCGGCGTCTACGCGACCTCGACGTCGACCCCGCTGTTCTTCGCCCAGGCCGTGGGCCGCTTCGTGCGCGCCCGACGGCGGGGCGAGACCGCGTCGGTGTTCCTCCCGTCGGTGCCGGTGATCCTGAGCCACGCCGCGACGATGGAGGAGGAGCGCGACCACGCGCTGAACCGCCCCACCACCGACGAGGCGGAGGCGTCGCTGTGGGCCGAGGAGGAGGGGCTGCTCGCGGCCGCGAACCGCAGCGAGACGACGTCGGGGCTGGAGGAGACCTCCTTCGAGGCGCTGGAGTCCGACGCCCACTTCGACCACGTCCTCTTCGACGCCCAGCAGTTCGGGTTGCACGCGGCCGTCGGCTCCGACGAGGAGCAGGACTACCTGGGCCTGCCCGGGCTGCTCGAGCCCGACCAGGTCGCGACCCTGCTGAACGAGCGGCAGGCGAAGCAGACCAGGGCGGCGGGCGCGCGCGGGGCAGCGGCGACGAGCACCGGGCCCAGCCCGGTCTCGGCCCACCGGGCCCTGGCCGCGCAGCGCAAGGAGCTCAACAAGCTCGTCGCGGCCTACTCCTCCAAGACCGGCACCCCGCACGCGAGCATCCACCTGGACCTGCGCCGGGCGTGCGGGGGGCCCGAGCTGGCCGCCGCCACCAGCGAGCAGGTGCTCGAGCGGGTGGAGCGGATCCGCCGCTGGTTCGTCGGCCGCCGCTGAGCCGGCGTGCGCCGGACGCCGCCCGTTCACCGCTCAGAGCGCCGCTCGACGAGCGAGGTCACGGCTGCCGGACTAAGGTCGCCGATCGTGACCGACACCGACACCGACACCGACACCATGTCCGCCGCCTCCCGCCGACAGCTGCTCACCATGGCCGTGGTCGGCGGTGCAGGGCTCTTCACCGCCACCGACGCGCAGGCGGCGACCACCCACCATCCCTCACGTGGTCGCTTCACCCTGACCGTGCTCGGCACCACCGACCTGCACGGCAACGTGTACAACTGGAACTACTTCAACAACGCCGCGTACAGCGACAGCAGAGGCAACCAGATCGGCATCGCCAAGGCCGCCACGCTCATCAAGGGCGTGCGCGCCGAGCGGGGCGCTGACCGGTGCCTGACGCTCGACGCGGGTGACACCATCCAGGGCACGCCGCTGGCCTACTACTTCGCCAAGATCGAGCCGATCACACAGGGCAGCAAGCACCCGATGGCCACCGCGATGAATGCCGTCGGGTACGACGCGGCGGCCCTGGGGAACCACGAGTACAACTACGGGCTGGACACCCTGCGCGCGTTCCAGCGCCAGTGCCGGTTCCCGCTGCTGTCGGCCAACTCGGTCGACTGGGACACCGGGCGTCCGGTCTTCCCGCCCTACGTGCTCAAGCGGGTCAAGGTGCGCGGCGAGAAGCCGCTGACGGTCGGCATCCTGGGTCTGGTCACCCCCGGTGTCGCGATCTGGGACAAGGCGAACGTCGAGGGCCGGGTGCGCTTCCCCGGCATCGTCGAGCAGGCGAAGGTCATGGTGCCGCGGATGAAGGCCGCCGGTGCCGACGTCGTCATCGTCTCGGCGCACTCCGGCTCGACCACCTCCTCGTCGTACGGTGACGCCCTGCCCTACCCCGAGAACGCCAGCCGGCTGCTGGCCGAGCAGGTGCCGGGCATCGATGCCGTGCTCGTCGGGCACGCGCACGTCGAGGTGCCCGAGCTCAAGGTCAAGAACACCGTGACCGGCCGCGACGTGCTGCTGAGCGAGCCCCTCTACTGGGGCATGCGGGTCAGCGTCATGGACTTCGACCTCGAGAAGGTGCGGGGGCGCTGGCGGGTGCGGTCATCGAAGGCCACCCTGCTCAACGCCAACTCCGTGCCCGAGGACGCCACGATCGCCGCGCTCGTGCGCCCTGCCCACGAGAAGGTCCTGGCGTACGTCAACAGCGTCGTGGGCACGTGCACCGAGGCGATGTCGGCCTCGACCTCGCGGTACCGCGACACCCCCGCCATGGACTTCATCAACCTGGTCCAGGCCGAGACGGTCAAGGCCGCCCTCGTGGGCACCCCGCAGGAGGGTCTACCGGTGCTGTCGATCGCGGCCCCCTTCAACAAGGACGCTGCCATCCCGGCCGGTGAGGTGACCGTCCGCGACGTCGCGGGGCTGTACATCTACGACAACACCCTGCTCGGCATCCAGCTCACCGGGGCCCAGGTCAAGGACTACCTCGAGAAGTCCGCGACCTACTTCAAGCAGGTCAGCGGCACCGGGCCGTTCGCGCCGGGCGACGTCACCAATGCCGTGACCCCGACCGCGCCGGGCGGCACCCCGGACTACAACTACGACATCATGGGCGGGCTCGACGCCAGGCTGACCTACGACATCGACATCTCGCGGGAGCCCGGTTCCCGGATCACCAACCTCGCGTACGCCGGTGCACCGGTGGCCGCGGACGCAGCGTTCGTCATCGCGATCAACAACTACCGGCAGTCCGGCGGCGGCAACTACCCGCACGTCACCACGGCGCCGGTGCTCTACAACCGCACCGTCGAGATCCGGCAGCTCCTCATCGACTGGGTGACCGAGAAGGGCGTCATCGACCCGCCGAGCTTCGCGAGCACCGACTGGCGCCTCGTCAGCGGTGGTCAGCCGGTGGTCATCACCGGCTGACCTCTCGACCGTCATCGGTGCCGCGGGTGGCGGCGGCCTGGACGAGCGGACCCGTGCGGTGGTCGAGGTGGGTCACCAGGGCGATGGCCGTGTTGGCCCGCAGCACGTGGGTGTCGTCGATGATGTCGTCGATGACCCTCCCGAGGTCGGCGTTGTCCCGGGCGACGATCCGGACGACGAGGTCGCCGGCGCCGGTGATCGAGTGGATCTCGAGCACCTCCGGGATGGCGCTCAGGTGGGCCACGACGGGAGCGTGGCCCTGGCGCTGGCGGATCTCGAGGGTGCAGAAGGCGGTGACCGGGTAGCCGAGCGCGCCCGGGTCGACCTGCGGGGCGAAGGACTTGACCACGCCACGCTCCTGGAGCCGGTCGAGCCGGGCCTGCACCGTGCCGCGGGCGACCCCGAGCGCCCGGGAGGCGCCGAGGACCCCGACGTGCGGGTCGTCGGTGAACAGGGCGATGAGCCGGGCGTCGAGGGGGTCCACCCCGGTCTGGCGTGACATGGTCACATTGTCCGGGTGGCACCCCCGGCGGGCAAGCACCGTGCGCAGCCTGACCACCGCAGCGGCCTCCCGTTGCACACCGTGCTCGGATCCCGCACAGTGACCTGATGACTGACACGACAACGACGCCGGCCAGCCACCTCGATCTCACCGAGCAGGAGCGCCAGGCAGGGCTCGACCTCCAGCAGCTCAAGCAGCTCGTCGGCCTCGTCGAGTACGACGAGAAGCAGGACCCGTTCCCGGTCACCGGCTGGGACGCCCTGGTCTTCGTCGTCGGCAACGCGACGCAGGCGGCGCACTACTACCAGAGCGTCTGGGGGATGGAGCTCGTCGCGTATGCCGGCCCGGAGCACGGCACCCGCGACCACAAGGCGTTCGTGCTCAAGTCCGGCTCGATCCGCTTCGTCGTCAAGGGTGCGGTCAGCCCCGACAGCCCCCTGATCGCCCACCACGCGGCGCACGGCGACGGCGTCGTCGACATCTCGCTGGAGGTGCCCGACGTCGACCGCTGCATCGAGCAGGCCCGTCGCGCCGGCGCCGTCGTGCTGCAGGAGCCCGAGACGCTCAGCGACGAGCACGGCTCGGTGCGCGTCGCCTCCATCGCCACGTACGGCGAGACCCGCCACACCCTCGTGCAGCGAGACGTCGACGGGGTCACCTACGCCGGGCCGTACCTGCCCGGGTACGTGCCCGCCGCCTCCACCTTCGTCAAGCGCGACGGTGCCCCGAAGCGGCTCTTCCAGGCCCTCGACCACGTCGTCGGCAACGTCGAGCTGGGCAAGATGGACGAGTGGGTCGGGTACTACAACAAGGTCATGGGCTTCGTGAACATGGCCGAGTTCATCGGCGACGACATCGCCACCGACTACTCGGCGCTGATGTCCAAGGTCGTCGCCAACGGCAACCACCGGGTCAAGTTCCCCCTCAACGAGCCGGCCATCGCCGCCCGCAAGAGCCAGATCGACGAGTACCTCGAGTTCTACGCCGGCCCGGGCGCCCAGCACCTCGCGCTCGCGACGAACGACATCCTGCGCACCGTCGACGAGCTGCGCAAGGAGGGTGTGGAGTTCCTCGACACCCCCGACGCGTACTACGACGACCCGGAGCTGCGGGCGCGCATCGGCGAGGTCCGGGTGCCCGTGGAGGAGCTCAAGGCGCGCAAGATCCTCGTCGACCGGGACGAGGACGGCTATCTCCTGCAGATCTTCACCAAGCCGCTCGGCGACCGCCCGACGGTCTTCTTCGAGATCATCGAGCGGCACGGCTCGCTCGGCTTCGGCAAGGGCAACTTCAAGGCGCTCTTCGAGTCGATCGAGCGCGAGCAGGACAAGCGCGGCAACCTCTGAGCAGGATGAGCCGGTGCACCGCGCCGTCCTCCTCCCGAGCCCGCTGCTGCCGGCTCGCGCCTACGCCCCGCTCACGCACGCCCTCGGGCGGTGCGGGTGGGGCGCTGTCGTCGCCGCCGGGCCGGGGCTGCCGGACGGCCCCGGCCCGGTGCTCGCTGCCTACCGGGAGGCCGTGAGCGAGAAACGCCCCGACCTGGTCGTGGCGCACAGCAACGCCGGGCGCTACGCCGTGGCCGCCGCCGGTGGCGTGCCCGTGGTCCACCTGGATGCCGCCCTGCCGCCGGAGCACGGTGACGCGACCCTGGCCCCGGACGGGCTCCTCGACCACCTCGCGGGCCTCGCCGACGACGACGGGCTGCTCCCGCCGTGGACCCACTGGTGGTCGGAGGAGGACCTCGCCGCGGTCGTGCCCGACGCCGAGGTGCTCGCCGGCCTGCGCGCCGACGAGCCACGGATGCCGCTCGCCTACTTCCGCTCCCGCCTCGGGGCACCCGACGGCTGGGTCAGGTACCCGCAGGCCTACCTCGCGCTCGGTGACACCTACGCCGAGGAGACCGCGTTCGCGCGTGGACAGGGCTGGCCCACGACGGTGCTCGAGGGCGCGCTGCACCTGCACCACCTCGTCGACCCGGATGCCGTCGCCGCCGCGGTCCTCGACCTCGCGGCTGCGCTCGGCGGCGGTGGGCTCAGGCCAGCTCGGGGCGCGACGACCACGGGCTGAGCGGGCGTGACACCGCCACCCCGTCCAGCTCGAGGTCGGTGCGCTCGGCCCAGAAGCAGAACATGCCCGTGACGGCGTCCACCTCGTGCAGCGGGTGCGGGTAGGTCCACGCGATGTCGTGGCGGGCGTCCTCGCTCAGCCCCGGCACGGCATCCGGGCGCAGTGAGACGTAGGAGGCATGACCCTTGTAGGCACAGGTCGACGTCGTCGGGCTGCCGACGAGCAGGTCGGTCACGACGTCGTCGTGGGGGAGGTACCAGCGCACCGGGAGGAAGGTCTCGTACAGCCCGACCGCCCGGCGCGTGTCGGCGAGGACGACGTCGCCGACCCTGACCACGACGTGCCGGTCGCTCGGGAGCAGGTCGATGCGCTTGAACGGGTCGTGCGGGTGGCCGACGACCGGGTGGGCCTCCTCGACCCAGTCGAACGGCGCCCACTCGATGACGACCCGGCCGCCCAGATCGGGGTCGTCCGCGACGAATCCGGCCGCGGCGACCGCGCGCTCACCCACGAGCACGTCGAACGACCGGCCGGGGGTGTGGTGCCAGCCGAAGTTGACCGGCCCGAGCACCGGCGGTAGCCGGTCGGGCACCTCGGCAGCGGCGGACGGCACCAGGGAGGCCACGAGGTCGGCGAGCGGGACGGCATACATCGGCACCACCCGCCGGGGCTCCCAGACCAGCACGGCATCCGTGGTGTCGAGCACCGGCACGCCGTCGAGGGACGCGCGCACGCGCCGCGTCACCGGCTCGTACCGCAGCTCGCCGACCAGGCTCATCAGGTGCTCTCCCATGCGCATCGCCATCTCCCGATGCTGCGCCTCGCACCCGCCCGGGTCAATGCGGGGTGCGCCGGATGGAGCGGGCAGCCGGGCATGAGACCCTGTCGACATGACCGAGACCCCCCAGACCCCGAGCGGCCCCGGGTGGTACGACGACCCCCATGACCCCCTCCTGCTGCGCTACTTCGACGGCGTGGTGTGGTCCGCGCACACCACCCCGCGGCGCTCCCCGACGGCCGACGCGTCGACGATCGGGCGGGCGACGCAGGGCACCATCCCCGGGCGGGCCGGCAACCCGGGCGCCTGGGCCGGTCACGGCCAGCCCGGTCCGCAGGACCAGCAGGGCCAGCAGAGCCCCGGCCAGTGGCAGGGCGGCGGGATGCCGCCGGTCGGGTCGGGCGGTGCCTACGGGCAGGTGTACGGCAGGCAGACCAAGGGCGTGCTTCCCGACGGTGGGGTGCTCGCGGAGTGGTGGCGCCGGCTGGTCGGTCGCATCCTCGACATCATCGTGACCTCGGTGATCACGGTCATCGTGGCGTTCCCGTTCCTCGGAGACCTCTTCGCCGCCGTCTCGGACTACGTCTCGGCGTCGGTGCGGGCCGCGGAGTCCGGCGGCGCCCAACCGGACCAGTCCGCCTTCACGACGGAGATCGCCGCGCTGGCGCTGCCGATCACCCTGGTCGGCATGGTGGTGTCGCTCCTCTACGAGACGGCCTTCCTGACCTGGCGGGGTGCGACTCCCGGGAAGATGGTCGTCGGCACCGTGGTGCGGCGGGTCGACGGGCCCGGCAGGCTCAGCGTGGTCACCGCACTCAAGCGGCAGGTCATCGCGGTCGTCACGGCCCTGATGGGGCTGATGCCCGGCCTGTCGATCCTCGGCTCGATGCTGAACATCATCGACCCGGCCTGGCTGCTGTGGGACCCGAAGCGCCAGACGCTGCACGACAAGGTGGCCGAGACCGTGGTCGTCCTGCGCAACCCGCAGACCTGACCCGAGCCGGTCAGCGGGCCGGCAGCACCGTCCCGACGCACTCGCCCAGGCCGATCACGCTGCCGTGCGGCCCGGGAGCGGTGGCCCGCAGGGTGATCGTGTCGCCGTCCTCGAGGAAGGTGCGCTGCGAGCCGTCGTCGAGGGTGACCGGCTCGGTGCCGCTCCAGGTGAGCTCGAGGAAGCACCCGCGGGTGCCCTTCTCCGGGCCCGAGATCGTGCCCGACCCGAACAGGTCGCCGCTGCGCAGGGTGGCGCCGTTGGCGGTCATGTGGGCCACCATCTGGGCCGGCGACCAGTACATGTCGCGGAACTCGGGTCGCGAGACCACGGTGCCGTTCCAGTCGACCTCGACGTGCACGTCGAGGCCGTAGGCGGTGCCCGCACCGTCGTCGGTCGGTTCGCCGTGCAGGTACGGAAGTGGCTCGGGGTCCTGACCGGGCAGCGGCACCCGGGCGGCGCGCAGCGCGTCGGTGGTGACGACCCACGGCGAGATCGACGTCGCGAAGGACTTGCCGAGGAACGGCCCGAGCGGCACGTACTCCCAGGCCTGCAGGTCGCGGGCCGACCAGTCGTTGAGCAGGACGACCCCGAAGAGGTGCTCGTCGGCCTCCGCGAGCGACACCGGCTCGCCGAGCCGGGTGCCGGCGCCGACGACGAAGCCCAGCTCGGCCTCGATGTCGAGGCGCACCGAGGCCCCGAAGACCGGCACCGGCTCGGTCGGGGGCTTGCGCTGCCCACGGGGACGGACGATGTCGGTGCCCGACACGACGATGGTGCCGGACCGCCCGTGGTAGCCGATCGGCAGGTGCTTCCAGTTCGGCGTGAGCGGTTCGGAGTCGGGCCGGAAGATGCGGCCGACGTTGGTCGCGTGGTGCTCGCTGGCGTAGAAGTCGACGTAGTCGGCGACCTCGACCGGCAGGTGCATGGTGACCTCGTCCACGGGCACCAGGTTGGCCTCGACCCCTTCGCGGTGGGCCTCGTTGCCCAGCTGCTCGGTGAGCCAGGCGCGCGCGGCGCCCCACGCCTGGCGGCCCTCCGCGAGGAAGGGGTTGAGCGACGGTTCCAGCCACACGGCGCCCGACTCCATCCCGGCCTGCTCGGCACACGCACCGGCGTCGAGCACGTGGTCGCCGACCCGCACCCCGACGCGGGGTCCGGTGCCGGAGGTCGAGAAGACGCCGTAGGGCAGGTTGTGGATGCCGTAGGGGTGGTCGGCGGGCAGGTCGAGCCAGGTCATGGCGGTCCTTCGGTGGCTGGGGTCTCGGACGTAGCTCAGGGGCGGGCGAGGAGGCCGAGGTCGGCGAGCTCGCCCAGCGGGTCGGTGACGGTGCAGCACCCGTAGGTGGTGAAGGCGCCGCGCACCCGGTGCGCCGTGGCATCGGGCCAGGCGGCGACCAGGTCGGCCAGGGCGGTGGCGTCGCGCACGGCGAGCAGGGCGGCGACCTCGTCCTGACCGGCGTGCGCGAGCGCGGCGGAGGTCGCGACGAGCACGTTGAGCACGCCGTGGTTCTCCTCAGGGACGCCACCGACCTCGTAGGAGCCGCGCACGGCATGGTGCAGCCCCCCGGTCAGCTTGTACGGCACCTCGAGCGCCACGAGCCGGAGGAAGGTCGCGAGCTCCTGCTCGTCGGGCCAGGTCCACGTGGCGGTGGGGCCGGTGCGGAACTTCAGGACGACGGGCAGACCCTCGCGGTGTGCGGTGCGGACCTCGGCGAAGGCGTGGTCGCCGTCGGGCCCGCGCGGCATCTCGACGGCCAGCGGGAGATCACCGGCGAGGTCGTCGTACCAGCCGTCGTACCAGCCGAGCTCGGCGCCGACGACCTGCACGCGAGGGTCGTCGCCCAGCGCGGACCAGGCGGCCGTGAGCGTGACCGGGTCGGCGCCGGGGCGGGCGACCAGCACCAACGCGACGGGGCCGCGAGCGCGTGGGGAGGCGACGGCATCCTGCTCGTCGAGCACGCGCACGAGGTCGGCCGCCGACGCCGCGGGCACGAGCAACGGCCCGACGCAGCCCGCGTACCAGGCATCGCGGTGCACGGCGTGCCGGCTCATGGCCTCGGCCAACGGGGCGTTTCCGGGGGGGAACACCGCGGCATCGTCGACGAGGGCGCGCAGCACCACCGGTGTCGTCGTCGGCATGCGCCCAACCTATCGCGGGGCACGCCCCTCCCCACCGTCCGCGCACGGCACGGCGCAGCCGCGCACCAGTCCCGCACGTGCGGGGTTATGGCTGCCACCTTCGGGACCCGACAGCAATAACCCGGCACGTGCCGGATGCCAGGGCGCAGCGCTGGGCAGGTTGTCGGGTGCGGGCCCGCGCACACCGGTCGGTTCTGGCACTTCTGACGTCACGCCGCCGCAGGGATGCCACCACCGCGCCCGGCGGCATACCCTGCTCGGACAGCACCCGGGGGAGACCGCCCCGGAACCCGACCACGACGAGGTGGACAGCAGCAGTGGCGCACTACCAGGCGATGGGCAGCATCCCCCCGAAGCGGCACACCCAGCACCGACGGCCGGCCGGGCGGGGCAAGGTCGGTGAGCTCTACTACGAGGAGCTCATGGGTGAGGAGGGATTCAGCAGTGACTCCAGCCTGCTCTACCACCGCAACATCCCCTCGACCGTGGCGGAGTACCGCGACTGGAGCGTCGGCGACCTCGGCACCACGGCCAACCACCCGCTGCTGCCACGGCACCTGAAGCCGCACGACCTCTTCCCGAGCACGGTGGTCAAGCACACCGACGTGGTCACCGGCCGACGCCTCCTGCTCGGCAACGGAGACGTGCGACTGTCGTATGCCGTCGCCGGCGCCACCAGCCCCTGGTACCGCAACGGCATCGGGGACGAGTGCGTCTACGTCGAGCGCGGACGGGCGCGCGTCGAGACGGTCTTCGGCGCGTTCGAGGTCGGTGAGGGCGACTACGTGGTCATCCCGAGGGCGACGACCCACCGCTGGATCCCGAAGCGCTCGAGCAGGGAGCCGCTGCGCACCATCTGCATCGAGGCGAGCAGCCACATCGCGCCGCCCAAGCGCTACCTCAGCAAGTACGGCCAGCTGCTCGAGCACAGCCCCTACTGCGAGCGCGACCTGCGGCCGCCGCAGGGCCCGCTGCTCGCCGAGGACGTGGGGGAGCGGGCCGACGCCGAGACGGAGGTCTTCATCAAGCACCGCGGCGGCGGCCCCGCCAGCAGCGGCGGCATCGTCGGCACCGTGCACGTGCTGCCCTTCCACCCCCTCGACGTCGTCGGCTGGGACGGCTGCCTGTACCCCTACGTGTTCAACGTGCGCGACTACGAGCCGATCACCGGACGCATCCACCAGCCGCCGCCGGCCCACCAGGTCTTCGAGGGCTGGAACTTCGTCGTCTGCAACTTCGTGCCCCGCAAGGTCGACTACCACCCGCTGTCGATCCCGGTGCCGTACTACCACTCCAACGTCGACTCCGACGAGGTCATGTTCTACGTCGACGGCGACTACGAGGCCCGCAAGGGATCCGGCATCGAGAAGGGGTCGGTCTCGCTGCACCCGGGCGGGCACGCCCACGGGCCGCAGCCCGGTGCGGCGGAGGCGTCGATCGGCAAGCACTACTTCGACGAGCTCGCCGTCATGGTCGACACCTTCCGCCCGCTCGAGCTCGGTGAGGCAGGGCGTGCCTGCGACGACGGGAAGTACGCCGGCAGCTGGAACCGCCCCCGCGGCTGAGCTCGCCTGCGGTCGGCCGGATGCCGGGTCGCGCCTATCCTTGCTGCGTGTCGCTCGCGCCCGTGCAGGAGGAGGTCACCGCCACCAGCGGTGACGTCGCCCCCGACACCCCGTGGATCACCATCGTGTGGAACGACCCGGTCAACCTGATGTCGTACGTGACCCTCGTGCTCCAGCGGCACTTCGGCTACTCCCGGTCCAAGGCCGAGAAGCTGATGATGGACGTGCACACCCAGGGCCGGGCGGTCGTCGCCAACGGCACCCGGGAGGCCATGGAGGCCGACACCGAGGCCCTGCACGGCTACGGGCTGTGGGCGACGTACCAGAAGGACGACTGATGGCCCGCGGCTTCCGGCGCAAGGGGTCGGGGGAGCGTGCCCGGTACGCGGCGCAGCTCGACCCGCTCGAGCGCGCCACCATCGCGGGCCTGATGGACCAGGTGCGCGACCTGCTCGACCCGCCCGCACCGGTCCCCGAGGGCGGCGACGACTTCGCGTCGATCGTCGCCGGTCTGGGGATGGGCGTGAGCGTGGCCGCCGAGGACCAGGGCGGCCTGAACGCCTCGGACGCCGGGCGCGACCCCGCCCTGGACCGGCTGCTGCCGACCGCGAACCGGCAGGACGACGAGATGGCGGCCGAGTTCCGCCGGCTGACCGAGACCGGGCTGCGCCAGCGCAAGGCCGCGGCGCTGCTGACCGCGGCGGACCTGATGCGGGCCGAGGACAAGCTGCGCCTCGACGACGCGCAGGCCCACGCGGTGCTCGTCGCCCTCACCGACGTGCGGCTCGTGCTCGGGGAGCGGATGGGGCTGCGCACCGACGACGACATGGCCGTGCTCGAGGCCGCGGCCGAGGACCTCGACCCCGACGACCCGCTCGGCTACGCGCTCGCGGTCTACGACTTCCTCACCTGGCTGCAGGAGACGCTGGCCTCCGCGATGCTCGCGCGCTGACCCGTGCGTCAGCGCCGGCGCGGCCGCACGCCCCGCGGCCCCACGTGGCCGGCGACGTTCAGGCCGGAAGCGCGGCGAGCAGGAGGCGAAGCCGTTCCCGGGCCACGTCGGGCGACAGCTCGACCTCCCAGCGGTCGCGCTGCTCACGAGCCACCGCGACCAGCCGCGCCGGTGACGCGGAGGCCCAGGCCCGCACGGCCCCGGCCAGGGCCGCCGGGTCGCCGGCCGGGACGACCCACGGGTGGTCGGCGCCGACGACCTCCGGCAGGGCACCGGCGTCGCTGACGATGCAGGGCACGCCGGCAGCCATCGCCTCGGCCGCCGCGAGGCCGAACGACTCCGGCACCACCGACGGGACGACGAGGCCGTCGACGTCGCGCAGCAGGGCGGCGGGCTCGACCCACCCGACCGACTCGGCCTGGCCGCCCAGCCTGCTCACGGCGTCGGCGACGCGGCGTGCCCCGGCCTCGTCGGTGAAGCGCGGCTCGCCCGCGAGCACCAGCTGCACGGGGGTCGGGGTGTCGAGGCCCTCCAGTGCCTCGGCGAGCACGACGAGGCCCTTGTCGACCGCGTGCCGCCCGAGGTACCCGAGGCGCCGCTGCGAGCCCGGCGGGCGTGGCGCGTACCCGAGGTCGGGAGTCCAGTTCGGCAGCACCCGCGCGTTGGGCACCCGGCTCGACATCCACCGTGAGGGCACCAGGGTCAACCACGACCGCGACCGGGCGGCGAGGTAGCCGGCGTGCTGGGTCCTGCTGGGGAGCTTGTGGAGGTGCACCACCCGCCGTGGCCGACCAGCGGTGGCGAACGCCGGCACCAGCCCGTGGCACCAGAGCAGGTCGCGCCGCCCGCCGTGCCAGTCGCGCAGCTCGTGCAGGTAGCGACGCCGGTCGCTCGAGAGCCGGTGCACGGGGTACCCCTCGGACTCGGCGAGGTCGAGGACACCGTCGCGGCCCTCGGGGGCATCGGGACCCACCACCTCGATCTCGTGGCCGAGGTCGGTCAACAGCCGCGCGGTGGCCAGCAGCATGACCTCGCCGCCACCGACCTCGCCGTTGTTGGCGGCCAGCGCGATGCCGCTCACGACTGCCCCCGTGCCGCGCCGAGCCGGGTGGGCGCACCCTCGCTCCGACCACGGGCGGGGAGGACGCAGGGGAGGCTCACCCGGCCATCATCCCTGCACGACCTGAGCGCCACCGCGGGACCGCTCACCTCGGGCCGTTCGGGGAATGGTCTCGCCGGCCCGCTCACGAGGTGAGCCCACGCTCCTCGAGCTCGGCGAACGCCTCGTCCCACCGGCTCGCGGGCGCGCCCGGACGCTCCCAGGAGGTACGGACGAAGTCGCGCACCGCGTCGGCCGCCGAGCGCGCCGGGATCGGTGCCCCGAACTCGGTGAGACGGGTCAGGTCGGCACAGGCGTGCTCGACGTCTCCGGCGCGGCGCACCCCGACCAGATCCAGCCCGGCCCCGGGCACCGGTGCCGCGTCCGTCACGAGCGCCGCGAGCTCGACCAGGGAGGTGCGCACCCCGGTGCCGCCGTTGAGCACGAGGGGCGCCCCGGGTGCCGGCGGGGCGGCCACGAGGTGGGTGAGCAGCGCGGCGAGGTCGTCCACGTGCACGACGTCCCGGGTCTGGCTCCCGTCGCCGTGGACGCGCAGCGGCCGCTGCTCGCGCAGCATCGCGAGGAACGCGGCGAGGACACCCGCATACGGGTTGTGCAGCGACTGGCCGGGGCCGACCACGCTCTGCGGGCGCACCACGGTCACCGGAACCCGGTCGCCGCACAGGGCGATCGCCACCGACTCCGCCAGGGACTTGGTCTCGCCGAGGACCGAGACGGGGTGGTGCGGGTCGTCCTCGCGCGAGGGCGCGGGCATGGCGGCCGGGCAGCACGGGCGGCCGAACGTCGGCCGGTGGTCGCGGCACTCGTAGCGGCCCTGTCCGTAGACGGCCCAGGAGCTCAGCACCACCAGGGGGATGCCGTGGCCCACCGCGAACTCGGCCGCCCGCCGGGTGCCGTCGACGTTGACCCGGTGGTAGCGGTCGACCTCGTACATCGACTGCCCGGTGCCGGTCTCGGCGGCGAGGTGTACCAGGGCCTCGACCCGGCGCACCTGCGCCGCAGCGGTGGTCCAGGCCCGGCGGTCGGCGACGTCACCGACGACCACCGGCCCGGGAAAGGCCCGTCGGGCGGCCTCGGGGTCGGCATGCACCTGCGGGTGGAGCAGGTCCAGGGCGGCGACCTCGAAGCGCACCGCGGTGAGCCGCCGCGCCAGGTGCTGGCCGACGAAGCCCGCGCCCCCGGAGAGCAGGACGGTCACGGGCCGCCGCCGTCGACGCTCGCGCGGTACCCGCTGCGGATGCGCTCCTCGGTCACCCTGTCAGGCTAGCCGGGAGAGGGTGTGGGTGTGACGCGCCCGACCCCGGGTGCGGCCCTCGTGCGTCGGTGTCGGCACCTACCCTTGTGCGGTGGCTGATTTCCCGATCGGGGTCTTCGACTCCGGCTACGGCGGGCTCACCGTCATGCGCGCGATCCTCGACCAGCTGCCCCACGAGTCGGTGGCCTACTTCGGCGACACGGCGCGCGCGCCGTACGGCCCCCGGCCCATCGCCCAGACCCGTGAGCTGGCCCTCGAGTGCCTCGACCGGCTCGTCGACCACGGCGTGAAGATCCTCGTCATCGCCTGCAACACCGCCAGCGCGGCCGTGCTGCACGACGCCCGCGAGCGATACGACGTGCCGGTGGTCGAGGTGATCCGGCCGGCGGTGCGGCGCGCCGCGGCCGCCACCCGCTCGGGTCGCGTCGGCGTCATCTCCACCGTCGGCACCCACCAGTCCGGGGCCTACCTCGACGCGTTCGCCGCAGCCCCGCAGCTCGACGTCGTCAGCACACCGTGTCCGCGCTTCGTGGAGTTCGTCGAGCGCGGGGTCACCGGCGGCCCGGAGCTCGTCGGGGTCGCCCACGACTACCTCGACCCGTTGCGCGAGCGTGGCGTCGACACCCTCGTGCTCGGCTGCACGCACTACCCGCTGCTCACCGCCGTCATCTCCTACGTCATGGGCGACGACGTCACGCTGGTGTCCTCCGCGGAGGAGACCGCCAAGGACGTCTACCGGGTGCTCGCCGACGCCGACCTGCTGCGGCCCGACCACCTGCCCCCGCCCGACCACGGCTTCACCACCACCGGCGACCCCGACGAGTTCCGGCGCCTGGCCAGCCGCTTCCTCGGCGTGGGCTCCCGGCTCGGCCCGGTGTTCACCTCGCCACCGCACGTCGTCACGGCCGGCCTGTCGTGAGGGTCACGGTCATCGGCTGCTCCGGCTCGTTCGCCGGCCCCGATTCGCCCGCGTCGTCCTACCTCGTGCAGCACGAGGCCGGCGGCCGCTCCTGGAACCTCCTGCTCGACCTCGGCAGCGGCGCCCTCGGTCCGCTGCAGCGGCACCTGTCGCCCGACGACCTCGACGCCGTGGTGCTCAGCCACCTGCACCCCGACCACTGCGTCGACGTCTGCGGTCTCTACGTAACCCGTCGTTACCGTCCGGCTGGTCCGCTGCCCGCACGGCTACCCGTGCACGGCCCCTCGGGCACGGCCGAGCGCGTGTCGATGATGTACCACGGCCTCGAGCCCGGCGGCATGGAGGCGGAGTTCGACTTCGACGTCGTCGCGGATGCCGTGCCGCTCACCGTGGGCCCGTTCACCGTGACCCCGTACGCGGTGAACCACCCCGTCGAGGCCTACGGGTACCGCGTCGAGGCCGGCGGTGCCGTGCTCGCCTTCACCGGCGACACCGACGACTGCCCCAACCTCGACCCGTTGCTGCGCGGTGCCGACCTGGCGCTGCTCGACTCGGCGTTCGTCGACGGACGCGACGACGTGCCGGACATCCACCTGTCCGGGTCGCGCGCTGCCGCGGCGGCGGTGCGCGCCGGGGGAGTGCGCCGGCTGGTGCTCACCCACGTGCCCGCGTGGAACGACCCGCAGGTGTGCCGCGCCCAGGCGGCAGCGGTGTGGCCCGGCGAGGTCGAGCTCGCCCGGGCCGGGGCCGTCTACGAGCTCTGACCGGCGGCGTTCGGTGGGTGCCGGCCGCCGGGCTAGCCTTGCCGCCATGCCTGACCACACCCCCCGCCACGACGGCCGCACTCCCGACCAGCTCCGCGAGGTGCGGATCACCCGCAACTGGCTCGACCACGCCGAGGGCAGTGTCCTCGTCGAGTTCGGGCGCACCCGGGTGCTCTGCGCCGCCTCCTTCACCGCGGGGGTGCCGCGCTGGCTGAAGGGCCGGGGGTCGGGCTGGGTCACCGCCGAGTACGAGATGCTGCCCCGCTCGACCAACACCCGCAGCGACCGTGAGTCACGCCGCGGCAAGGTCGGCGGCCGCACCCACGAGATCAGCCGGCTCGTCGGCCGCAGCCTGCGCGCCGTGATCGACACCAAGGCCCTGGGCGAGAACACCATCGTGCTCGACTGCGACGTCCTGCAGGCCGACGGTGGCACCCGCACCGCCGCCATCACCGGTGCCTGGGTGGCCCTCGCGGATGCCGTCGCCGATGCCCGCGCCAAGGGGCTGGTGGCCGCCGCCGCCGAGCCGCTCACCGGCTCCATCGCGGCGGTGAGCGTCGGACTCGTCGACGGTCGGCCGGTGCTCGACCTCGACTATCCGGAGGACTCGACGGCGCAGACCGACATGAACGTGGTCATGACCGGTGACGGGCGCTTCGTCGAGGTGCAGGGCACCGCCGAGGGCGCCGGAGCCGCGTTCGACCGGGCCGTGCTCGGCGACCTGCTCGACCTCGCGACGATCGGCTGTGCGCAGCTGAGCAGCCTCCAGCAGGAGGCGCTCGCCGCGCCCGTCAGGGAGCGCCTCGCGTGACCCGCCGGCTGGTGCTCGCGACGCGAAACGAGCACAAGGTCCATGAGCTGCAGCAGATCCTCGCCGGGCTCGTCGACGAGCTCGGGCTCGAGGTCGTCGGGGCCGACGACGTCGAGGGTGCCCCCGACGTCGCCGAGACGGAGGTGACCTTCCTCGGCAACGCCCGGCTCAAGGCCGTCGCGCTGGCCGAGGCGACGGGCCTGCCCGCCGTGGCCGACGACTCCGGCCTGGCCGTCGGCGTTCTCGGCGGCTCGCCGGGCGTCTTCTCGGCTCGCTGGTCGGGGTCGACGGCCGGCCCGGATGCCGGGCGGGCCGAGCGCGACCGCGCCAACCTCGAGCTGCTGCTGGAGCAGGTCGGCGACGTGCCCGACGAGCACCGCGGAGCGGCCTTCGTCTGCGCCGCCGTCGTGGCCCTGCCGGACGGCCGGGTCGAAGGCGTCGAGGGACGGGTGAACGGCCGGCTCGCGCGGGTGCCGCGCGGCACCAACGGGTTCGGCTACGACCCGGTGTTCGTGCCTGACGGCGACAGCCGCACCATGGCCGAGTACTCCGACGTGGAGAAGAACGCGATCTCGCACCGTGGCAACGCCTTCCGCGCGCTCGAGCCGGTCCTTCGCGCCCTGCTCGGCTGACCGAGGCTTCTCGCGGGGCGTGCTGCCCGGCAGGGGTCCGCCGCCCTCGGCTCGCACGGCATACCCTTGCTCCTGCGCGCAAGTGGCGGAACTGGCAGACGCGCCAGATTTAGGTTCTGGTTCCTTCGGGTGTGCGGGTTCGAGTCCCGCCTTGCGCACGACGTGTTGCGCCGCAGGTCCGGGTCGCCCCGGGTGTGCGGGTGCCCGCCTCGGACCTGCGGCGTCGGGGTAGGTTGGGCGTCAGCACCGACCACACGACGAGGAGGCCCGACGTGGGTGACCGGCTCAGCACCGGCGACATCGCTCCCGACTTCACGCTGCCCGATGACACCGGGTCGCAGGTGACGCTCGGCGACCTGCGCGGCGGCAAGGTGATCGTCTACTTCTACCCGGCGGCGATGACCCCGGGGTGCACGAAGCAGGCCTGCGACTTCAGCGACTCGCTCGGGTCGCTCAAGGCCGACGGGTATACCGTGCTCGGCATCTCGCCCGACACCCCGGCCAAGCTCGCCAGGTTCCGTGACAAGGAAGGGCTGAGCGTCACCCTGCTGTCCGACGCGGACCGCTCGGTCATGAACCGGTGGGGCGCGTTCGGGGAGAAGAAGCTCTACGGCAAGACCGTCGAGGGCGTCATCCGCAGCACCGTCGTCGTCGACGAGGCCGGTGCGGTCACCCACGCTTGGTACAACGTCAAGGCCACTGGCCACGTCGCGAAGCTCCGCCGCGACCTCGGACTCGAGTGAGGACCCCATGAGCGCCACCCAGCCCGCCGCCGACGGCCCCACCACGGCTGCGCCCCCGGCGCCGCCCGTGTCGATCCCCATGCTCGAGGCCGAGATCGCCGCGCGTCGCGACCGCCTCGCCCAGACCATCGACGAGCTCACCCACCGGGTCAGCCCGAAGACGATTCTGAACCGGCAGACCGAGGCCGCCAAGGCCCGCTTCGCCGACGTCGCCACCACGCCCGAGGGTGACCTGCGGGTCGAGCGGATCGCCGCGGTCGTGGCGGTCGTCGCCGTCATCGGCGGGTGGCTGGTCTACCGTCGAATCCGCCGCGGCTGAGATGGCCTCACGTTCGGTGGAGGCGAAGTCCCGCCTTCCCGTCCGGATGCTGCACGACCGGGTCCTCGTCAGCGTCGAGGGCGAGGACGGGGAACGCCGCTCCGGCGGCGGCATCGTCATCCCCGCGACGGCCAGCGTCGGCAAGCGGCTCTCGTGGGGCGCCGTGGTCGCGACGGGTCCCAACGTGCGCCAGGTCGAGGTCGGCGACCGGGTGCTCTTCGACCCCGAGGACCGGGCCGAGGTCGAGATCGGTGCCAAGGACTACCTGCTGATGCGCGAGCGCGACCTGCACGCCGTCGCAGCGACCCGGGTCACCGAGGGCAGTACCGGCCTCTACCTCTGAGCCGCACATGGGTGAGGCTCCCCACGTCGGGGGAGCCTCGCGCTCGGGAAGCGATGGTGCGCCATCAGGGACTCGAACCCCGAACCCGCTGATTAAGAGTCAGCTGCTCTGCCAATTGAGCTAATGGCGCGCGACGGAGACATTATCAGCAGGCCGCCGTCGCGGCGAAATCGGTCAGGCCGGTGGTGTGCGCCCGTCGTCAGCGCGGGGTCGCGTGCGGGCCAGGAGGAGGAGCAGGGCGCCCAGAACCGCTGCGGCGACGATGCCCACGACCGCGATCACCGTCACCGGGATGCCGTCGCCGGCGTCGGTCGAGGCCGGCACCGTCGTCGCGGTCGCCGTGGGGGAGGCAGCGACCGTCGACGGGGTCGTGGTGGGCGTCGGCGAGGGTGCGGTGGTGGTCGGCGAGGCGGCGGCCGGTGACGCCGTGGTGACGAACGACAGCGTGCCCGCGATGGGGTGGCCGTCCGCGCTGACGACGCGGTAGGCGACCTGGTGCGTGCCCGCGGGCAGGTCGGCGGCCAGCGGCTGGGTGACGGTGCGCCCGTCGACGCTCGGGTCGCCGCCGGCCTCGGAGCCGGCAGGCCCGGTGACCCTCACCGCCACGAAGTCGGGGTTGACGTTCTCGTTGAAGGTCAGCACCACCTCGTCGGCGCGCTCCACCGTCGCGCCGTCGGCCGGGGTGGCCGAGGTCAGCCGGGCGTGCACGGGCAACCCGGCTGACGTCCCGGACGCGAACGCCGGGGCGACGAAGGCGACCACGAAGGCGACCACGATGACGATGGTGACGATGGTGGCGAAGCGGCGGGACAGCATGCCCCCATCCTTGCAAGGTGGTGGTCACAACGGGCCATGGCCCCCTGGCTCGTGCCCCGAGTAGCCTCGACCGGAAGTCCTGCGGGGGACGTGGGTGGAGGCCGCCATGGCCGTGGTGCGAGTGCTCGGCGCCGCGGTCCTGTGCGCCCTGACCGTCGCGTGCAGCTCACCGACGCCCACCCCGGAGCCGGCCCGGGCAGCGGGCAGCGCGTCCCCGACGACGGCCGGGACGTTCCCGCCGGTCCCCACGACCGGGCTGCCGGCCGCGCGGTCGGCGGCCCTGCAGCAGGAGCTGGCCCGGTGGGTCGACACCGACCTGCTGTCGGGGGTCACCGGCGCGGTCGTCACCCAGGACGGCGTGTGGAGCGGCGCGGCCGGCGTCGACGGTGCGGGGACCCCACTGGTCGCTGACGCGGCGATGGCGATCGCGAGCATCACGAAGACGTTCGTGGCGGCCGAGGTGATGCACCTCGTCGAAGCCGGGAAGGTCGACCTCGACGCCGCGGCCTCGTCGTATCTCGACCACCCGCAGACCTCGAACGGCGTCACCGTGCGCCAGCTCCTGTCGATGCGCAGCGGACTGGTCTCCCCGCCCGAGGGGGCCTTTGCCGCGGTGGACGCAGACCTCGAGCGGCACTGGGACGCCGTCGACGTGCTCGCCGTCTACACGACGCCGCCGGGGGAGCCCGGTGGGGCACGGCCCGTCTACGAGAACGCCAACTACTGGCTGCTCGGTCTGCTGGTCGAGGAGGTGACCGGTCGGCCGCTGCCCGAGGTCCTGCGCGCCGATCTCTGGCAGCCCCGGGGCCTGTCCCGGATCGCGTACCAGGACGAGGAGGCGATCGCGCCCCCGCTCGCCCGACCGGGCCCGGACGACGGGAACCTCCCGGACGACCTGCCCGCGGGCGACTACCTGCCCTGGCGGTCGTTGGCGAGCGCGGTCGGCGCGGCCGGTGGGATCGCCGCCGATGCGCCGACCATCGCCCGCTGGGGTTACCAGCTCTACGGCGGTCACGTGCTCGGCGTGGAGGCGACGCGCGAGATGCGGGAGTCGCCCGGCGACTCGTGGTACGGGCTCGGCACCTGGCGGGTCGGTGACGACCGGTGGGGGGTCGAGGTCGTCGGGCACCTCGGTGAGCTACCGGGCTACCGCACGGTGCTCGCCGTGCTGCCCGAGCACCGGGTGTCGATCGCGATCTTCACCACCGGGTCCGCGGAGACCGCGCCCTACGTGCCGCTCCTGGCCAAGGCCGCCGGCCTGCTGCCGCCACCGCCGCCCTGACGTGCGAACCCCCGACCCGCGGGACGCGGATCGGGGGTTCGGCGGTGTGGGGTGAGTAACGGGACTTGAACCCGCGGCCCCCTGGACCACAACCAGGTGCTCTACCAGCTGAGCTATACCCACCACGGCGGGCGCCCGCATCCGAGGATGTCGTTGCGCCCGCAGCGCGAACCATCGTACCTGTTACGAAGGGGTGCTCCCGACCACGGCCTCGCCCGCCGCGGCGCCGCCGTGGTCGACGACGTGTCGGGCCGCGAGAGCGCGCGCCTGCTCGGTCGACGGGCCCGGCGGCGGAACGAACACGGCTTCGCGGTAGTAGCGCAGCTCGGCGATCGACTCGCGGATGTCGGCCAGTGCTCGGTGCCCACCGGTCTTGGTGGGGGCCGCGAAGTAGGCCCGCGGGAACCACCGGCGGGAGAGCTCCTTGATCGAGGACACGTCGATGATCCGGTAGTGCAGGAAGGCCTCGAGATCGGCCATGTCGCGGGCGAGGAAGGCCCGGTCGGTGGCGACCGTGTTGCCGCCGAGCGGCGCCTTGCCGGGTTCGGGGACCCACTGCTTGACGTAGTCCAGGACCATCGTCTGGGCGACCTGCAACGTGGTGCCCTCGGCGAGCTGGTCGAGCAGGCCGGAGCCGGTGTGCATGTCCCGCACGAAGTCGCCCATCTGGGCCAGCGACGCCTCGGGCGGGCGGATCACGACGTCGACGCCGTCGCCGAGCACGGTCAGCTCGTAGTCGGTCACCAGCGCGGCGACCTCGACGAGCGCGTCGCTCTCCAGGGACAGGCCGGTCATCTCGCAGTCGATCCAGACGATGCGGTCGGTGTGCGCGCGGTCGGTCCCCGGGGTGGTCATGGTGGCCATGCTAGGCCGCGGCAGTCGTCCGCCCCTCCCGATGCCGTGGACTGGACTAGGGTCGCGTGCCATGAGCGGGGACCTGGCGGCGCGGCCGACGACGCTCACCGGTCGTCACGACCCGACGACCCGGCCGGCGCTGCGCGGGTGGCTGCTGACCGGGGTCGCCGCCGTGGGTTTCCTCCTCTCGGCGTTGGTCGTCTCCGTCTACTTCGGGGCGGCCTTCGGGGTGCAGACGGCCCTGCTCGCGCTGGCCGTGGCCCTGGTGCCGCTCGGCATCGTCATCCCGACCTTCCTCTGGCTCGACCGGTTCGAGTCCGAGCCCACCCGCTATCTCGTGGGCGCGTTCCTGTGGGGGGCGCTCATCGCCGCCGTCGTCGCGGCGCTGTTCAACACCGGGGCGATCGTGGTGCTCGAGGCGACCACCGACCCGCAGCTCGCCCTGCAGACGACGGCGGTGCTCGTCGCGCCGTTCGTCGAGGAGGCGGCCAAGGGTGCGCTGGTCGTGCTCGTGTGGCTCCTGCTGCGCCGCGAGTTCGACGGGGTCAACGACGGCATGGTCTACGCCGGCATCTGTGCGGCCGGCTTCGCCTTCACCGAGAACATCCAGTACCTGGCCCAGGCGTACACGGAGGGCGGCAGCGAGGCGTTCACCGGCACGTTCGTGGCGCGCGGCCTCCTCTCACCGTTCGCCCACCCGATGTTCACCGTGCTCTTCGGCATCGGTGTCGGGGTGGCGGCCACCAGCCGCACGTGGCTGCCCCGGATCCTCGGGCCGGTGCTGGGGTACCTCCTGGCCGTGCTCAGCCACGCGTTGTGGAACCTCGCCGCGGTCTCGGGCGGCCGCGGGATGGTGGTCGTCTACGTGCTGGTCGAGGTGCCGATCTTCCTCGCCTTCATCGGTTTCGTCGGGTGGGCCCGGCGCCGCGAGGGTCGGCTCATCGGGCAGTTCCTGAGGCCCTACGCCGACGCCGGCTGGCTCTCACCCGCCGAGGTGACGATGCTCGCGTCCATGCGCCGGCGCCGCGAGGCCCGGGCCTGGGCGCGCGCCAACACCGGCCGCCAGGGGCTGGTGGCCATGAGAGCGTTCCAGGACAGCGCGAGCGAGCTCGCCCTGCTGCGCCGCCGGATGTACCACTCGGCGGCCGACGCGCACGCCGTCGCGCAGGAGCGTGAGCTGCTCGCCGCGATGGGTGCGCGGCGAGCCGAGTTCGTCGGGATGCCGGGCGCCTGACCCGCGCCGAGCCGGCCGCCACGGCTCCGGGCGGACGGCATACCCTCGCACTCGAGAACCGCACTGGACCCGAACCGAGAGGACCCCCGTGACCGACGCCCTCGACGCCCTCACAGTCTCCCGACGGATCGGCCCCGACCTCGTCGAGCTGCGCCGTCGGCTGCACCGCATCCCCGAGCTCGGGCTGCACCTGCCCGACACCCAGGCCGCAGTGGTCGACGCGCTCGTCGGGCTCGACCTCGAGGTGACTCTGGGGACGTCACTGAGCTCGGTCGTCGCCGTGCTGCGGGGGCGCGCCCCGGTGTCGGGGGAGCGGCCGGTGGTGCTGCTGCGCGCAGACCTGGACGCGCTGCCGGTGACCGAGCAGGTCGACGTCGCCTACGCGTCCGAGCGCCCCGGCCTGATGCACGCGTGCGGGCACGACCTGCACGTGGCCGGTCTGGTCGGGGCGGCGCGCATCCTCGACGAGCTGCGCGACGAGCTCGTCGGCGACGTGGTGCTGATGTTCCAACCGGCGGAGGAGGGGCCCGGCGGCGCCGAGCCGATGATCCGCGAGGGCCTGCTCGAGGCCGCCGGTCGCCGCGTCGACGCGGCGTACGCCGTGCACGTGTACTCGGCGGACCAACCGTTCGGCACCTGGTTCGGGCGACCCGGCACGCTGATGGCGGCCGCGGACGAGATCGTCGTCACCGTGCGTGGTCTCGGCGGCCATGGGTCGGCCCCCGACCGCACCCGCGACCCGGTGCCGGTGGCGTGCGAGATCGTGCTGGCGTTCCAGACCGCGGTCACCCGCCAGTTCAGCGTCTGGGACCCGGTGGTGCTCACCGTCGGTCGGATCGCCGCGGGCACGGTGAACAACGTCATCCCGGACGACGCCGAGATCGAGGCCTCACTGCGCACCTTCTCGCCCGAGCACCGCGCGAAGGCCCACGAGGTCGTCACCCGGGTGGCCCAGGGGGTCGCCGCCGCACACGGGCTGACCGCCGAGGTGAGCATCGGCAACGGCTACCCGGTGACCGTCAACGACGAGGGGGAGCAGGCGTTCGCGCAGGGGGTGGTGTCCGACCTGTTCGGGGTCGATCGCTGGGCCGACATGGTCAACCCGGAGGCAGGGTCGGAGGACATGTCCTTCGTGCTCGAGGAGGTGCCGGGCGCCTACCTCAACGTCAGCGCGTGTGCTCACCCCGACCCCCACGACGCCGAGGACAACCACTCGCCCCGCGCGACCTTCGACGACGCGATCGTGCCGGACATCGCCGCCGCGCTGGCCGAGATGGCTCTGCGCCGGTCCCGGCAGCTCGCCGCCACCTGACCGCTGCCTCGGAGGGGTACCGGTCACCCATCCGTGCGGGGTGGCTCGCCCGAGCTGGTACGCCCTGGCCAGCCTTCCTGACCTCACCGACGGTCCGCCCCGGGAGGGCCCGGCGGCCTCGAGCGCTGCGGCTGCACCGTCCAAGCGCGCCTTGACAATAATTGTTGTCAATGGGACGGTGGCGTCATGCAGGACGTCGAGGTCATCGAGAGCGCGCAGGCAGCCGCCGTTGCGCTTGATCCGGTACGGGCCCGGCTGCTCGGCGAGCTGGCCGTCCCGGCCTCGGCCGCCGGGCTCGCCGCCCGGGTCGGCATCACGCGCCAGAAGGTCAACTACCACCTCAAGGCGCTCGAGGCGCACGGCCTGGTGGAGCTGGCCGAGGAGCGCCGGCACGGGGGCATCACCGAGCGGGTGCTGCAGGCGTCGGCGGCGTCGTACGTCGTGTCGCCGGCGGCCGTCAGCGCGTACGCGGCCGACCCGGACGCCAACGCCGACCACCTGTCGGCGGGCTACCTCGTCGCACTGGCCGGCCGCCTGGTGCGCGAGGTCGGCGCCCTGACCCGCCTCGCAGGCGCGTCCGGCAGGCGCCTGCCGACGCTCACCATCGACACGCAGATCGGTTTCCGGTCGGCCGCCGACCGGGCTGCCTTCGCGGACGACCTCACCGCCGCGGTGCTCGACCTGGCCGCTCGCTACCACCATGACGACGGGCGCGTGCACCGGCTCATCGTCGCTGCCCACCCCCTTCCTGAGGAGAGCTCATGAGTACGACCCCGACCGTCCCGTACCGCCTGCAGTTCAGCGTCCAGGTTCCGGGCACCCCCGAGCAGGTGTGGAAGGCCATCGCCACCGCCAAGGGCATGAGTGCCTGGTTCCTGCCGACCGAGATGGAGGAGCGCGAGGGTGGCTCCCTGCACTTCTCCATGGGCCCCGAGATGGGCTCGGACGGCCAGGTCACGGGCTGGGACCCGCCGCGCCGCATCGTCTACGAGGAGGACTGGGCCGCCCTCATGGGCAAGGACCCCGAGGCCCTCAGCCCGCTGACGTCGGAGTTCCTCGTCGAGGCACAGTCCGGCGGCACCTGCATCGTTCGCGTCACCAGCAGTGGCTTCGGCACCGGCGCCACCTGGGAGTCGGAGTGGTGGGACGACATGGGCTCGAGCTGGATGCCGTTCTTCGACAACCTGCGCCTCCACCTGTCGCACTTCCCCGGCCAGGAGGCGACGCAGCTCGAGGCCACCGCTTCCCACCCCGGCGAGGCGGGGGCGCTCTGGTCGATCCTGCACGACGCGCTGAGGTTGGGCGACGTGGGCGCGACGGTCGAGGTGCGCGGTGCCACGGGCACGGTCGAGCGTGTGGGGGAGCGGCAGGCGCTGGTGCGACTCACCGCACCGGTGCCCGGGATGCTCAGCGCCTTCACGCACGGCGCGGGCAATGGCAGGGCGACGGCAGGGGTACGGGCGTACCTGTTCTCCGCCGACGCGGCGGACTACGTGCGGCGCGAGCAGCCGGCCTGGCAGGCCTGGCTGCAAGGGCTCCCCGTCCCGCCCGGTTTGCTTCGTACCGCCTCCGCCTCCGCCTCCGCTGCCGGGGCGAAGGCACAGTGACGTTCCACCAGCCGACACGCCCGTGTCGCGCTCCCGATCAGGGGCGCAGCTCGCTCTCGATGGTTCGGGCACACCGGAAGCCGAGGTCGTCGAGGCGCGCTGTGGGCTGGGTCTCGCGGCCCCGCCGAGGGTGTCGAAGAGGCCCCAGGCGTTCGGTGCCTTCCCTGCGACCTCACGACGTCGCTGGCCCGAGTTGTCGGCGAACCAGGCGATGTCCTCCAGGTGGCCGTAGTGAGGCCCCGTTGTCCCCGCGCGACAGGCGAGCTGCCACTCCGCCTCCGTCGGCGTGAGCGGGTCAGGTCGATGACGACATTCTCGGGGTCGTCGGCGTACTCGAACTGGGTGGAGAGGTCGTTGCCGGAGGCGAAGATGAGCTCGCCGGTGACCTGTCCCGCTTCTCCGTCAAGAGCCCCCTGTCCTTGGCGGGCGTGAGGCGAGAGGATGGGGCATGAGCAAGGACGAGAAGAAGCCCCTTCCTGCCGAGCAGGATCCGGACGAAGCCCTGACTGTCGACCTGCCCGAGGCGTCACCCGCCCCTCCTGACGAAGAGCCCCCGTCGCGGCCCGACGGCTACGGGAGCGGGGTCTGAGGTACCGCGTGGCGCCACCGCCGGATCGCGGGCGCCCAGCAACGCGTGAAGCGCGGTCGGCTGCATGGATGCAGCCTACGAAGCCATTCGTGTCGGCGGCGGCACAAATGGTCCGGCGCGTTGACCGGACACGCCGCGGATAGGACGAATCGTTCCTGCCGATGTGCGGATGTTCGACCGAAAGGTAGGGGCCCGCTGCCCGGAGCTCGGGTTCCGGGCCACAGCAACTGCCGGGAGGAAGCTCTGCCCTCGCGCGGAAGCTTCAGCGGCCCGAGCCTGCTTCGCCGCCATCACGGGAGGGTGGAAGGTTCGACGAGCGCATCAGGATGTGAGCACGTGCCGGCGCTCGGCCCGTTCCGGGGAGGCTAGCCGCGCGCGGCGCGCAGGCGGCGTACCCGGGCGGCGCCGAGCATGACCAGGCCGGCGAACAGCACGACGCCCAGGAGCCCCGTGGCCGCCGCGCCTCCCTGGGGGACCGGTGGCGGGGTCAGTGTGGCGACGTACGCGACACGACCGATGGCTCCCTGGGGTGCGCCGTAGGGCAGGGCGTCGGCGGCGCGCGCGTCGGTCGCGGTGAGGTAGGACTGCGCCTGCGCGGGTTTGTCCGAGGAGTCGACGACGTCCGTCAGCACCTTGGCCGTGCCGTCGGTCTGCAGCGTGTCGGCGGAGGTGGCGAGAGAGGCTCCGCCCCGGCTGGCGTCGGAGGTGCCGCCGCCCAGGAACATCAGCGCCCCGGCGACGTCGGAGGTGCCCTCGGCCTGCTGGGCCGCGCCGGAGGCGAGGCGGGTGCTCTGCGTCGCGAGGGTATCGGCACCGGTGGCCGCGGCGGACAGGCCGCTCGACAGCGTGGCTGCACCGGCGTCAAGCGACTCCGCCGCGGCGAGCGACTGCGTGCTGCCGGTGGCCAGCGACGTCACCGCCACCACGGAGGTCGCCAGCGCAGCGCTGAGCTGAGCCAGACCCTCGTAGACACCGGGCGAGGCGGGCGTTCCGCTGAGCAGGCCCAGGCTGACCTGTTCCAGGCCGCCCTCGATGGTGCCCAGCGATGCGGTGAGCACGCCCAGAGCGGTGGTGAGCCCCTGCGAACCGGCGCGGGCCTGGCCGACGTCCTGCCGGGCGCTGCCGACCTCGACCGCGGCGGACCCGGCCGACGACGCGGCCGCGGCTGCGGAGGCCTGCACGCCCCGCAAAGTGGCGCACTGCCCGGGCGAGAGCGTGGGCGTGGCACCGCAGACCGCGGCGTGGAGCGCAGCGGCGTTCGTGGCGGCTGAGGTGGCCGCGGCGACGGACGTCGTGAGGTCGGCCGAGGCGGCGGCGAGCGAGGCGGCTGCGGTGGTGAGCTTCGCCGCGATCTGGGCGGAGGCGTCCTCGGCGCCCTGGGACCCCTTCGCGGCGGAGCGCACGGCCTGGATGAGGGTGACGTTGGCCGGCGGTGGGTTCGCCACGGGCGGGTCGTCGGGTGAGCCCACGGCGTCGGCGATCGTCTTGACCGACTTCTGCAGCGTCACCGATGCGGCCTGGGCGGCCGGAAGGCCGGTGCTCGCCGCGAGCTGCCCCAGACCGGCGTCGATGCTGCGGAGCCCCGCGACGAGCGAGGTCAGTCCGGAGTCCAGTGCCGCGGCCCCGGTGGCCGAGCCCGTGACACCGGTGGCGAGCGAGCTGGTGCCTTCGGCCAGCTGCGAGGTGCCGGTGGTGATCTGGCGGGACCCGTCGACTAGAGGTCCGGACACCTGCCCCGACAGGTTCCAGGTGGCCGCATCGAGATCGGTGAGGCCCTGCTCGAGATCGCCCGCGCCGTTGGCGAGCGAGCGGGCGGACTCGTCCAGCGTGGCGAGCCCCGTGGTCAGGCTGGTGCTGCCCGTCACGGAGCTGTCGAGCAGGTCCGAGGCGAACGCGGCCGACGGGTCCTGCGAGGTCGTCGTGGGCATCACCTGCATCGCCACCGCGGGCACCTGCAGCGTGCCGCCGCGCATCGTGAGGTCGAGCGTGCGCTGGTAGGACCCCAGCGGCGGCGCGAGCACGAGGTTCCAGAGCAGCGCGGTGGCGCCGTCGGCGGTCGTGCTCACCTGCGCTCCGGGTGCGGACACGAGAGCCACGTCACGGTCGAGCGTGGCCATGAGCGTTCCCGCGAACGGGGCGAAGACCGGCTCGTCCCCGGTGCGGCGACGACCCGCCGAGTCCAGGTAGGTGATGCGCGCCGTGGTGACGGCCGTGTTCGTGACGGTGTACTGAACCCGCACCTCGCCGGATGTGCCCGTCACCGTGGCGGGGTCGAGAACCTGCGAGTCGCGCGTGTACTCGACGTGCAGCGCCACGGGCAACGGCTTGTCGAAGGTAGCGCCGGTGAGCACGGAGGTCGTCCCCGGACCGCCCACGGTGAGCTGGGCCACCCCGTTGCTCGCCGGCGGTGCGCCGCGACGGTCGAGGTAGTGCAGGCCGGTCGTGGAGGTCGGATCGGACACCGTGGTCACCGGAATATCTTGCGCGACAAGGCGACTGGTCAGCGTGGACCGCAACGGAAGGCCCGAAGGGTCGAGGGTGGAGGTGACGAGCTCCTCGTTCACGAGCGGCGGTTGTGGGGGGGGCGCGGCGGACGCACCGTCCGCGGCCGGCCAGCACAGCCCCGCCGCCACCGCAGCGACCAGGGCGACGGCCGGGCGCCTCACGGCGTGCCGTCCCGGACGTGGCCGGCCGACAGCAGCGACTCGAGCGAGGTCTCGGCCTCGGTCGGCGGTGCGGACCTGGCATGGTCTGTGGGCGTGGTTGGTGCTGTCGTTCCGTCGTCCGCGGCTGCGCCGCCGGCGAGCGACGTCGTGGCCTCGGCGACCACCACCGCCACCACGGCCGGCAGGAGCACGGCCACCAGCAACGAGAGCGTGGGCGCGCCGGCGCTGACCGGTGCCGAGACGACGGCCACCACGGCGGCCACGGCACCCAGAACCATCGACAGCGCCGCTGGTCGCGCGATGAGCAGCACGATCACGAGAGCAACGACCACGAGGCCCACGGCCACCGTGGATCCGGCCGCGGCCCCGACGGGAGGGACCACCGCTTCGATGGTGGCCAGCAGAGTGGTCGTGACGACGGCGCCGCCGACGTAGCCGCCCAGCCGCGTCCACACGCTGGTGCGTGCGCCGCCGGGCGACGGCGGGAGCAGCACCAGCACCCCGCCCAGGACGGCCGCGACGGCGACGGTCGTCCCGGCTCCGGCTGGCAGCGCAGGGAGTCGGGAGGCCAGGACCCAGGCCAGTCCGACGCCGAGGACTGTTGCGAGGACCGCAGCCGGGCGTTGTCGCACCAGCGGTCGCCGTCCCGCGGTGGCTGTGGCCGGCCGCTCGGCGGCGGCCTCGAGCGCCTTCGGATCGCCCTCGACGTGCAACTGCGGCAGCAGCTCGTCGAGCCAGGCCGGGAGCCACCACGTGCCCTTCTGGACCAGCACGAGGATGGCCGGCACGAGCAGGCACCGCACGATCGTGGCGTCGATGGCCACCGCCGTGGACAGGCCGACCCCGAACAGCTTCACGAGCGGGTCGGTCGACAGCACGAAGCTTGCGAACACCGACACCATGATGAGCGCGGCCGCAGTGACCACGCGGCCGGTGTCGGCGAGGCCGCGGCGTACGGCTGTGGTCATGTCTCCGCTGCGCTCCCAGTGCTCGCGGAACGCGGTGAGCAGGAACACCTCGTAGTCCATCGAGAGCCCGAACAGCACGGCGAACATCATCATCGGGACGTATGACTCGATCGGCACCGGACCGTCGAGGCCGATGAGGTGTGCGCCCCAGCCCCACTGGAACACCATGGTGACCACGCCATAGGCCGCCGCGATCGACAGCAGGTTCATCATCGCGGCCTTGAACGGGATGAGCAGCGACCGGTAGGCCACCGTCAGCAGCAGGAAGGAGAGGGTGACGACCCCGACGATGAACCACGGGGTGCGCGCGGCGACCAACGTCGACAGGTCGGTGGTGCCGGCGGTGACACCGCCGATGTGGGAGGACATGCCCTGGCCGGCCGTGGTCCGGGGCAGCACGTCAGCGCGCAGTCGTGCCACGAGCTCCTCGGTGCGGCGGTCGGCCGATCCCCAGTCCGGGACCACCCGGATGATCGCGACGCCACCGTCGGTGCTGACCACCGGCGCATCCACGCTCGTGACCCCGGCAGTGCCCGCGAGCACCTTCGCCAGCGCCACGAGCCGAGGGTCGCCCGCGCGCGGGTCGCCGGTGGTGCTCGACGCCGGTGGGGCTCCCGCATCGCCGGCGGCCGGGTCGGCGGCGACGGACCAGAGCTGAGTCACCATGGCGAGAGGGGCGGTGGAGCCCGCGCCGAAGGCCGAGCGCATGAGGTCGTCGGCCTTGCGGGCCGTGGTCTCCGGCGGCAGCGTGGATGCGTCGGTGTGCCCGAGCGTGAGGGTGAGTGCGGGCGCCGCCATCAGCAGCAGCATGATCGTCGAGGCGATGGCGAAGCGCCAGGGCCTGCGGGTGACCGCCTGCGCGAGCCGCGCCCACCGGCTGTGGTCGAGCGCCACGTCGGTGTCCGTCACCTGCTCCTGCATGCTCCGGGGCAGGACCCGCCTGCCCGCGATGCCCAGCAGCGCGGGCACCAGCGTGAAGGACGCGATGACCGCGACAGCGACGACCAGAGCGGCCGAGATGCCGAGCCAGGCGAGGAACGAGAGTCCGGTGAGGGCGAGCCCGCACACCGCGGCGATGAGGATCCCGCCCGCGAACACGATGCCCGCACCGGCCGTTCCCGCGGTGCGGCCGACGCTGTCGTGTACGTCGTAGCCCTGGCGCAGCAGGGTGCGATGTCGCACCACGAGGAAGAGGGCGTAGTCGATGCCGACGCCGAGGCCCAGCATGGTGCCCAGGGTGGTCGCGACGTCGGGGATGAAGACGAGGCTGCCGAGCAGGCCGACGAGCGCGAGCCCGATGCCCACGGACAGCACGGCGTTGAGCAGGGGGATCGCCACCGCCGGAAAGCGGCGCAGGGTGATGAACAGCACCACGATGGCGGCGATGACGCCGACCAGCTCAGAGCGTCGGGTGTCTGGCCGTGACACCTGCCGGCCGAGGAAGCCGCCGAGCTCGACCTGCATGCTGTCGGGTGCCGCGGCGCGGGCCGTGTCGAGCAGCTCCTGGCCCACCCTGGGCTCGCCGGAGGAGCGGTCGGTCACCTTGACCTGGACCAGGGCAGTGTGGCCGTCGTCGGAGACCAGCGTCGTGTCGTCGGCGGGGGCGACCACCGAAGTGACGACGTCGACATCGGCCAGCGCCGTCGCGACGGCGGCCACGGACGCCCCTCCGCCGCCAATGTCGAGGGTGCTCGCGGGGTCGTGGAGCACCACGGGGATCGACTCGGTGGCCGATCCGGGGAACGCCCTGTTGAGCAGGTCCTGTGCCACCGCGCTGTCGGTGCCCGGCAGGTTGTAGGTCTGCGCGACGGCACCGCCGATGATCCGGTTGGCGCCCATGACGGCGACGGCCACCGCGAGCCAGATGCCGACGACGAGCCAGCCGCGGCGCGAGCAGCGACGTGCCAGCGAGTGGAGCCACCGGGTCACGTCCTCACCCTGTCACAGCGCGGCTTCAGCGTGGTCCAAGAGGTGGCGCACTCGAGCTTCGGGATCCTTCGCCGCCGCAGCGGCGCCATCGACGGGTGCACGTGCCATCCGCATCACCGGCGTAGTCCGAGCGGAGCATCGTGCGTGTGGCTGTCGAGGATTACCGCGCGGACCCGTTGGTGGCCGGGCTGATAGGGCACGTCCTCCCGACACGTGCTGCCACGCGGGACGCTCGGTCATCAGCCTGAGGCGTGTACCGCACATGCCGCTGTCGGCGCGGTGCCGGGTGCCGTGGATGTCGCAGTCGGGCACTTGCCACGACGGTGCGAGCACTGTCGGGCGCCGGGCGCTTGTCGCAGTCTTGTCGGGGACACTGGGGGAACACCGACCGTAGCTTCGACAAGGAGTCAGCCGTGATCGAGGGAACCGTCCGCTGGTTCGATGCCGACCGGGGGTTCGGCTTCATCGCCCTCGGGCAGGAGGCAGAGGACCTGTACGTGCATGCGTCCGAGATCGTCAGCGACGACGCGATGAAGCTGCTCCGGGAGGGGCAGGTGGTCGAGTTCGAGATCGGCGAGGGGGACCGCGGCCCGCAGGCACGCCGCGTCCGGGTCACGGCTGACCAGGCCGCCGATACACCGCTGGGCGTGCTCGGCACCGTCTCCTGGTACGAGCCTGCCAAGGGGTACGGCTTCATCACGCCCGACGGCGGTGGTGCCGAGATCTTCGTGCACAGTTCGGCCATCGTGGGGGGCGGCGTGGTCTCGCAGGGGCAGCGGGTGGCGTTCCTCTGCGTCGACGGGGAGAAGGGACCGCAGGCTGACCATCTGCTCCCCTTGGGAGCCCAGGCCGCCCAGCAGGTCGTGGCATCCGACGGGGCGGACGGCACCGTGACCTGGTACGACGGGGACAAGGGCTTCGGGTTCATCACCCCCGAGTCGGGCGGCCCCGATGTCTTCGTCCACGTCCGGGCGCTGGCCGACGGGCTCCCCGAGCTGGGCGAGGGCGACCGAGTGACGTACGACATCGTCGTAGGCGAGAAGGGCCCGCAGGCTCGCGACGTGCGCCTCGCGCGCAGCTCGACACCGCGGGGTGCACCTGCGACGTCGACGACCCGCGCTCGGTCGGGACACCGGGAGGCATCCGACGTCCCGGCGCGCGGCGGCGAGGGAGTGGTCGCGCGCTACGACGCGGAGCGTGGTTTCGGCTTCATCGCCCCGGACGCGGGAGGCGCGGACCTGTTCGTGCACGTGTCGGTCCTTCGAGGCGCCGAGGCGCTGCACCAGGGCGATCGGGTCCGGTACCAGGTGCGACAGAGCGATCGAGGACCACAGGCCGACCGCGTCGAACGGGTGTGAGCGGGACGGCGGTCCGGGCGGAGCTGGTGCTCAGGCGTGTCCCGATCCCGCCGCACGCTCATGCCGCAGACAGCGTGGTGTCGCGATGGTCAGTCCCGAGGTCCTTCCCACGGGTAGTCGTTGCTCACGAAGGCGTAGCGAACCGAGGACTTGTCGCCCTCGAGGTCGTCCTCGAACAACTTGCGACCCCGGTCGGTCTCGATGACGATCTTGGACCCTCGGGGGTAGACCGAATCCACGGTGCTGCGCTGGATCACT
>DASQEZ010000002.1:0-33551 GCA_035633415.1 Ornithinibacter sp. | reverse complement strand
GCAGGCCGACGCGCGCGCCCTGCTCCTGCGCATCTTCGCGGCCCAGAACGCCGACGGGACCTGGCCCCAGGCGTTCGGCTTCCTACCGGGGGACGAGCACTTCCGGATGGAGCCGTCGCACGGCGACGTCGTCCACTGGCCGGTCCTCGCCGTCGGCCGGTACCTCCTGGCGTCCGGTGACGTCGCGCTGTTGGAGGCGACGGTGCCCTGGTACACCCCGACCGGCGCGCCATCGGCGCCGGCCTCGACGATGCGCTCGCACCTCGAGTGCGCCCTCGCGAGCGCACGGGAGCACTTCCTGCCGGGGACCGCCCTCGTGGCGTACGGCCACGGCGACTGGAACGACTCGCTCCAGCCGGTCGACCCGACGATGGCCGCGACGATGACCAGTGCGTGGACCGCGACGCTGCACCACCAGGCGCTGCGCACCCTCGCCGACGGGCTGGAGACCGTGCCGGGGGAGGACGTCCTCGTCGAGGCCCTGCGTGCGGAGGCCGCGGCGGTCGCCGACGACCTGCGCCGGCACCTGCTGGTGGACGGTGAGCTCGCCGGGTACGCCCAGCTCGACCCACCCGACGCGGACGGCGTGGTGAGGACCCGGCGCCTGCTGGTCCACCCGCGGGACGCCGAGACGGGACTCCGGCACGGCTCGCTGCAGATGATCCACGCCCTCGGCGAGGACCTCCTCGACCCCGATGCGGCCGCGCACCACGTGGCGCTGGTCCGCGAGCACCTCATGGGTGTGGACGGCGTGCGGCTGTTCGACCGGCCACCGCCCTACTCGGGCGGGCTCATGCGGCACTTCCAGCGCGCGGAGACGGCGACGTTCGTCGGCCGGGAGATCGGGCTCATGTACGTCCACGCGCACCTGCGCTGGTGCGAGGCGATGGCCCACTGGGGCGACGCCGACGCGCTGTGGCAAGGGCTCCAACAGGTGCTGCCACCCATCACGGTCGCCGTCGTGCCCGGTGCCAGACGACGCCAGGCGAACGCCTATCCGTCGAGCTCGGACGCGGCCTGCCTCGACCGCGAGGAGTTCGCCGCACGGTACGCCGAGGTGCTCACGGGCGCGACCGGCCTGGAGGCCGGCTGGCGGATCTACTCGTCCGGCCCGGGGGTGCTGCTCCGGATCGTCGTGCACTCGATGCTCGGGGTCCGCCGGCGTGCCGGGACCGTCGAGATCGACCCCGTCCTCCCGTCCGGCCTGGACGGTCTGACGGCCACCGTCCCCCTCGCGGGGGGCCGGGTGAAGGTCCGCTACCGCGTGGGCGGCCGTGGCCACGGACCGTCCGCCGTGCGTCTGGGTGGTCGCGACCTCGCCGCCACCCGCTGCGCGAACCCGTACCGTGTCGGCGCCCTGGTCGTCGACCTCGCCGACCTCGACGCCGCGCTGCGCCCTGACGGCGACGAGCTCGAGATCCTCCTGCCGTAGCCGGCCCGACCACCACCGCCGCCCGAGCACACGACCCGATCGACCGATGACTTTCCAGGAAGGGACCACACCTGCGATGCCGACGCCGTCGACCCATGAGCCCCGCCGCCCACGGACCACCAGCCCGGCGGGCGTGGAGTTCCGTGACCTCAACGGCAACGGACGAATGGACCCCTACGAGGACCCACGCCTCGACACCGCGGCACGGGTCGAGGACCTCCTGAACCGTCTCTCCCTCGAGGAGAAGGTCGGCCTGTTGTTCCAGACGGTCATCGAGGCGGGTGCGGACGGCACGGTCATCGAGGAGCCCGGGCGGATCAGCAAGACCGCCACGAGCGTCGTCGTCCTCGAGAAGCACCTCAGCCACTTCAACGTGCACCTGCTCGAGGACCCCCGGATGGCGGCCCGCTGGCACAACGCCCTGCAGGCGCTCGCCGAGCGGACCCCACACGGCATCCCCGTCACCGTGTCGAGCGACCCGCGGCACTCGTTCATCGAGAACGCAGGGGTCTCCTTCAGCGCAAAGGCGTTCTCGCAGTGGCCGGAACCCCTCGGGCTCGCAGCGATGCGCGACGTGGATGCCGTGCGCGAGTTCGCGGACATCGCGCGGCAGGAGTACGTCGCCGTCGGCATCCGAGCCGCCCTGCACCCGACACTCGACCTCGCCACCGAGCCCCGGTGGGGACGGCAGGCCGGCACCTTCGGCCAGGACCCGGACCTCGTCACCGAGCTGGGCGTCGCGTACCTCCACGGCTTCCAGCAGGAGGTCCTCGGCCCGGGGAGCGTCGCCTGTACGGCGAAGCACTTCCCGGGGGGCGGCCCGCAGAAGGACGGCGAGGATGCCCACTTCCCCTACGGACGCGAACAGGTCTATCCCGGAGGGCGGTTCGCCGACCACCTCAAGCCCTTCCCTCCGGTCATCGAGGCCGGGGCCGCCGCGATCATGCCCTACTACGGGATGCCGGTCGGGCTCGAGGTCGACGGAGAGCCGATCGAGGAGGTCGGCTTCGGCTACAACCAGCAGCTCGTGGCGGGTCTGCTCAGGGAAGGGCTGGGCTACGACGGCGTCGTCGTCACCGACTGGGAGCTGGTCAGCGACAACCACGTCGGCGGCCAGGTGCTCCCCGCCCGGGCCTGGGGGGTCGAGCACCTCGACCCGCCCGCCCGGATGGAGCGGATCCTCGAGGCGGGGGCCGACCAGTTCGGCGGCGAGGAGTGCGTCGAGATCCTGCTCGACCTCGTCGCACAGGGGCGGGTGCCGCAGGAGCGGATCGACGCGTCGGCCCGACGGCTTCTCGCGGTGAAGTTCGACCTCGGCCTGTTCGACGACCCCTACGTCGACGAGGACGCCGCCGCGCGGACCGTCGGCCGCAGGGACTTCCGGGATGCCGGGCACCGCGCCCAGGCCGCCTCCGTCACCGTGCTCACCAACGGTGTCCCGGAGGGCCCGGTGCTGCTGCCCCTGCATGCCGGCCTGCGGATCTACGCCGAGAACGTGGGTGGCGACACGATCGCCCGGCACGGCATCCCCGTCGACCGGCCGGAGGACGCGGACGTCGCACTGGTCCGGCTCACGGCGCCCTTCGACCCGCGCTCGGACCTCTTCCTCGAGTCATGGTTCCACCAGGGGTCGCTCGACTTCCCGCCGGGACTCGTGGCCCGCCTGCGGCGGGTCGCGGACGCGTGCCCCCTCGTCGTCGACGTGGCGCTCGACCGGCCCGCGGTGCTCACGCCGCTGCTCCCGTTCACCGCGGCCCTCGTGGGCAGCTACGGCACGGGCGACGACGCCCTGCTCGAGGCGCTCACCGGGGCGATCCCTCCGCGCGGCCGGCTGCCGTTCGACCTGCCGCGCTCGATGGAGCAGGTGCGCCGCCACCCCGAGGACGTGCCGGGCTACGACGACCCGCTGTTCCGCTTCGGCGACGGCCTGACCATCTGACGGGCCCCATGAACGCCGACGCCGGCCGCCCCGAGGGGGGCAGCCGGCGTCGCGCTGGTGCCGGGGGCTGTGGCCGGTCAGGCCTTGTCGCCGCCGGTCGAGCCGCTGTCGAGGTTCGGGGTGGACAGGTCGGCACCCTCGGAGGTCTCCGAGACGGCCGGCACGGCGGTGTCGTCGGCCTCGTCGACGGCGTCATCGACGGCGTCCTCGGCCTCGGCGACCTTGTCGGCCGCGGCGCTCTTGGCGTCGGACGCCTTCGACGCCGCGGCACCCTTGGCGTCGGTGGCCTTGTCCTTCAGCTCGCCGGCCTTCTCGACGGCGGCGTCCTTGGCGTCGGCTGCCTTCTCCTTGGCGGCACCGGCGAGATCGGAGACCTTCTCCGCGACCGGCTTCGGCGGCGTGTAGGAGCCCGCGGTCGCCCACGGGTCGGGGCGCTCGTTGCTCTTGCGCCACGCCATGACAGCGGCACCGGCCGCAAGGGCGCCGAGCAGCAGGATCCACTTGCCCTTGCCGCCCTTCTTCGCGACGGCGTCGCCCTTGAGCACGGCATAGGCGTCGGGCGCGCGGTCGGCGGCCTCGCTGGCCGACTCCCTCGCGGCGGCGGCACCGGCAGCGATGGCGGCGAGCGCGCTGGCGATCTTGGGCAGGACGTCCTCGACGAACGTCTCGCGGGCGTGCTCGACCTTGGGGGCGAGCGTCTCGGCCGCCTCGTGCGCGTACTCACGAACCGTCTCGGCCGTCTCACGGGCGACGTCGGCGGCCTCGGCGGCCTTCTCCTTGGCGACGGCGGCGCCGGCAGCAGTGGCCGTCGCGGCCTCGCCGGCCTTCACCTTGAGGTCAGCGGCCTTGTCAGCAGCAGCCTGTGCGCTGTCGGTGACCTTCTCCGCGCCCGACGCCACGGCGTCCTTGGCCTGCTCGGTCCTGCTCGGTGTACGGAACACGTGTCCTCCTCGTGTGGACGTTGGTCTTGACCCCCATCCTGCCCTGTTCGGGCAGATCCACGCCTCCCGGGGTCGTCCGGATCACGGCTCCCGGCATCCGGACCGGGGACGCCACCGGCCCGACCCGGGGCACCCACCGGGGCGGTCGGGCGTTGGCTGGTGCATGAGAGGATCGAGCGCATGAAGGCAACCCTGCACACGAACCACGGCCCGATCGTCGTCGAGCTCTTCCCGAACGAGGCGCCCAAGACCGTCGCCAACTTCACCGGCCTCGCCACCGGCGAGAAGGAGTACAAGGACGACGCGGGTCGCACCAACCCGACCAGGTTCTTCGACGGCCTCGTCTTCCACCGGATCATCCCCGGCTTCATGATCCAGGGCGG
Source organism: Ornithinibacter sp. (assembly GCA_035633415.1). Lineage (GTDB taxonomy): Bacteria > Actinomycetota > Actinomycetes > Actinomycetales > Dermatophilaceae > Fodinibacter. The sequence goes on along the minus strand of DASQEZ010000002.1, from coordinate 28,856 downwards.
CTGCCCCCTCGGCCGCGGCATGGGTGGCCCGGGCTTCGCGTTCGACGACGAGATCTCCCCCGACAAGCAGTTCGACCGCCCCTACCTGCTCGCCATGGCCAACGCCGGCAAGCGCATGGGCAAGGGCACCAACGGCTCGCAGTTCTTCATCACCGTCGGCGCCACCTCGTGGCTCAACGGCAAGCACACGATCTTCGGCGAGGTCGCCGACGGCCCCAGCCGCGAGGTGGTCGACGCGATCGCCGCGGTGCCGACCGGCTCGATGGACAAGCCGATCGACGACGTCGTGATCGAGCGCGTCGAGATCGAGGACTGACCCCGCTGCGGCGGGCGTCCGACCCAGGATCGGTGGAACCACGTGGGTGAGCAACCGGCGTACCCGGATGCCGTGCAGCAGGTTCCGGTGTGTCCGCGGCACCCTGACCGCGAGTCGTACGTGCGCTGCCAGCGCTGTATGCGGCCCACGTGCCCGGAGTGCCAGCGGCCGGCGGCGGTCGGCATCCAGTGCGTCGACTGCGTGGCCGAGGGCGCCAAGACGGTGCGTCAGGGACGCACCGTCTTCGGCGGTGCCGTCACCGACGGGCGCCCCGCCGCCACGATGACGATCATCGGCATCTGCCTGGTGGTGTTCGTGGGGCAGATGGCCGTGCCCGGGCTCGACAACCGGATCTCGTTCGTGCCGGCGCTGGCCCAGAGCGAGCCGTGGCGGTTCGTCACGTCGGCCTTCGCCCACGGCGGGCTCACCCACATCGCGTTCAACATGTACGCGCTGTGGGTCATGGGCAGCTACCTCGAGCCGATGCTCGGGCGCGCCCGGTTCGTGGCGGTCTACCTGCTCAGCGCCCTCGGCGGCTCGGTCATGTACCTGCTGCTGTCCTCCCCTCCGTCGGCCCTGGAGGTCGCGACCGGGGACTACGGGATGTGGTGGACCGGCGCCGTCGGTGCCTCCGGGGCGGTCTTCGGCCTGTTCGGCGCGTTCCTCGTGCTGCAGCGCCGGCTCGGCCGGTCGGCGGCCGGCATGTACGTGATCATCGGCATCAACGCCGTGATCGGGTTCGTCCTGCCGAACATCGCCTGGCAGGCCCACCTCGGCGGCCTGCTCACCGGGGCCGCCGTCGCCGCGGCCATCGCCTACTCGGGCCGCAACCGCGGCCCGCTGGAGCCGCCCAACCGCACGGTGCACTGGTTCTCGATGGGCGGCATCGCCCTCGTCCTGGTCGTGCTCACCATCGGGAAGTACGCCCTGACCGGCTGACTCCCGGCCTGTGGATTACACGGGTGTCATTCGTCCCCAGTGTGGACAACCCCTGTGGACAAGTCGTCGCGGGGCCGGCTCAGCGCCAGCGGGTGGTCATCAGGAAGCCGGAGAGCATCAGGCCGAAGCCGACGCCGAGGTTCCAGCGGCCGAGCGCGGGGATCGGGAACTCGTTCACGCCGGAGATGTAGTAGGTGACGACCCAGAACAGGCCGACCACCATCAGACCGAGCATGACGGGCACGAACCAGCGCGGGTTGGGCTTCTGGTTCCTCTGCGCCGTGCGCGGCGGGGTGTATGCGGGCTTGGAGCGACCCTTGGACTCGGGCACGAACGATCTCCTCGTGGCGTTGATGGTGTTGGCCTAGCGTAGAGGGTGTTCACGGAAAAGGAGGTGGCCGCGGTGGCCGGTACGCACGCGGGACGGGTGAACCGTCCCTCGCCGTGGCCCTGGCTGGTGCCCGTCGCGGCGCTCGTCGCCGGCACCCTGTTCGCCTCCAGCGTGCGCGCCTCGCAGGGCGAGGACCTGCGCACCGACCAGGCCCAGCTGCCCGACCTGATCCGCGCCCAGAACCGCACCAACGGCGAGCGTGCCTCCCAGCTCGACGAGCTGCAGGGCAAGGTCGACGAGGCGACCGCGGCGCTCGCTCCCGGCGACCTGCAGACCCAGAAGCTCGAGCGGGCGGCCAACGAGATCGCCACGGCCGCCGGTCGCACCGAGGTGCGCGGGCCGGCGCTGCGGGTCACCCTCGACGACGCGAAGCTCGCCGGCGGTGAGGTGCCGGCCGGCGCCGACCCCGACGACTACGTCATCCACCAGCAGGACGTGCAGTCGGTGGTGAACGCGCTCTGGAGGGGCGGTGCCGAGGCGATGATGCTGCAGGACCAGCGGGTGATCTCCACCAGCGCGGTGCGCTGTGTCGGCAACACGCTCATCCTGCAGGGTCGGGTCTACTCGCCGCCCTACGTCATCACCGCCATCGGGAACCGCGGCGCGATGCACGACGAGCTCGACAGTGACCCCGAGGTCGCCAACCTGCGCGAGTGGTCGATCGCCGTGGGCCTGGGCTACGGCGTGAGCAACGTCGGCCAGCAGACCTTCCCGGCCTACAGCGGCTCGATCGCCCCGGAGCACGCCCAGGTCCCCGCCTCGTGAGGACGCGCCGTGTCGTCGGCTGGGCCGGCGAGCTGCTCATGACGCTCGGCGTGCTGCTGCTCCTCTTCGCCGCCTGGCAGCTGTGGTGGACCGACGTCGTCGCCGAGCGGGCCCAGACCCAGATCGTGCAGACCCTCGAGGACGACTTCGCCCGCGGCCCGGCGGCCCCCGTGGGCGACGACGGCATCCCGGCGGCGATCGGCGAGGACGGAGCGTTCGCGGTGCTGCGGGTCCCGCGCTTCGGTGACGACTACGCGCGACCCGTCATCTCGGGGACCGGCCGACCCGTGCTGGCGCTGGGCGTCGGTCACTACGTCGGCACCGCCGGGCCGGGCCAGGTGGGCAACTTCGCGGTCGCCGGGCACCGCACGACCTACGGCCGACCGTTCCACGACGTCGACCAGCTCGCCGACGGCGACCTCGTGGTGGTCGAGACGGCCGGTGACGTGCACGTGTACGAGGTGACCTCGCGCGAGATCGTCCGCCCCAGCGACATCGGCGTCATCGGGCCGGTGCCCGGGCAGCCGGGGGCCACGCCCACCGAGGCACTGATCACCTTGACCTCGTGCCACCCGAAGTACAGCGCCACCGAGCGCTTCGTCGTGCACGGCCGGCTCGTGGAGTCGATCCCACGCGCGCAGTGGGTGCCGGCCGACTGGCTGACCCCCCCGAAGGAGGGCTGACCCCGTGTATGCCGCGTTGTGGCGCCACCTTCCCGGGCCCACCTGGGCTCGGGCCCTGCAGTGCCTGGTGCTGGCCGTGGTCTTCGTCGCCGTCTGCTTCACCTGGGTCTTTCCGGCGGTCAGCCCGTTGCTGCCGTTCACGGACGCGACCGTCGGGCCGTGACGTCGACGGTGCACCATTGACGCCATGACCCGCATCCTCGTCGTCGACAACTACGACAGCTTCGTCTTCACGATCGTCGGCTACCTCGAACAGCTCGGGGCGCAGTGCGAGGTCGTGCGCAACGACGCCGTCGCACCGTCCGACGGCGCCGACTTCGACGGGGTGCTGGTCTCCCCCGGCCCGGGGACGCCCGAGGAGGCCGGTGTCTCGATGGCGATGATCGAGGCCTGCGGTGAGCGCGAGCAGCCGATGCTCGGTGTCTGCCTCGGGCACCAGGCGCTCGGCGTGGTGCTCGGCGCGACGGTCGGTCGGGCCCCCGAGCTGCTGCACGGCAAGACCTCGCAGGTCCACCACGACGGCACCGGGGTGCTCGAGGGCGCCCCCGACCCGTTCACCGCCACCCGCTACCACTCGCTGACCATCGAGCCCACGACGCTGCCCGACGAGCTGGTCGCCAACGGGCGCACCGAGTCGGGGATCATCATGGCCGTGCGGCACGCGACCCTGCCGCTGCACGGTGTGCAGTTCCACCCCGAGTCGGTGCTGACCCACGGCGGCCACCGGATGCTCGCCAACTGGCTCCTGCTGTGCGGGATGCCGGATGCCGTCGCCCGCTCGGCAGGTCTGAGCCCGCTCGTGCACGACGCCGCCGGCGTCGCCCGGATGGTCGCCGCCGGCTGACCGGCATCCGGCGTCAGTGCGCGGACCTCAGGGGGAGGGAGGCGCGGTCGGTGAGGCGCTGTCCGTCGGGGTCGGGGTGGGCGTGACCGTCGTCGGGGTCACGGTCGGTGCGGCCTTCTGCGCCACGGTGATGTTGATGGTGCCGCCGATCTCGATGGTGCCGTCCCTGGGGCTCTGCGCGGTGACCTGGCCCTCGGGCACCTCGTTGGTCTGGCGGAACTTGGTCTCGACCTGCAGGTTCGCCGCGGCGATGAGGCTCTGGGCCTCGCTCTGCGACTTGCCGACGACGTTGGGCACGGCGACCTTGCCGGTGCCGACGCGGACGTTGATCTTGGTCTGGGGCGCCACCGAGGTACCCGCCCCCGGGTTCGAGTCGATGATCTTCCCCTGCTCGGTGTCGGGGTCGTCGACCTCCTCGACGGTGCCCACCTCGAGCCCCTGGTCGCTGAGCTGGCTCTGCGCCTCCTGGACCGTGAGGCCCTTGAGGTCGGGCACGGTCACGGCCGTGGGGCCGGCCGACACGAACAGCCGAACCGTGCTGTTCTCGCTCACCTCGGTGCCCGCGGTGGGGTTCTGGCTGATGACCTCGTCCTCGGGCACGGTGTCGCTGGGCTGGCGCACCACCTCGGCGACGAGCTTGACCTGCACGAGCTTCGCGGTGGCCGTCTGGTACGGGTCGCCCACGACGCTCGGCACGGCGACCTTCGGGACCTCCTCGGCGCCGAAGTAGGTGGACAGCCCCCAGGCGAGGGCACCGAGCGCCGCGATCGCGACCAGCGCGAGCACGATCCAGGCGCCGGGGCCCCGCTTGCTGGGGGGCTCCTCCTCGAGACCGGGGAAGGTCTGGGTGCCGGGCCCGTCGGTGAGGGGTGGGCCACCGGCATACGCCTGGGTCTCGTCAGCGCGCACGGTCGGCACGACCTGGGTCGCACCGACGACCGCGCCGGCTGCCGCCGCACCGGCCAGGGCGGCTGCCGAGCCGTGCGCCGCGTCGCTGATCGGCCGGCCGAGCCGCACGGCCTGCAGGTCGAAGCGGAAGTCGCCGGCGGTCTGGTAGCGGGCGTCACGGGGCTTGGCCAGCGAGTGCAGCACGACGGCGTCGAGGTCCTCGGAGATGCCCTCGACGAGCCGCGACGGCGGCATCGGCGGCTCACCCACGTGCTGGTAGGCGACTGACACCGGGCTCTCGCCGAGGAAGGGCGGGCGCCCGGTGAGCAGCTCGAAGAGCAGGCAGCCGGTGGAGTACAGGTCGGAGCGCTCGTCGACCGACTGGCCCTGGGCCTGCTCCGGGGAGAGGTACTGGGCGGTGCCGATGACGGCGGAGGTCTGGGTCATTGTCGCGTTGGCGTCGGCCATGGCGCGCGCGATCCCGAAGTCCATCACCTTGATCGAGCCGTCGGCGGCGATCATGACGTTCGCCGGCTTGATGTCGCGGTGCACGATGCCGTTGCGGTGGCTGTAGGCGAGGGCGTCGAGCACGCCCTCGGTGATGCGCAGCGCCTCGGTCGGGGGAAGGTTGCCGCGCTCGGTGAGAACCTGGCGCAGGGTCTTGCCGTCGACGAACTCCATGACGATGTAGGGCACCTTGACGTGTGCGCCCCCCGTCTCGGTCAGCAGGTCCTCGCCGTGGTCGTAGACCGCCACGATCGAGGCGTGGTTCAGCCCGGCCGCGGACTGCGCCTCGCGCCGGAACCGGGCGAGGAAGGTGTTGTCGCGGGCGAGCTCGCTGCGGAGCATCTTGATGGCGACCTGGCGGCCCAACCGGGAGTCGTGGCCGCGGTGCACCTCCGCCATCCCACCGCGTCCGAGGAGCTCACCGACCTCGTAGCGTCCCCCGAGCAGCTTCGGGACCTCAGGCATGCTGTGCTCTCCTCATCGCTTCAACCGTGCTTCCATCATCTGCTTGGCGATCGGTGCGGCGACGGTGCCGCCCCCTGCCTCGCTACCCGCGACACCGCCGTCCTCGGCGATGACCGCGACCGCGATCGTCGGGTCGTTCGCGGGCGCGAACGAGATGAACCAGGCGTGCGCCTTGCGGCCCTCGCCGTGCTGGGCGGTGCCGGTCTTGCCGGCTACGTCGACGCCCTCGATCTGGGCACGACGGCCGGAGCCGTCCTCGACGACCGACTCCATCATCCGGGTCAGCTGGGCCGCGACCTCGGGGCTCACCGCCTCCGAGAGCTCCTGCGGGTCGGCCGACTCGATGACCGACAGGTCGGAGCCGATGACCGACTCCACGAGGTAGGGCTTCATGACCACGCCACGGTTGGCGACCCCGGCGGCCACCATGGCCATCTGCATCGGTGTCACGCGCACGTCGTACTGGCCGATCGAGGACTGCGCGAGCTGGGGCTTGTTCAGCTCGGCGGGCACGGTGCTCGGGGTGACCCGCATCGGCACCGACAGCGCGTCGCCGAAGCCGAACTTCGCGGCCTGCGACTGCAGCGCGTCGGCGCCGATCTCCATCCCGAGGTAGGCGAAGGCGGTGTTGCAGGAGACGGCCAGCGCCTCGGTCATCGTGACCTCACCGCTGGGCGAGCACGCGCGGTCGTCGTGGTTGGGCAGGTCGGCGGTGGTGTCGGGCAGGTCGAGCACCGCAGGGCCGGGCAGCACCGAGTTCTCGTCGTACTTCCCCGTCGACAGGGCCGCGGCGGCGGTGACGACCTTGAAGACCGAGCCCGGCGGGTAGAGGTCACCGTTGATCGTGCGGTTGACCAACGGCTTGTCGGGGTCCTTGTTGAGCGCCGTGTAGTTCTCGTCGAGGGCCTTCAGGTCGTGCGTGGCCAGGTCGTTGGGGTCGTACGTCGGGTGGCTGACCATCGCCAGGATCGCGCCGGTCCTGGGGTCGAGGGCCACCGCGGCCCCCTTGATGCCCTTGAGGCCGTCGGCCGCCGCGGCCTGCACCCTGGGGTCGAGCGTGGTCTCGATGTTGGCGCCCTGCGCCCGCCGGCCGGTGAACAGGTCGGACACCCGCCGGTAGAAGAGCTTGTCGCTGGACCCGGACAGGAACGCGTTCTCGGCCTGCTCGAGGCCACCGAGGGCCCCGAAGAACGAGTAGGACCCGGTGGCGTGGGAGTAGAGAGCCGCCTCGTCGTAGACCCGCTGGAACTTGAACTCGTCGTCGACCGGCACCGACGTCGCGACCGGCGTCTGGCCGACCAGGATCTCGCCGCGCTCTCGGGCGAAGGTGGACAGCAGGGTGCGGCGGTTGTCGGGGCGCGCGTTGAGGTCGGCCGCGAAGACGTACTGGATGAGCGTGGTCGACACCAGCAGCGACGCGAACAAGGCGGCCACGACGAGGGACAGCCTGCGGACGGGGGCGTTCATCGCAGCTTCACCACCTCGGTGCGGGCCTCCGCGACGGCGCTGGGGCCGCTCGGCTCGGGAAGCGGCCGACGGGCGTGGTCGGAGATGCGCAGCAGGATGGCGACCAGGGTCCAGTTCGCGAGCAGCGAGGAGCCACCGGAGGACAGGAACGGCATCGTCAGGCCGGTCAGCGGGATCACCCGGGTGACGCCACCGACGACGACGAAGCACTGGAGGGCCACGGAGAACGACAGGCCCGCCGCGAGCAGCTTGCCGAAGCCGTCACGGGTGCCCAGCGAGGTGCGCAGGCCGCGCTGCACGAGCAGCACGTAGAGCATCAGGATCGCGAACAGGCCGATCATCCCGAGCTCCTCGCCGAAGCTCGGGATGATGAAGTCGGACTCCGCGAAGTAGGTGAGGTCGGGCCGGCCGCGCCCCAGGCCGGTGCCGAACATGCCACCGGCCGCCATGCCCATCAGGCCCTTGGCGAGCTGGTCGGACGCCGCCAGGGCCTCCGGGCTGAAGGTGTCGAGCCAGAGCAGCACCCGGGTCTGGACGTGGCCGAAGACCAGGTAGGCGATGTAGGCGCCGACGCAGAACAGGGTCAGACCGATGGCGATCCAGGAGACCCGCTCGGTGGCGACGTAGAGCATCGCGACGAAGAGGCCGAAGAAGAGCAGCGACGAGCCGAGGTCGCGCTCGAAGATGAGCACGGCCAGGCTGGCCAGCCACGCGACGAGGATGGGACCGAGGTCGCGGGCCCGGGGCAGGGTCAGGCCCAGCACCTTGCGGCCGGCGACCGACAGGGCGTCACGGGTCTGCACGAGGTAGCCGGCGAAGAAGATGGCCAGCGCGATCTTGGCGACCTCACCGGGCTGGAACGAGAACGGGCCGATCTGGATCCAGATCCGCGAACCGTAGATCGAGGTGCCGATGACGGGCAGCAGCGGGAGCAGCAGCAGCCCGAAACCGACCGCCCCCGCGAGGTAGGTGTAGCGGCGCAGCACCCGGTGGTCGCGCAGCACGATGAGCACGACGGCCGCGATCACCATGGCGACGGCGGTCCACAGCAATTGGCGCAGGGCCACGCCGTCGGCGATCGACTTGCCGTTCGCGATGTCGATGCGGTGGATCATCACCAGGCCCAGCCCGTTGAGCAGGGTGATGATCGGCAACATCAGCGGGTCGGCGTACGAGGCGCGCCAGCGCAGCACGAAGTGGAAGCCGAGGGCGAGGGCGAGGTAGCCACCGACCAGGGTGAGCGTGCCGGGCGGGACCTCGCCGGAGGTGGAGAGCTCGACGTTGAGGTAGGCGAGCAGCACGATCGCCACGGCGGCAACGACGAGCACCAGCTCGATGTTGCGGCCCCGGCGGGGTGCGTAGGACGACACGACGCTCATGAGGTCACCGGTGAGCCGGTCGGCGACGGCGAGGAAGCCGGGGTGGGGCCCGGCACACCGCTCGTGGACGGGCTGGGCGTGGGGGTGGCGGTGGGCGTGGGGGTGGGCGTCGGCGGAGTCCACGTGGCCGGCACGGTGCGGCACACCTCGCCGTTGAGCTGGGCCCACCGGCAGGCCTGCGCCTGCAGGCGCAGGTCACTGACCCTGGCGTCGGCAGCGGCACGGTCGTCGACCTCGATGCCCTGACGCAGGCTGTCCTGGTAGGAGGCGGGCAGGTCCTCGACCGCGATCGTCGTGGAGTATTCCGGGCTCGACAGCGAGATCGGGCCGAGGGTCTGGTCGACCCCGCGGAACACGGTGACCACGCCGTCCTGCTCGGAGAGGTAGTACTGCTGCTGGGACCACGCGTACACCGCGTAGGAGCCGCCGGCCACCACGACGACGAGCACCACCAGCAGGGCGGCCAGTCGCAGCGCGGTGCCGCGACGCGAACGGGGGCCCTCCTCGGCGAGGGTCACGCCGTCGTCGTCGGGGTCGCCGCTGCCGCGAGTGGCCTCCTGGGTGAGAGCGGCGGCCTTCGCGGCCGGCGTGGTGGGGATCGGCCGGGTGCCCGTCGGCCGGGCCGCGGCGGCGCCGACCACCTGGGGCTGGGTCGGCGGGGCCGGCCGGTGGGAGATGTCGACGAGATCGCCGACGACCACGGTGACGTTGTCGGGCGCGCCGGCGCGCAGGGCCAGGGCCACGAGCCGGTCGGCGGCCTCCCCCGGGTCGGCGGTGGTCGTGAGCACCTCGTGGACGGTGTCGCGCGCGACGTAGTCGGTGAGGCCGTCGGACGCGAGAACGTAGCGGTCGCCGATCCGTCCCTGGCGCACGACGAGATCGGGCTCGTCGTCGGGGGCGCCGGTGAGCACCCTGGTCACCAGTGAGCGCTGCGGGTGGTTCTGTGCCTCGTCCGCGGTGATCCGCCCCTCGTCGACGAGGTTCTGCACGAACGAGTGGTCCTTGGTGATCTGGGTGACCACGCCCTCGCGCACCATGAACGCCCGGGAGTCGCCGATGTGCGCGAGCACGATCTTGTCGCCGGCCCGCAGCAGCGCGATGAGCGTGGTGCCCATGCCGTCCAGGCGCGGGTCGGCGTGCACCCGGTCGCCGATCTCGGTGTTGGCGGCGGAGATGCGCTCGAGCAGGGCGTGGCTGACGTCGCGGCCGCCGAGGGCCTCGCCGTCGAGGCGGACCAGGGTGCCGATGACCGTCGAGCTGGCGACGTCACCGCCCGCGTGGCCGCCCATCCCGTCGGCCATGGCCAACAGGTGGGGGCCGGCGTATCCGGAGTCCTCGTTGTTGGAGCGGACCATGCCCACGTCGGAGCGGGCTGCGTAGTGGAACGCGAAGGGCATGCGTTACCTCTGCAGCTCGACGACGGTCTGGCCGATCCGCAGCACGCTGCCGACCGCGACCTCGCGGGGCTCGGTGAGGCGCGTCGCGCCGAGGAAGGTGCCGTTGGTGGAGCGGAGGTCCTCGACCCTCCACGTGCCGTCGTCGTCCTGGAAGATCCGCGCGTGACGCCCGGACGCGTAGTCGTCGTCGAGCACGAGGGCGCACTCCGGGCTGCGCCCGATGAGCGTTCCGGCCGGGCGCAGCGGCAGCGTGGTGCCCGCGAGCGGGCCGGCGGTGACGGCGAGCCGGGTCGGGCCCTTGCGGCCGCGGGAGCCCTTCTTCTTCTCCGGGCGTGCGGCACCGTGCGGTGCCGGGGCGACGCCTCGGGCAGCCGCCTTGCCGGTGTTCGCGCCGCGGTGCTTGACGCGGGTGCCGTAGAGGTCGCCGCGCAGCACGCCCACGACCGCGAAGACGAAGAACCACATCAGCACCAGCAACCCGAGCCGCATCACGGTCAGGGTGAGCTCGCTCAACACGGCGGGGTCACCTCCGGCCCCCGCGGAAGGTGATGGAGGTGCGCCCCACGGTCACCCGGTCGCCGTCGTCGAGGTGCTCGCTCGTGATCCGCTCGCCGTTGACGAAGGTTCCGTTGGTGGAGCCGAGGTCGCGGATGGTCGTGACGAAGTGCGGGCCGTCGGTCGTCACCCGCAGCTCGCTGTGCCGGCGCGAGATGCCGGGGTCGTCGAGGATGATGTCGGCGCTGTCGTCGCGGCCCAGGATGGTGATCGCACCCATGAGGGGGTAGCGCTCGCCGTCGACGTCGAGCCAGGGGCGGTCGGCCGGGTTGACCCGCTTCGGGCGCGCCGGGACGGGCGGTGCCGGATGCCGTGCCGTAGCGTCGCCGTCCTCGCGCGACGCGGGCGGGTTGTTCCGGCTGGGGGCGGCGCCCGCGGCCGCGGCACCCGCGCCGGCGACGGCAGCCGCCGCGCCGGCATCCGGCTGCTGCTGCGGGCGCAGGGCCCGCTCCGCCCCGGTCTGACCGGTCGCACGCGGGCGCGACGCCTTGGAGGGCCGGATGCGGAACACGCCGGTCTCGAGGTCGTCGTGCTCCTCGAAGATGATGTCGATCGGGCCGGCCGGCTGGTAGCGCTGGCCGTCGCAGTGCTCCTCGGCGGCGGCGACGAGGTCCATCTCGACGCTCTGCAGGTCGGGGTGGAGGCGGTCGTAGTCACCCGGGGACAGCTCGATGGTGAACACGTTGGGCACGATGGCGCGCCCGGAGCCCGTGACGGCGCGGTCGTCCATGGCCCGTCTGATGTGGCTGGCGATCTCGACGGGGTGCACGGCGGAGCGCAGGTGCTTGGCGAACGTGCCCTGGACGGCGCGTTCGAGCCCCGCCTCGAGGCGGTCGAACAGTCCCATGGGTGCACCTCCTCCACGTGGGCTCGGGTCGGCAGCGGTCTCGCAAGACTATCCGCCGGGGCCGGGTACGCCCTCAACGGCGCGGCCCGTACCGTGGACGGATGAACGACGGCGTGCAGCTCATCGTGCCCCGTGAGGTGCCGCTCGGGGGGCCGCGGTCCATGACCGTGCGGCGAACCCTGCCGGCCAGGGAGCGCTCGTTCGTCGGGGCCTGGTGCTTCGTCGACCACTACGGGCCCGACGACGTGTCGGCCACGGGTGGCATGGACGTGGCACCGCACCCGCACTGCGGGCTGGCCACGGTGTCGTGGCTCTTCAGCGGCGAGGTCGAGCACCGCGACTCGTTGGGGACCGTGGCGATGGTGCGCCCGGGAGAGGTCAACCTGATGACGGCCGGGCGGGGCATCTCGCACTCGGAGGTGTCGACGCCGTCCACGACCGTGCTGCACGGGGCGCAGCTGTGGGTGGTGTTGCCGTCGGCGGCCGCCGACGTCGAGCCGCGGTTCGAGAACCACGTGCCGCCCGTGCTCGAGCTCGGCGACGGGGTGCGGGCCCAGGTGTTCGTCGGGGCCCTGTGGGGGTCGGTGTCGCCGGTCCGGGTCGAGACGCCACTGCTGGGTGCCGAGGTGGTGCTCGCCGGTGGGGCGTCGGTCGTGCTGCCGGTGCCGGACGGCTTCGAGGTCTCGGTGCTCGTGGATGCCGGGTCGGTGACGGTCGGCGACCTCGCGGTCGCACGGGCCGAGCTGGGTGTGGTCGGGGCGGCGCGGCATCCGGGTGGGGTGACGCTGGCGGCAGGGGCCGACGGGGCGCGGGTGCTCGTGCTCGGTGGCGAGCCGTTCGACGAGGAGGTCGTCATGTGGTGGAACTTCATCGGCCGCTCGCACGACGACGTCGTCGCTGCCCGGTCGGCGTGGGAGGACGGGCCGGAGCGCTTCGGGACGGTCCCCGGGTACGTGGGGCCGGTCCCCCGGATCCCGGCGCCCGTGCTTCCCGGGGTGCGGCTCAGGCCCCGCGGCAACCGAGGCACCCGTGGCGTCAGTGGTTTCGCCGACGGCACGGAGGCCCCGGCGCTGTCCTGAGTTCGAGCTCATTTTGTGGGATGCCGGGTGCATCGGGCACACTGGGACGGCTCACGCGAGCGTCACGCGCAAGTGGCGGAACGGCAGACGCGCTGGCTTCAGGTGCCAGTGTCCGAAAGGGCGTGGGGGTTCAAATCCCCCCTTGCGCACAGAACGAGGAGCGGCCCCCGGCGGATCCAGGGGCCGTTCCTCGTTGTCATTCCCCCTGACGGCGGTGTCATTCCCCCTGACGGCGCGAGGCGGGCGGAGCGCGTGACGAGGGGGTCGGGGTTCCGGGGTGCGGTCTGGCCGCGGCCTTCTCCCGTCCCGGCAGGTACCCTCGGCCCCGTGAACGGGTCCGCAGGTCGAACGGTGCGCCAGCTGCGCGCGGCCGTGGCGACCCTGGTGGTCGTCGGTCTCGGCGGCTCGGCCCACGCGATGGGCGGCGGCCCGGCACTGCGGCCGCTCCCCGCCGTGGTCCTCCTCCTGCTCGTCGGGCCGCTGGTCTGGCTCACCGTGCGCACCAGGACCTCCCTGCCGCGGATGGTGCTGGCGGTCGGCGCCGGCCAGGTCGTCACACACCTCGCGCTCGTGGCCATGGCCCCGTCGCAGGGCGGCACGGCCCTCGGCGCCCACGGGCACGTCCACGGAGCCGTCGCCGCCACCGGGAACGGCCCCTCGCTGCCGGCAGGGCTCCACCTCACCGGGTCGATGCTCGCCGCACACCTGCTCGCCACCGTGCTGGCGGGCCTGCTGCTGACCCTCGGCGAGGACGTGGTCCGGGCCGTGGTGGCCCGAATGTTCACGGTGCTGCGGGTCCCGCACGTGCTGGTCACGCTCGCTCCGCTCCCGGGAGTGGGCCCGGTCCGTCGCCTCGCCGGTCGCACGGTTCGCCCCGTCGGGGGCCGGGCTCCACCGCTGCGCACCTGCTGAGCCGGTCCGGGGTCCCGGGCCGTCCGGCCACCGACCCCCGACCCCCCGCGGGTGATGCCCGCACGCACTCCAGGAGACTCCTGTGCCCAGCCGTACCCTCGCGACCCGTCGGGTCGCCGTCCTCTGCACCACGTTCCTGCTCGCCGGCGGCCTGGCCGCCTGCGGGTCCGACTCCGCCGACAGCACCGGCGCCACGCCGGCGGCATCCTCCTCGGCCGTGTCCAGCGGCCTGACCCTCGACGACGGCTGGGTCAAGGCCGTCGACGCACCCATGGCCGGCGGCGAGATGTCGTCGATGCCGTCGCCGAGCGCCACCGCCTCCTCCGGTATGGACGACATGGCCGGCATGGGTGCGATGAGCGCCATGTTCGGCAGCCTGCGCAACACCTCCGACACGGAGATCACGATCACCGGCGGCTCCAGCCCGGCGGCCGGTGCCGTCGAGCTGCACGAGACGGTCAAGAACGACTCCGGCCAGATGCAGATGCAGCCCAAGCAGGGCGGGTTCGTCGTCCCCGCGGGCGGCTCCTACGTGCTGCAGCCCGGTGGCGACCACGTGATGCTTCTGCAGCTGACCGGGTCGCTCGCGAACGGCACGAGCACGACCGTGACCCTGACGACGAGCGGTGGGGACGTCACCTTCACGGTGCCCGTGCGCTCGTTCGCCGGGGCCCAGGAGTCGTACGTCCCGACGCCCTCCGCGTCGTGACCTCACCCCGGCAGGACCGTGCGCTCGGCTCCGACCGCCGCACGGTCCTGCTCTCGGGGCTCGCCGGTGCCGGCCTGGCCGCCGGCGCAGCCGTGACGACCGTGGTCGGGGCCCGCGCCGCAGCTCCGCCCGCGGCACCGGCGACGGAGCCGGCCTCGACGTCGGCACCGCGCCCGGCACCCGACGGCGCCGGGGCGGTCGCCCGGCCGGCGGGCTTCCGCGGGGCGCACCAGGCCGGCATCCTCGAGCCGCCCCCCGCGCACGCCACCCTCGTGGCGCTCGACCTCGTGCCGGGGGCCGATGCCGGCGCGGTCCGCCGGCTGCTGACCGTCTGGACCGACGACATCGAGCGGCTCACCTCGGGGCGCGGCACCTTGACCGACCTCGAGCCCGAGCTCGCGGCGGTGACGGCCCAGCTCACCGTCACCATCGGCATCGGCCGTGCGGTCGTCGACCTCGCGGGTGCACCGGTGCCGGACTGGCTGGTCCCCCTGCCCGCCCTGCCCATCGACCGGCTCGAGGAACGCTGGAGCGGCGGCGACCTGCTCCTGCAGATCTGTGCGACCAGCCCCACCACCGTGGCCCACGCGCAGCGTCGCTTGCTCGCCGGTGTGGCCGACCTGGCCCGGGTGCGCTGGGTGCAGCGCGGCTTCCGCGAGCCGCACGAGGGCACCGGGGTGCCGATGCGCAACCTCTTCGGGCAGGTCGACGGCACCGTGCAGCCCGACGTGGCCGGTGTCGACGGTGCCCTGCTCTGGGTGGGCGAGCAGGCGCCGGCCTGGCTGCGTGGTGGGACCTCGGTGGTCGTGCGGCGCATCGCCATGGACCTCGACGCGTGGGACCGCGCCGACCGGCTCTCCCGGGAGAACGCCATCGGCCGACGCCTCGACACCGGGGCGCCCGTCACGGGGGGGTCGGTCGACGACGCCCCGGACCTCGAGGCCGTCGACGAGCTGGGGTTCCACCGCGTCGACGACGCCGCGCACATCCGGCGGGCGCACGCCACCGCACCGCACGAGCGGTTCCTGCGCCGGCCGTACTCCTACGACGACCCACCCGAAGGGGGTGCGACGAGCTCGAGCGGGCTGGTCTTCATCGCCTACCAGGCGGACCCGGTGCTCCAGTTCCTGCCGGTGCAGCGCCGCCTGGCCGAGGTGGACCTGCTCAACCTGTGGACCACCCCGATCGGGTCGGCGGTCTTCGCCGTGCTTCCCGGTGCGGCCCCCGGCGAGATCCTGGGCCAGGCGCTGCTGGCCTGAGCCCGGGGTCGCGGCGTCTACCCGCGCCGGTCGGCGATCCCGTCCCGGTGCCGGTCGGTGAGCTCGCGCATCGCGTCGACCAGGTCCCTCATCGCGGTCAGCTCGGCCACGGTGTGGTGCGCGAACAGGCCTTGGCCCTCCTCGACCAGCGGGGCATACATGGCGTAGGTCGAGCGCATGCCCTCCTCGGTCATCCGCACGAGGACGCGGCGCCGGTCCCCCTCGTCGCGGAACCGCTCGAGCAGACCCTTGGCCTCGAGCCGGTCGATCAGTGCCGTCGTCGCCGCGGGCCGCAGCCCGGTCGCCGTCGCGAGATCACCCGCGGTCCTCGGGCCGTCGACGAGCCAGTCGAGGCAGCGCAGGTCGGCGGGGCCGAGGCCGAGCGCGCGCCCCACGGCGTCGTCGTAGGCCTGCACGCTGCGCTGGTAGCGCTGCAGGGAGGTGCCGAGCTCGGCCACGAGTTGACGACGTGTCACCACTCCGCATACCCTTCGATAATCAAAATATACGAACCTCGTACTGAAGGACGGTCATGAGACTACTCGTCGTCGGCTCCGGCGTGGCCGGGCCGGCCGTCGCGCTCGCCGCCACCCGGCTCGGGCTCGACGCGACCGTCCTGGAGCGCCGAGCCGTCGCCGACCCCGACGAGGGCTCGTGGGTGACGATCGCCCCCAACGGCCTCGACGCCCTCCAGGTGCTCGGTGTGCTCGACGACGCCCGCGCGGTCGGGCACCCCAGCCGGCTCAACCGGATGTACGGGGCGACCGGCCGACACCTCGGTGACGTCCCGCTGGGCGTGCCCCTCGACGACGGCGCCGTCGCGCTGACCATGAAGCGCTCGGCCCTGGCGGTGCTGCTCGGGGATGCCGCCCGCCGCGAGGGCGCGGACGTGCGGCTGGGCGCCGAGGTCGTGTCGGTGCACGACGACGTCGACACGGTGCGGGCGGTGCTCGCCGACGGGTCGACCGTCGAGGGGGACCTGCTCGTCGCGGCGGACGGGGTTCGCTCGCGGGTGCGCCGGGCCATCGACCCGGCCGCCCCCGACGCCCGCTACGTCGGGCTGACCAACTTCGGCGGCATCACCCGCGGCACCCGGCTCGGCGACGACCTCACCCCACAGGCGTGGCACTTCGTCTTCGGGCGACGCTCGTTCTTCGGAGCCCACCCGCTCCCCACCGGCGACGTCGTGTGGTTCGCGAACGTGCCCCGCGCGCAGATCAGCCCACGAGAGCGGGCGGAGACGACGCAGCAGCAGTGGCTGACGTGGCTCGCGGACCTCGTCGCCGACGACGCGGGCCCGGCAGCGGCCCTGGTGGCCGCGGGTCGGCTCGAGCTCGCCGGTGACAGCACCTTCGACCTCCCACCCGTGCCGACCTGGTCGCGTGGGCGCACCGTGCTCGTCGGGGATGCCGCGCACGCGCCGTCCCCGAGCAGCGGACAGGGCGCCGCGATGGCGCTCGAGGACGCCGTGGTGCTGGCCCGCTCGGTGGCAGTGCACGGCGCAGACGGTCCTGCCGCCTACGAGCGCGCGCGCCGCGCCCGGGTCGAGGCGATCGTCAGGTCCGGCGCCCGCAGCAGCAGCGCGAAGATCCCCGGCCGGCTGGGCCGGGTGCCGTTGGAGTCGATGCTGAGCCTGCTGTTCCGCTCGGGGGTCGCCGCGCGGTCGACGGCGGGGTTCACCGCCCACCGGCTGGGCCCGGACCCGGTGTCGCTGCGTGAGGGCTGAGCTCGGCCCTCAGTCCCATTCGCTGAGGCCGGTGGGCACCTGCACCGAGAAGCCCTCTGCCGCAGGGGGATCGGGGACTACGTGCCCGCCCAGTGCCGAGGCGAGGTCGTGGATCGGCTCGACGTCCTCGGCGCCGGCGTGGCTGCCGGTCACGTCGAGGTAGAGCAGGCCGCCCACCACGTCGAGCCGCAGGTGCGAGCCCTGGCCGAGGGTGGCGGCGAGCGCCGTGAGCAGCTCACGGAACGCGGCCTCGTCGAGCGAGACCCGGATGACCTGGACCCCGCCCGACTCCGGTCCTGCCACGGAGGTGCCCGGCGCGTGCCGTGCCACCTCCTCGGCGACCACTGCCGCGACATCCACCTCGGAGACCTGCCGTCGGTCCGTCACGCGATCCAGCCTAGGGGGTGCCCGTCGGACCACGCACGGGGTGTGCGGCTGTTCACGGGGCGGGGTGGTCGAGCCGCTCGGGGTGGGTCACGAACTCGCGCACGACCGTCGCCATCCGGCCCGCGTGCACGCCGTCGACGACCCGGTGGTCGGCGGTGGCGACGAGCACGAGCACCGGCCGGGCCACGACCTGCCCGTCGACCACCACCGCGCGGTCCTGCACGGCGCCCACGGCGAGGTAGACCGGCGTGCGGGCGAACGGCAGGGGCGCCAGGAAGGCCTCGTCGAGGCCGAGCGTGCCGACGTTGGACACGAAGGCCGTGCCGAGCGGGAAGCCGGGCTGCCCGACGAGCCCGCGCCCGAGGCCACCTGAGACCAGGCTCGATGCCGCCATCACCGGCCGCATCGTCCAGGCCGGCACCAGCTGGACGAGTCGGGAGGTGCGGCGATAGGCGTGGTCGTGGCCCCGGCGCAGCCGGGCCGCCCCGGCGTCGACGGCCCGGGCGATCTCGAGCGGGCTGAGCCGGTCGACGCCCGCGACCTTGACGGGCGCGAGGTCGGAGCCCTCCCCGATGTCGACGGCGAACCCGATGTCGCAGGTCTCCAGCGGCACGAGGCGGCCGAACACGACGCGGGCGCGGATCTCGGGCACGTCGTGCAGCGCTCGGCCGAGGGCCGCGCCCACGACGTGGGTCAGCGTGACCCGCTCCCCGGACTCGGCCCGCACCCGCTCGAGGTAGGCGAGAGCGGCGGTGACGTCGACCTCCATCCGCGCGTAGATCCGGCCGTCGCGCGAGGGCCGCCAGGTGGCGACGGCGATCTGTCGGCGCACCGGTGTGCGACGCCTGTTCACGGGGTCGCCGCCGGTCCGGCCGCAGGCGTGGCTGTCGTCCGGGCGGGGTGGTGGCCGCCCGGGATGCCGGTGAGCACGGTCCGCACGACCATGCGGGGCGCCTGGGTGACCGCCGCGACGGGCGCGGCGCGGCGCGGCATCCGCAGGTGGTGGCGGCCGTCCTCGACGGCGGCGACCACGCGGCGGGCCACGGCGTCGGGGTCGAGCATCGTGAGCAGGCGAGCCCGCAGCATCCGGTCGAAGGCGGCCGCCGAGGGCCGGTGCTCGCGGATGCGGCCCATCATCTCGGAGCTGACCGGGCCGAGCTCGACGGCGAGGGTGCCGACCGGCCCGCCGCGCAGGTCGGCCCGCAACCCGGAGGTCAGGTGGGTCAGACCCGCCTTCGTGGCTCCGTAGGCCGCCAGGCCGGGGAAGGTCGCGACACCGGCGAGGGAGGAGATGTTCACCAGGTGCCCGTGCTGGCGTCGGAGCATGCCGGGCAGCACCTGGCGGCAGAGCTCGGCCGGCGCCAACAGGTTGAGGCGCACCAGCTGGTCGAGGTCGTCGGCGCCCAGGTCGGCCAGGTGGGCCGCGACCTCCATGGCGGCGTTGTTGACCAGGATGTCGACGGGCCGGTGCCCGCCCTCGACCCGGTCCACCAGTGAGCGCAGCGACTGCCGCTCGGTGAGGTCGCAGGCCACGGCCCGCCCGCCCACCTCACGGGCGACGTCGTCGAGCGCGTCGCGGCCGCGCGCCACGACCGTGACGTCGGCGCCGGCCCGCGAGAGGTGCACGGCGAGCCGGCGGCCGATGTCGCCGGTGGCGCCGGTGAGGAGGACGTGGGCTCCGGCGACGCGCATCCTTCTAGTGTCCACGACCACGCGACGGGGCCCGGCATCCGCCCGGTACGGCGGGAGGCGGTGTCGAACGTTGTCGACCCCGGCTCGGGGTGTGGCGTGACCACGACGCCGTTCCGCCCTGCGGAAGGGTGGCTGCGCCGAGTTGAGCGACTCGTGGACAATCTGGTTAGGTAAGCCTCACCTACACCGACTCCACCGCCGAGACCACGAGAGGGGTCAGCCGTGATCGTCTGCCACTGCCACGTCGTCAACGACGCGGCCGTCGTCGCGGCCATCGAGGCCGGTGCGCGCACCCTGTCGCAGGTGTGCCGCTCCACGGGGGCGGGCCGGGACTGTGGTGCCTGCGTCTTCTCGGTGCGACGACTGGTGTGCGAGCATGTGGCACCCCAGGTCCCCGAGAGCGCGGAGGCGTGCCATGCGGCCAGTTGACCCCCGGATCGTCGAGCGGCTCAACGACGCCCTCACCTTCGAGCTGAGCGTCGTCAACCAGTACTTCCTGCACGCCCGGATGCTCGACAACTGGGGCTTCCCGAGGCTGGGCAAGGTCTTCTACGACCTGTCGATCGACGAGATGCGCGACGCCGACTCCCTCATCTCGCGGGTGCTGTTCTTCGAGGGTCACCCGAACATCCAGCGGCTGCACGCGATCCGGGTCGGCGAGGACGCCGAGGAGATGATGCGCCTGGCGCTGGAGAGCGAGATCGCGGCCGTGGCGCAGTTCAACGCGTCCGCCAAGGAGTGCCACGACCTCGGTGACCACGCCACCGCGTCGCTGTTCGAGGCGATGGCCCTCGACGAGGAGAAGCACGCCGACTGGTTCGAGAGCCAGATCGAGGCGATGATGCGCATCGGCCTGCCGCAGTACCTCTCGCAGCAGATGGACTCCTCAGCCGCCCCGTGAGCGAGGTGGCACCGGCGCTCAGCCGCTCGCGGGTGGCAGCACCATCGCGTAGAAGCGCGCCCCGGGTGGGCCACTCAGCTCGCTGAACCCCAGTCGCTCGTAGAAGGCCTGCGCGCCCCTGTTCGCCTCGTCGACGCCCAGGTGCACGCCCGTGGCACCAGCCCGGGTCAGCCCGTCGAGCACGGCCTCGACCACGCGCCTCCCCCAGCCCTGGCCCTGCAGCCGCGGCAGGAGGTCGACGTGGAGGTGCGCCGGGTGCGCTGCCAGCAACCCGGCATCCGAGCGGGTGGGGTGGTGCAGGCGCTCGACGAGCGCGGCGTCGGCCGGGGTGGTACCACTGCCGACCGGGTGGCGCTCGCGCAGGGGCGGCAGCCAGACGTCGTCGACCCACCGCTCGAAGGCCACGGTGTCGGGGACCGCGAGGCAGTAGCCCGCCACCCCGAGGTCGTCTCGCAGGACGCGGGTGACGGCGTCGGGGAAGGCCAGGTAGGGCCCGGCCCAGACGTGCCCGAGCAGGTCGGGGTCGTCGTGCAGCACGCTCGCGTCCTCGCCGGCGGCGCCGGTGAGGAGGCAGACCCGGTAGACCCCGGGCAGGTCGTGCACCGTGCCGGGCCGCATCGTCGTCACCCGCCCACGCTAGCGGTGCCTGCTGCCCCCGGTTGGAGGTGTTCCCCAGGTCCTAGGGGCCTGGGTGTCACCTCGACCCCGCCGGTGCCATGACGTGCGCAGCGAACCCGTCACGGCGTCCGCCCTCCCGGTGGGCTCAGCCGGCGAGAGGGAGAGCGACCCGCACCTTGGTGCCTGTTCCCACTGCGGAGGAGAGCTGGACCCGCCCGCCCTGCGCGAGCACGAGAGCACGGACGATGGGTAGGCCCAGACCGGAGCCCGGAGTCCCTCGGGCCTGCCGACCTCGCCAGCTGCGGTCGAAGGCGCGGTGGCGCTCGTCGTCGGTGAGGCCCGGACCCGTGTCGACCACCTCGAGCAGACCGTGCCGGCCATCGGTTCGCACGCGCACGACGACCGTGTCGCCGGGGCGACAGTAGGCCGTGCTGTTCGCCAGGAGGTTACCGACCACCTGGTGGAGCCGGTCGACATCGGCGAGCACCACGACGGCGGACCCGAGCTCGGCGCGCCACGTGAGGCCGGCCTCCGTCATCGGCCGGGCGCGGGTCGCGATGGCGCCTTCGGCGACCATCCCGAGGTCCACGGGCGCGAGTGTGAGCTGCAGCCCCTCGGACTCCACGGCGGAGAGCTCGGCCAGCTCGTCGACCACCCGGCCGAGCCGGGTCGCCTGGTCGTGGAGGGCGGCCAGGGTGCCGGGGGTCGGGGGCACCAGGCCGTCGCGCAGCTCCTCGAGGCCGGCCTGCAGAACGGTGAGCGGGGTGCGCAGCTCGTGGGCGATGTCCGCGGTGTGACGCCGGCGGTCCTGCTCGGACCGCTCGACCTCGGCGGCGGCCGCGTTGAGGGCGTCGACGAGCTCGGCCAGCTCGGGCCGGCCGAGGTCGGGAACGCGGGCGGAGTGGTCGCCGGCGGTGAAGGCCCTGGCTGTTTCGAGCCCCACTGCCAGCGGAGTCAGCAGGCGCCGGGTGGCCAGGATCGAGGCGACGATCGCCGTGGCCAGCGCGACGACGGTGGCCAGGACGAGCCAGCCGGTGTCGACGGCCTCCCGGCGACCGGCCTGGGCGAGCAGGTGGGGGACCACGCTGCCGACGAAGAGCACGCCGACGGCGGCGACCGACACCACCAGGAAGCCGGTGAGCAGGCGCACCTCCAGGGGGCGCAGGGGACGCCGGTCAGTCATCCTCGTGCGCTCCAGAACGGTAGCCGAACCCGACGACGGTCTCGACGACGTGCTGCCCGTCCGTCCCCAGCTTGTGGCGCAAGTTCTTCACGTGCGAGTCGACCGCACGCTCGTAGCCCTCGAAGGCGCCGCCCCCGATGCGTTCGACGAGCTCGTGACGGCTGAAGACCCGTCCGGGGGTGTTCGTGAGGGCGACGAGCAGGTTCCACTCGCTCGGGGTCAGGGACAGCACGCTGCCGTCGAGGACCGCCCGGTGGCGAGCCTGGTCGATCTGCAGCCGGCCGCCGTCGAAGGACCGCACGCGGCCAGCGCCCTCGAAGGGTCGCCTGGCGAGGACCGCCTGCACGCGCAGCACGACCTCCGTCGGGCTGAACGGCTTGACGACGTAGTCGTCGGCTCCGGCGCGCAACCCGGCGATGCGGTCGGGCAGGGCCGCGCGGGCGGTGAGGATGATGACCGGAATGGCGGGTGTCGCCCGTTCGAGGATCTCGATGCCGTCCACGTCGGGCAGCCCCAGGTCGAGGAGGACGAGGTCGGGCCGGGTCTGCTCGAGCTCGAGCAGGGCCTTGGCCCCGGTCGGGGCGGTGAGCACCACCATCCCGGCCCTGGTCAGGTAGCGCCGCAGGAGCTCACGGATGTCGCGCTCGTCCTCGACGACCAGCACGGTCTGCATGGAGACATTGTCGGCCGATCCGGCCGCCTCGCGTCCGATATGCGACGCGGGAGACATGGGGTGTGGCTGGTGTTCGACGATGGGTCTGCTCATGACGAGGTCCTCTGACGGTCCGAGTCCCGGAGCCGTCCATCGCGCCGTGGCGCCACGCCGCGGTGCGGCGCGACGCGACGCCACGGTCCTCGGTTCAGCTGAGGATGGATCGCATGCTGTTCCAGCCGGCGCCTACCTTCACACTGGGCAGGAGCCAGGAGCCCTTGCCGTCGCCCTTGTACATCCACAGCACGCCTGCGGTGTCGCGGGCCAGCACGTCGGGGTTTCCGTCGCCGGAGAAGTCCCCGGGGCCGACCAGGCTGGTGGCGTTGCTCCAGCCTGTCCCCATGAACTGGCGCGGGAGCCAGCCGCCGGTGCCGTTGCCCGGGTAGAGCCAGAGGTTCCCGGAGGTGTCGCGAGCCACGACGTCGGCGTTGCCGTCACCGGTGAAGTCCGCGTCCTTGGTGACGACCAGCGACTCGACGGTCCAGCTGGGCGTCGTGACGATGGCCGAGACGTTGAGATCCTTGTCCGTCGCACGGGCGGAGAAGACGTAGTCCGCCGGCTGCAGGTCGCTGTAGGTCTTGGGAGACATGCAGGCCTCCCAGTCCCCGGCAGTACCGTCGGTCGTCAGCATGCACTCGAAGGTCACCTCCGTCTCGTCGGCGGCGAGCGTGAACTCGGCAGTCGAGCCCAAGGTGCCGACCGGCGTCACCGTGGCGACCGGAGCGGTGGTGTCCTCGCCGGCGTCAGGCGGCTGCTCGCCGTGGGCCTCCGGTGCGAAGACCACCACGAGGATGGGGTCGGGCGCGAGCGTGCTGCCGCCGGTCAGGGTGACGCCGAAGGCGTAGTTGCCCACCAGCGCTCCCTCGGCGACCGTCACGTACCACGTCACGTCGGTGTACCCGGCAATGAGCGCGGCGTCCCAGGTGCCCACGAGCACACCGTTGATCAGATCCAGCGGCATGGGCACCATGTCCGTTCCGTCACTGGCGTGGACCTTCACGTCACCGGCTGCGGTGGCTTCGGTCTCCGTCGTCGCATCGTCGTCACCGGGGCCGGTCACGGTGAGAGTCAGCTCACCGGTGGCTGGTGCTGGCGAGTAGACCCGCAACGGGAGCGTCATCGACACACCCTGGGTGACGTACTTCGGCAGGGCGTCGCCCCACATCACGGTGGGGAGGTTGGCGTTCACGGTGATCGTGCCCGTCTCCTGGGCGAGAACCGTCGCCGGGTCATCGACGTCGATCAGCGCGAGGGTGACGGTGTAGGCACCGAGCGGTGCTCCGTCGGCGACCGTGACGTCGAACGTCGTGGAGACGTTGTAGCCCCGGTCCACGGGGAACCCAGTGTCGGGTCCCCACTTCCCGACGAGGTCGCCGTTGGCGTCCGCACTGAAGGGAAGCGACTGACCGTCGGCAGCCGTCGCGGTGACAGCACCGTCGACGAAGGGGGCCTCGGCGTCGATGGTGATGAGGAGCTGGGCCTCGTCGATGAGGGTGCCGCCCCAGGGGTTGAGCAGGGATGCCGTCAGCTGGAAGGGGTAGGTCCGGAACACGTTCTCCGGCAGCGTGCCGAGGTCGACCGCCGGGTCGCGGATGGCCTTCTCCTGGGCCGAGGTGGTGTCCACACCCGGGACGTCCATGTAGAAGCCGGGGAGGAAGGTGTTGTCCGGGACGAAGTTGCACATGGCCCGCACGTCATCCGCGAGCTGCGCGAACGCCGTGATGCCGGTCAGCGTCCGCGTGCCGATCTCGGTACCGGACAGGTTGGTGAACGGCACCACGTCCGTGATCCTGCTGACCTTCCACGTCAGCGTCGGTACGTCGAGCCAGGTGACGCTGCCCTTGAAGGTCTGCGACCGGGTGTAGGTGAATCCGCTGTAGTCCACGAACTGCTCCGAGCCTGCCATCGAGATGGTGTCGGTCGCGTCGGGGTCGGCGGAGGTGACGAACTCGACGCCCCATGGGGAGTCGTAGGGGGGCACCGGCGGCTCCGCCGTGGCGTCTGCCGGTGGCGGGAACCCGATGACGCGGTTGTAGTACTCGACCGCGTCGATGCTCAGGGGTACGGACTTGCTCGCTGCCGCACCGATGGTCATGGCGGCGAGCTCCCACGCGTCGAACTGGCTGTTCGCCGTGGCGTCGTCCGGGGTGGGTCCCACCAGCGCGGGTGGCCCGTCCATGTCGTCCGGAAGCCCCGGGATGGTCC
This sequence comes from Ornithinibacter sp., assembly GCA_035633415.1. Classification (GTDB taxonomy): domain Bacteria; phylum Actinomycetota; class Actinomycetes; order Actinomycetales; family Dermatophilaceae; genus Fodinibacter. The sequence goes on along the minus strand of DASQEZ010000002.1, from coordinate 4,030 downwards.
CGCTCTTCATCAGGGACTGGTACATCCCCGCGTTCTCGGGGGACGCGTCGATGGTGCGGCCGTCGAAGGTGATGCGACCGGTCGGCTCGAGGGCGATCTCCTCCGCGAACCTCAGCTTCAGCTGGACATCGGCGATCTTCTGCGCGATGACTCTGTCCGCAGTACGAGCGAGGTTGAGGCGCTCGAGCTCGGCCTCCTTGGCGAACATCGCGTACTGCGGCATCGGGTCACAGGCCTCGATCTCCTCGACGGGAAGCGGCCCGGGGAGCCCGATCCACTCACCTTGGAGCGGAAGCACCCACACGTCGCGACCGTCGACCGGGTTCACCGACGACCCGACTCCGGCGACAGCGGCGTAGGAGATCGGCTGCACGCAGTACTCGACGACCTCCTCCGTCTCGGCGGTGGCCGGCACGACGTACTTCTTGAGGACGGGCGTCCCGTTCTCTGCGCGCAGGACGAGCACCAGATCGGAGTAGAGCGACCCGGTGGTGTCGCCGCCCCCGCCGCCTCCGCCGCCTCCGCCGCCTCCGCCGCCCGGGCCTGCGGCCATCGATGGGGTCACGGCCAACGCCGTCGCCGCCACCCCCGCGATCAGGCCACCCAGGACTCTGCTTCCCGCGTGTGCAAACATGTCCACGACCTCCTCCTTGGAGTTGAGCGCGGGAAGGCCGAGCCGTCCCCTGCTCCTGCGTTCCGCCCGGCGGGCCCCTGCGCCCGCCTGCCGGTCCTGGGGTCAGCGTGGTGCGCATGCGTGGGACTCGTGTGGTGGCCGTGTGGAGATCGCGTGGAGATCCGTGCCGTCACCGCAGGTGGGGCTCGTGGGGGTGGCTCAGGTGGGGCCGAAGCCGGTGGTCACCAGGACGAGCTCGCCGGCGTCATCCGTGGCGGCGAGGTCGAGCTCGGCGGTGATCCGCCAGTCCCGGTCGCCGTCGGGGTCGTCGAGGATCTGGGCCACGACCCAGTGGTCCTCCTCCTCGACCACCCGGAAGAAGGCGGGCCCGCGGGCCTGTGGCCCGGTGCCCAGGTCGTCGTACTCCGCGCGGTAGCCCGCGGCCGCGTTCGCCCACTCTTCTTCGGTGAGGCCCCCGTCGAGCGCGGCCAGCGCGGCGAAACGCCCGAGGGAGACCAGCTCGACGCGACGGAACATGCTCTGCCGCACCATGACCCGCAGCGCGCGCGGGTTCGCCGAGAGGGCACGGTCCTCACTGGGCACGCGGCCCTCGGTGAGCACCTCGTCGGTCGGGTTGGCGAGCGCCTCCCACTCGTCGAGCAGGCTCGAGTCGGTGTGTCGCACCACCTCCCCGAGCCACTCGACGAGGTCGTCGAGCTCCTCGGTGCGCGCCGATGTCGGCACGGTCGAGCGCAGCGCGCGGTAGGCGTCGGTGAGGTAGCGCAGCACGACGCCCTCGGCGCGGAAGAGCTTGTGGTGGGCGACGAACTCGCCGAACGTCATCGCGCGCTCGTACATCTCGCGCACCACGGACTTCGGTGAGAGGCCGCGCGGGTCGACCCACGGGTGGGTCTGGCGGTACACGCGCAGCGCGGCCTCGAGCTCCTCGGCGAGCGGGCGCGGCCAGCTGACGTCGTCGAGCGCGTCCATCCGGTCCTCGTAGTCCATGCCGTCGGCCTTCATCGCGCCGACCGCCTCGCCGCGTGCCTCGAAGCGCTGGGCCATCAGCACCGGCCGCGGGTCGTCGAGGGTCGCCTCGATCACGCTGACCACGTCGAGGGCGTATCCGGGCGCCTCGGGGTCGAGCATCTCGAGCACGGCCAGCGCGAAGGCCGACAGCGGCTGGTTCAGTGCGAACCCGTCGCCGAGGTCGAGGGCGACCTGGAACGGGCCCTCGGCGTAGCGCCGCTGGTCGCCGCGCACGAAGTGCTCCAGCGCGCCGACCTCCCTGACCTCGTCGGCCCGGGCCGCCGGAAGCGGCTCGCCGCCCACGGACGAGGTGCCTGCTGGGTCGGAGCGGTGGCCGGCGGCGGCGAGCAGCTCGCCGATCGGGCCGAGGTCGGCTGCAGCAGGCCCCGGGATGCCGTCCGCCTCGCCCCCGGCCCCGTCGTCGGCGCCGGCATCGGGCCCGCCCGGGTCGGGCGGGGGCGCGACGGCATCCGGGAGGTCGGCGGGGAGCCACTCCTCGAGGGTCGAACCGTCGTCGGGCTCTACCACCTTGGCCCGCAACAGCGAGGCGATCACCTGCACGGCCCGCTCGACGAGGGCCTCGCGACGCTCGGGCGTCTCGTGGTTGCCCAGCAGCAGGGTGTGCAGCGCCGCCTGCTGGCCCTCCCACTGGTCGAGCACGTTGAGCACCATCGCGTGGTTGACCCGCATCTTGGAGGTGAGCGGCTCGGGTGCGGCGGTGACGAGCCGGTCGTAGGTGGCCTCGGTGTACGTCAGGGTGCCTTCCTGGGGCTTCTTGTGCACGACCTTGCGGCGCTTCTTCGGGTCCTCTCCGGCCTTGGCGAGGGCCTTCGCGTTGAGCACGACGTGTTCGGGGGCCTGCACCACCACGTAACCGACGGTGTCGAAGCCGGCCCGCCCGGCCCGGCCCGCGATCTGGTGGAACTCGCGCGCCCGCAGTACCCGCTGCTTGCGCCCGTCGTACTTGGTGAGCGAGGTGAGCAGCACGGTACGGATCGGCACGTTGATGCCGACGCCGAGGGTGTCGGTGCCACAGATGACGGCGAGCAGCCCGGCCTGGGCGAGGGTCTCGACGAGCCGGCGGTACTTCGGCAGCATCCCGGCGTGGTGCACCCCCACCCCGTGCAGCACCAGCCGCCGCAGGGTGTGCCCGAAGCCCTTGCCGAAGCGGAACCCGCCCACGGCGTCCTTGATGGCGGCCTTGCGCGCGCTCGACACGAGCTCGACGCTGGTCAGTGCCTGGGCTTGCTCCACTGCTGACGCCTGGGTGAAGGACACCACGTAGATCGGGCCCCGGTCGTCGCGCAGCAACAGCTCAATGGTCTCGTGTACGGCGGTGAGAACCCATGAGAACTCAAGTGGGACAGGCCTTTCCGTTCCGGTGATGGCGACCGTCTCGCGTCCGGTGCGGCTCGTGAGGTCCTCCTCGAAGAACGCCGTCTCGCCCAGCGTGGCCGACATCAGCAGGAACTGGGTGTCGGGCATGAGCAGGAGCGGCACCTGCCAGGCCCAGCCGCGGTCGGGCTCGGAGTAGAAGTGGAACTCGTCCATCACCACCTGGCCGACGTCGGCGTCCGCGCCCTCGCGCAGGGCAATGTTGGCAAGCACCTCTGCGGTGCAGCACACGATCGGCGCCTTGGCGTTGACCGCGGCGTCCCCGGTGAGCATGCCGACGTTCTCCGCGCCGAAGACGGAGATCAGCGCGAAGAACTTCTCCGAGACCAGCGCCTTGATCGGCGCGGTGTAGAAGGTCCGCTGCCCGTTGGCCATGGCCGCGAAGTGCGCACCCGTCGCGACCAGGCTCTTCCCGGTGCCGGTCGGCGTGGAGAGGATCACGTTGGCGCCGCTGACGATCTCGATCAGCGCCTCCTCCTGCGCCGGGTAGAGGGTCAGGCCCTGCTCACCGACCCAGGTCTCGAACGCGTCGAAGAGCGCGCCCGGGTCGGGGGTGGCGGGGATTCGGTCGAGGAGTGACATCGCCCGGCCATCGTCCCCGACGGCTGACCTGATCACCCAATCATCGACAGCGGAGTCAGGGCTTGCCCGCGTCCTCGACGCAGCACACGGCCCACGGCAGCGCCTCGAGGCGGCCTGGAGCGATCGGCTTCCCGCACACGTCACAGTTCCCGTAGGTCCCGGCGTCGAGCTTCTCCAGCGCACGGGCCACTTCGCCTCGGGTGACCTGGAGCTGGTCGTGCACGGCCACCTGCGTGAGCCGGTCGACCGCCATCGAGGTGCCCTCACCGATCCGCTTGCCGAACGAGATCGACCCCTGGTCGACAGGCTTCATCTCCATCGTGGCCATCTGCTCGCCGATCTCGGCCAGCTTGGCGGTCAGGGTCGCGCGGGTCTCGTCCATCCCCCCAGCATGCCCCGGACCCCCATGCC
>DASQEZ010000001.1:0-2927 GCA_035633415.1 Ornithinibacter sp. | reverse complement strand
GACTGTGCCGCGTCGCGATCTTCACTGCCTGTCGACGTCATGCGAGCAGACCTTTCATCGCGTGTGTGGGCGTCCCGGCCAGAGCCGCAGCCTCGGCCGCGCGGGCAGCAGCGACGCGGTTGACGCCGAGCGGGGCGTTCTGGATCTGCTCGTGAAGCGTGAGGATCGCGTTGAGCAGCATCTCGGGCCGTGGCGGACAGCCCGGCAGGTAGACGTCGACCGGAACGATGTGGTCGACACCCTGCACGATGGCGTAGTTGTTGAACATGCCGCCGGAGCTGGCACAGACGCCCATCGAGATGACCCACTTGGGGTTGGGCATCTGGTCGTAGACCTGTCGCACGACGGGGGCCATCTTCTGGGACACCCGGCCGGCGACGATCATCAGGTCGGCCTGGCGCGGGGTGGCGGAGAACCGCTCCATGCCGAAGCGGGCGATGTCGTAGTCGGGGGTGCCGACGGCCATCATCTCGATCGCGCAGCAGGCGAGACCGAAGGTGGCCGGCCAGATCGAGGCCTTGCGCATGTAGCCGACGACGTTCTCGACCGTCGTCAGGACGAACCCCGCGGGCAGCTTCTCCTCGAGCCCCATCAGGCCTCCTCAGCGATCGTGTCGGGTGTGCGGCATACGGAGGTCGTCAGTCCCACTCGAGCCCCCCGCGCTTCCACACGTAGGCGTAGGCGACGAACACGGTGACGATGAACAGCACCATCTCGACCAGGGCGAACAGGCCGAGCGAGTCGAAGGCGACCGCGAAGGGGAACAGGAACACCGACTCGATGTCGAAGATGATGAAGAGCATCGCGGTGAGGAAGTACTTGACCGGCACGCGCCCGCCGCCCTCGGCGCGGGGGGTCGGCTGGATGCCGCACTCGTACGCCTCCATCTTCGCGCGGTTGTAGCGCTTGGGGCCGACCACGAGGCTGGTGCCCACCGACAGCGCCGCGAAACCGAAGCCGAGAGCCAGCAGGATCAACAGCGGGACGTAGGGGTTGCTCATCGCAGGACAACTCCCCTTTCGGTGCTCGTGTGCGTCAGGTGGGCACAGGTCGCCGGGAGGACAGACGGCGTCCCGCTCATCCTAGGGGGAGTGACGGACGCCTCACCCGGCGAGGTCGGCAGGCGGGCCGGCCCCGGGGGCGCTTGTGAATGTCTTCACGAACGGCAGGAGTCTAGGACGGCTCCTCCGCCACCTGCACTTAGGGCGGCCTAACCTTCAACGGTCGTCGCGAGCGGCTTCGTGGCCCGGTGCAGCGCGACGATCCCCCCGGACAGGTTGCGCCACTGCACGCCCTGCCAGCCGGCGTCCGCGATGCGCTCACCCATGGCCCGCTGGGCCGGCCACGCCTGGATCGACTCGGCGAGGTAGACGTAGGACTCGGGGTTGCTGCTGACCTTGCGCGCGACGGCCGGCAGCGAGCGCATCAGGTACTTGCTGTAGACCGTGCGGAAGGCCTTGTTCGTCGGCTGGCTGAACTCGCAGAGCACGAGCCGGCCCCCCGGCTTGGTGACCCGCAGGAACTCGCGCAGCGCGGTGTCCGCGTCGGCGACGTTGCGCAGGCCGAAGCTCATCGTGACGACGTCGAACGAGCCGTCGGCGAAGGGCAGGTTCATGGCGTCGGCCGCGGTGAAACCGAGGTCGGAGCGGCGGCGGTGGCCGACCCGCAGCATGCCGAGCGAGAAGTCGGCCGGAACGACGTCGACACCCGAGTCGGCGAACGGCTCGCTGCTCGTGCCCGTGCCCGCGGCGATGTCGAGGACGACCTGCCCGGGAACCGCCTCGCAGGCCTGCACGACGGCGCGGCGCCAGAGCCGGTCCTGGCCGAGCGAGAGGACGTCGTTGGTGACGTCGTACTTGCTCGCGACGTCGTCGAACATCGCAGCGACGTCGCGGGGGTCCTTGTCGAGGGAGGCACGGCTCATGCGCGACATCCTCCCATCGATGTCGGCCGTCCCCGCCGCGGGTCGTATCCTGCTGCGCGATGACCACGCTGCCCGCGGGCGACCCGCCGATCGACCCGATCGGCACTCCGGCCGCCCCCCTCGTCTCCCGCACCGTGCCGCTCGACCCCGAGCTCGGCGCGGCGCTGCTGTCGCTCATCCCCCAGGGCGGCGCCCGCGACGTCTGCTCGTGGGTGCGCCGCGACGAGGGCATCGTCGGCTGGGGTCGGGCGGCCGGCCACACGGCATCCGGCCCGGGTCGGATCGCCGAGCTGGAGTCCTGGTGGGCCGACCTGGTCGGCAGTGCCGTGGTGCGTGACGAGGTCGACCTGCCGGGCTCGGGCCCGGTCGCGTTCGGCTCGGTGTCCTACGCCGCCGAGTCGGCGTCCGGCGCGACGCTCGTCGTGCCGGAGGTCGTGGTCGGCGCCCGGGGCGGGGTCGCCTGGCTGACCACCGTCGGGGTCGAGCCGGCGCCCGCCGTCGCCGCCGTTCCCGGCACGCCGACCATCGCGCGGCAGCCCGCGCCGGGCGCCCCGCTGGACGTCGCCTTCGCCGACGGCGCTCTCTCCCCCGCCGAGTGGGCGGGGGCCGTGGCCGAGGCGGTGGCCCGGATCACGTCCGGGCAGCTGGACAAGGTGGTGCTCGCCCGCGACCTCGACGTCACGACGGGTGCGCCGCTCGACGTGCGGTGGCTGCTGAACCGGTTGGCCGAGCAGTACCGCACGACGTGGGTGTTCGCCGTCGACGGGCTCGTGGGGGCCACCCCCGAGCTGCTCGTGCGGCGCGAGAAGGGGCTGGTCACCTCGCGCGTGCTCGCGGGCACCATCCGGCGCACGGGCGACGACGACCACGACCTCGCCCTCGCCGCCTCCCTCGCGCGCTCGTCGAAGGACCTGGAGGAGCACGAGTAGGCCGTGCGCTCGGTGGCCGAGGCACGGGCGCCGCACTGCGCGTCGATGAACGTGCCCGAGGCCCCCTTCGTGCT